>JAUWNK010000162.1 GCA_030612685.1 Desulfobacteraceae bacterium
CAAGCAAAGTCTATATTTACATGCTTTGCAATCCAGGTCTGGGCCAGGGGTTCGACCCGCCCGCCTCGCCTTGCGGACTCGCATGGCGGGCAGGTAAATCGAACCCCTACAGGTCCGCACCGAAGGTGCGATATGTTCATCTTTATGTTTTTTCTCTTTGACTTGCATTTCTCCAGCCATTGGGCTAAGAAAGAGCCTCATGAATCATATAAGAGCCATAGGATTTGATCTTTTCAACACCCTGATTACTGCGGAGCCCCAAACTCTAAATGAGGCCATGAGCAGGATGATCAGCAGCCTGCAGCAAAGTGGTCTCAAACTTGGAAACGAGCCATTCAAAGAGGCCCACCATAAAGCCGCCGTGCAGTTTGTTGAAAAAGCCCGACAGGATGGGAGAGAGACCCACAACCGCTTTTGGATCAGTGCCGCATTGCATACCCAGGGATACAATGTCCCGCCCGATGACCCGCGAATTGCTGCAGCAGTTGATGCCTATTTCTCAGCCTTTTTTCAGCGCTGTTACCTTATCCCTGGCACAAGAGAGATGCTCGGAGCCCTGAAGAACTTGTACCGTCTCGGGTTACTTACTAATTTCACCCACGCACCCGCTGCCAGGGAGATCATTGACCATATAGGTCTCACCCCTTTCTTTGATGTGGTGCTTATATCAGGCGAGCTGGGCTACCGAAAACCGCATCCTTTGGTCTTTCGCAGACTCATTGAGCACCTGGAGGTGGAAAAAAATCAGATACTCTATATCGGCGATGACCCTGAGCCCGATATCATTGGTGCCCAGAGGGCCGGGCTCCAGCCTGTCTGGACTACATATATTAGGGATAACAATCTACCGTTTGTACCGGGTGTTCTCTCCAGGGTCGAAGAAGAGCCGGACGTCAAGGTGCCAAGGATTTCCACATGGAAAGATTTGCTCTCCCTATTGGACAAGGCATGAGGTTTTGAGAGGGCTTACCCCTTTACTTTCTCTGCCATCTCTATGCATTTATTCATCACAAACTTTAAAAAAACATCGCAGGTGTTTTTCCAGCCTTTATTTTGGGTATATCGGTTGAGGTCTTCCGGGTTGCTGAAATCACAGTGGCTCAGTGTTTTGCAATCTGTACTGCCGAACTCTTTTAAAAAGCCTTTATAAAGCTCAGCTACAGCATGAATGGCTTTGTTTCTTTCGCTTTCATGTTCCTCTGGGATACCTTCTTCCCCCTGACCGCAGAGAAGCCCAATAGCTATGCTACTGCCAATCAGAAGGCCGCATGTGGTTTGTCCAGACGAGATGGCCCCCATATATCCCCCAGAAGCCCAGGAATACCCTTTTAGGGGCAAGTCCCACATGGCTTGCAAGCCTTGCAAGCTGGCTTCAGCTCAGGTATAAAGATGCATCCTTTTATATGCCTTGGTTAAAACCTCCTCGAAAAAATCACGATCTTTTATCATGATCACCTCTCCTTATTTCAAAAAATATGAGTAAGATGTAGACATAGTGTTACGATTCCAAAATGATATTGCTTATTGCCTGTCATTGCGAGGATCGTAGCGGTTGCGAGGCGTAGCCGAAGCAAACTCGGAGCTGGCTTTTCATAAACGCCAAGGGCCATGGTCAAACCGTAAAAGAGATCCCTCGCTGCGCTCGGAACATGCTCCGCAATCTCAGTGGAATTCCAAGTTGTTAGAGATTGCTTCGCTTCGCTCGCAATGACTTCTTATGTTGCGATAGATTTAGGAAACGTTCTATTAGTCCTTTCTTTGTTTAAAAAAGCTTCAAGGAGAATTTGCACTTACATTTTCTCTCCCAAAGTGGCTGCCTTGCTATCTTAGACTATCTAATACTGTATCGTAGTTGTCAACAATGCTTTGTATTACTTCACTGGCGCTTTTGATTTCCTTTATCATACCGGCTATTGAACCGCAGTAAGATTCACCGTTGGCTAAGTCTCCTTCAAATTGCCCGGTTCGGGACCGGCTGCTGCCAATAAAATCTATAAGTTCCTCAACCGAAGCCCCGGCAGCTTCCATCTCCAATATTTTATAGGCCAGTTCGTTTTTTAATATCCTGGTTGGTCCGAGCTTCCTGCCAGTAATGGTGGTGTCATTGTCAATAGCTTTTATTATTGCTTCCTTGAAGTTGGGATGAGCTATGCATTCATGAGTAACAACGAAGCGGGTGCCCATTTGCACCCCATCAGCACCCAGTGCTAATGCGGCTATTACGCCCCTAACATCAGCAATGCCACCAGCAGCTACTACTGGAATTGACACAGAATCCACCACTTGAGGTATTAAGACAAAAGTAGATAGTTCATCTAAGCCATTATGGCCGCCGGCTTCGCAGCCTTCTGCAATAACTCCGTCTACCCCTCGCCTTTCCGCACTTTGTGCATGCCTCACCGAAGCCACCATATGAAGGACTTTGATCCCGGCCTCTTTGAGGCGACCCGTATATATTCCTGGACTACCTGCAGCTGTTACCACTACATCCAGTCTCTCATTTATTGCTGTGGCAATCAGGTCTTCAATCTGAGGATTGTGTAGCATAGGTAAATTGACCCCAAAAGGCTTGGAGGTTAGGCTTCTGGCTGTTTTTATCTGCCCTTTTAGATTATCTACCTGGTCACCGTTGCGGCTCATTCCAGCAGTGGGGCTGATTAGGCCTAAACCTCCAGCTTCAGAAACCGCTGCAGCTAATTCAGCATTGGCAATCCATACCATGCCTCCCTGTATGATAGGAGACTCAATGCCAAGTAAGTTACAAAGTCGTGTTTGTTTCATTACATTACCCTCTCTTTGAAATTAATTAATTTCTATAACATTTAATGTAACTATCCAGGTTGTCAGGTTCACAGTTCAAGGTTCAGGGTTAGCTACTTTGCGCACTTGATACCCGCCTGCCGGATGGCGGGCAGGTTTCTTGAGATAGTTGATGAATCCACGAACGGCAGTCTGTCGTGGCGGATTCGTCTGGCCTGCTCGGAAACAACTTTGAATTCGCTGGCCAATATGTACTCTTCATCCAGGGCGACATAGAGTTCGCCCTGGACTTCCATGCGAGACCGCTTGGCGTATCGCAAGAACCGGATGAACTCCGCATTCGTCTCGGAATCCAAACCTTCGGCAATATATCGCTTTTTAACCTTGAACCGTGAACCTTAGAACCTTGAACTTGAGTAGTTATACATAATCTTTATATTTTCAAACCCAATTCATTCATTTTAGCCAAAAGGGTGTTACGATGAATACCGAGTATCTCCATCGCTCTGGTTCGATCCCAGTTAACACTTTCAAGGACAGCCCCAACATATTGTTTTTCAAAGGTTTTGATTGCCTCGTTTAGAGGCATATCCTTGATCTCGGTTTTAGTCATAGTAAACATTGGGATATCCTTAATATGGATAACGGATTCTTTGCAAAGGGTAGCTAATCTTTGGACTAAATTTTCAAGCTCCCGGATATTGCCAGGCCAATCATATCTCATCAATATTTTAATAGCCTCCTGGGAAAACCTCTTGGCCGGGGCACTCCCACCCTTGGAATGCAGCTCCAAAAAGTGGTCCAGGAGTAAAGGAATATCATCCTTTTTCTCTCGCAAAGGGGGTAGCTTTACAGGAAAGACATTCAGCCGATAAAAGAGATCCTCGCGAAATCCACCTTTTGAAATTAGCTCTTCCAAATCTTTGTTGGAAGCAGCAATGAATCTTACATCAATCTTGATTACTTTGGTGCTCCCCAGTCTTTCAAATTCCTTCTCCTGAATCACTCTGAGGAGTTTGCCCTGCATATTTATATCCAGGGAGTCAATATCATCCAGAAAGACAGTTCCTTTATCGGCGATCTCCAGCTTACCTATGGCGGTATTGACAGCACCAGTAAAGGCACCTTTGTTGTGCCCAAATATCTCACTTTCCATGAGCGTTGACGGTATAGCGGCACAACTTATAACGACAAAAGGATGGTCCTTTTTGGAACTGCGGCGATGTATAGCTCTGGCAACCAGTTCCTTTCCCGTTCCGCTCTCTCCCTGGATAAGAACCGTTCCATCACTCTCAGAAATCTTTGATATCAGCTCAAAGATTTTCCTCATCTTTTTATCTTTGCCTACCATCTTTTCAAAGGGTTGATACCTTTCCAGTGCATTTCTCAGATAGGTAACCTCTTTCACAAGGTTATGTTTCTCTAAGGCACGGTGGATAACTGTTATTACGTCATCTACAATGAATGGTTTGATGATGTATTCGTAGGCGCCCAGTTTAATTGCCTTTACTGCTGTCTGAATCTCTTTGACCGCGGTGACCATGATGATCTCTGCATTTGGATCCAACTCTTTCAGTCTCTCAAGTAATTCAATACCATCAATATCAGGTAAAAGGATATCAAGCAGAATTAAATCAACGGGGTTTTTTGAAAAGATATCTATAGCCTCGGTTCCTGATTCAGCCAAAAGGACATTAAATTCATCTTTTAAAACCATATAAAAGGACTGACGAACCCCATGTTCATCATCAACAACAAGAATAGTCGATCTATTTTCCGACTCTGCCATTATTTAACTCCCATATTCTTTTGAGCTGAAAAAATCAATATAAACGAAAGCACCAATTTTGGATAATAATATATGAACATAGAATCGAATGGGCGTCAAGATTTTCAGTCCAGATAAAACCGATCAAATTTTTAATAAATATGCACATGAAATTGTGCATTTTTGCACAATATCATGTGCACACTAAAATTATGTTTCATTAACTTAGAAATAAGAACTCCCTTTATTGTTCCCAGGTGCATTTTTTAAAGGCAGACGAATTATTCAAAATTTGGCATATATGTTGAAAGGATTAAAGATGAGCTAATTAAATTATCGGGGCAATTCTCATGCATATCAGCTTGAGCAAATTTTTGCAATTGAGGTTTAATGTTTTTATATACCAGAAACTGGGTTGGGGAGTTGCCTTGCTTTACATAATCATTCTTGGAAAATTATACTTCTTTTTTAATAGGAAAGAGAGGACTAAAATTGAAGGTGCTATTGAAACTGTATTTGAAGGGCGCAAAAGCAAACACGAAATAAAATCCATTAAAAAGGAAGTCTTTCGAGGGATGCTATTTCATTATTATGAAAAACTCTTTAATGCATTTTCCTCTGCTGAAGAGCTGGAAGCTTTTTTACGAATAAACATGAAAAGTGAGGGGATCACCGCGATAGAAGAAGGACTTAGTATGGGTAAAGGAGTGCTTTTAATCACGGGCCATTTTGGAGGTGTGGAATTTACTCCAGGTTATCTCGCTGCAAAAAATTATCCTGTAACGATTATAGCAAGATTTTCATCAGACTATTTACGCGATATATCAATAAAAAAAGCAGGCAAATTTTCAGCGAAAATTATTGACGCTGATAATACTCCTAATATCATTAAAGCTATTTATGATAGCCTGAAAGAAAACCGAATTGTAATCACTCATTGTGATGAGATAGATGAATGGAGACCTTCTCGTCATAATAAAATACTTTTTTTGGGAAAAAAGATCAATTTGGACAGAACTATAAATATTTTAGTAAAAAGGGGAGATGCCTCTATTGTTTTTTGTGTTATACGTAGAAACTCTAACTACCGATATAAATTTATTGCAACTTCGTGGGAG
>JAUWNK010000016.1 GCA_030612685.1 Desulfobacteraceae bacterium
CTTTCCGCCCTGCTCTACCTTATCCACACAGCCTAAGCTCTCGGCCAGTTAGCTTAAGCTTGGAACGATTTACAACCTCAGCGATCATGCAGACGATCAGCTTCATCCCTTTTGCTGTTAGCAGCCACCAGGCATGCATTACATCAAAACTTCCATCTATATTTGTAACCACTTCGACCCTGTCTGCCTTGATATTCAATCTTTTGCCAGCCTCTTCAAAATCGATTGCATCATCCAGACTTTCTTTGCCTACAACATATACAATTACCCCTGTCTTCATATTCCATCACCTCCTTTCTGCTTTACCCGCCAGACTTAAGGCGGGTAAAATTCATAATTTAGACCTATGCTCCAGGTTATCGGTGGAGCAGGATATCCATCTCCGTAAAAATAATCCTTTCAAAACTCAATACCTGTCTGCGCCTCGAACCCTTTCTGAAAAGGGTGTTTGACCTCTCTCATCTCGGTCACCAGATCTGCCATCTCAATTATCATTGGGTGGGCATTTCTTCCGGTTAAAACCAGATGAATCCTATCAGGCTTCGATTTAAGGGTCTTGAGAACTTCTTCCACAGGTATAAAATTGTATGCTATGACATAGTTAATCTCATCCAGGATAATCATATCGAACTCATCCAATCGCATTTTCTCCTTAAAAAATTCCCATGCCTCGATCACTGCCAATCTATGCTCCTTGTCCAATCCCTTTTCAAAACTGACAAATCCTTTTCCCATAGGTGCTATCTTAAAATAAGAGTTTAGCTTTTTAACTGCATCTAATTCTCCATAGTGCCAGGTTCCTTTAATGAATTGGATCATGAGTATCTTAAAATTATGACCAACCGCCCTCAAAGCCATACCCATGGCAGCGGTAGTCTTTCCCTTTCCGTTACCGGTATGGACGATAATTAGTCCCCTTCTTTCTCCCCTTGACATTCAATATCCCGTTTTAACTCCTAAACCTAACTCTACAATAAAAAAGCCCGCCATCGATCTTTAAATGGCGGGCTGAATATTTTTTAAATAACTGCCTGCATTCTCAGACCGGAGAATATTAAGGTCTATTCCTGGCAGGTTTTCTGGCTCTCCCGACCCCCTGGCTCGCCTTCCCAATCCCGCTAAGCGGGACCAGTGACTTTAGCCCCCAAAAAAGAGGGTATGCCAGAGAGATAGCTTCCCCGATCAACTAATCAGGGTCGGGATCACAGCAGCAGTCTTCTGCAACGGCTTCTCACCGCTTTCCCTTTTTTAACCAGGAAGACTCTTAAACAAAAAACCGATTTCCCTAATCTTTAAGGAAATCGGCAACATAAATAATTATTATTTATGCCTCGATCTCCAGACCGGGAAATACATCAGCATGCTTCGATAGGTTTTCTGACTCCCCCGACCCCCTGGCTCGCCTTCCCAATCCTGCTATGGCAGGACCAGTGACTTTAGCCCCCAAAAAAGAGGGTATGCCAGAGAGATAGCTTCCCCGATAAACTAATCAGGGTCGGGATTACAGCAGCAGTCTTCTGCAACGGCTTCTCACCGCTTTCCCTTAACTCGAAGCAAGATATCGCGTATCTTAGTAACAAATAACTTTCCAGATTGTCAATGTTTTTATTTTTAATGTGTTTTTATTTTTAAATAGACAAAAAACTTTAGTAAGATCTTAAATGTACCCTCAAGAGAAACTGTCTTATCTTGCAATGCTTTTTTTTATTTTGACACACAAGCTCCATTTCCCTATACTTCCTTTACTCGAAAAGAAGTTCTATCATTATAGCTTTATCAGTATCAGCTCTAGCCAAACTTGGACTTGTGGCATTTGGAGAAACCGGCCTGCTCGACTCACTCCTTGAAGCAGTCATACTCTTTCGGGTGGGATGTCCTTGCTACACAAAGGGCCTTGAAAAGTAGAGGATTGGCATGGAAATTCGTTTCTGGGGGACCCGCGGGTCGTTACCCGCTTCTGTGACAGCGAAAATTATACGGCAAAAGGTGCAGTCCGCCTTGGAGATTGCCCAGGAGAAAGGCTTTGGCTCTGGGAGTGATATTGAGGCTTTTATTGATAACGAGCTTCCATTCTGGGTAAAGGGAACTTACGGGGCAAATACACCATGCATCGAGATACGGGACGGAGATGATTTGGTTTTATGCGACGCGGGCTCGGGGCTTAGAGATTTCGGCAACCATCTTCTCCGGAGTTATGGCAAGGCATCGCCAAAGGACTTTCATATATTCTTATCGCATTTACATTGGGACCACATCCAGGGGTTCCCTTTTTTCATTCCAGCATACGTTAAAGGGAACTGCGTCACGGTTTATGGGTGCCATAAGGACATGAGTAAGGCCTTCTCTGTTCAGCACGGCTCTCCTTTTTTTCCCATCAATTTCAAGGATCTCGGTGCGGATATTCATTTTGTCGTTCTCAGCCCCGGAAAAACATATGATATCGCAGGATTCAGGGTAACTGCCAAGGAGCAAAACCATCCGGGAAAATCCTACGGCTACCGATTTGAGAGGGACGGAAAAATAATCGTATATTCGACCGATTCCGAGCATAAGACCGAAAGCGATGAGGATTTCTCTTCCTTTGTAGACTTTTTCAGCAGCGCTGATTTGCTGATTTTCGACGCCCAGTACACTCTTATCGACGCCTGGACTATCAAGGAAGATTGGGGGCATTCCAATAACCTTATAGGAGTGGAGCTGGCCCAGAAAGCGGGAGTCAAGCATTTGTGCCTGTATCACCATGAACCGGTCTCAAGCGACAAGGATCTTGATAGGTTTTTGCAGGGCACGAGGAAATTAGCCTCCCATCAGAAGGAGGGCGTCCAGCTTCAAGTCAGCATCGCCTGGGACGGGATGGTCGTTGAGGTTTAGCCAGGCTATAATTTTGAGGGCGTAACACGGTTAACTTTATAAGACATTGCCTAAATCTCTTTTTGACATCCCTCTGAATAGACTGATTTTATAGTTTCTACGTTATTGCTCAAAATATTGTGGATTTCAAATTACTGGTTCTTTGGAGCATGGATATCTTTTTTTTGACGACGAAAGGGAATATGCTGTTATGCAGGCTAAAGATTCACCCTGTGGAATTTCGCCTTTGGCGAACCCCCTTTGGGGGATTCCACAGGGTAAAGATAAAGGCGGGCGATCTACCATAGAGGAGCTGCACAATTCACTAAATCTGGCAATCTTTACCTGAGATAGCCGCCCGCCGGGATCACCTGCCCGCCATCGCTCTCGCTCAGGCGAGGCGGGCGGGTCGGGAAAGAGCCAGCTCTAAGCGTTTGCCCAGTTCGTTCGCAAAAAAAAGACATCCATGCTCCTCCATAAGATATTGAGCATATACGTTTCTACAACTAATCCGTCTTGGACAGAACAACAGTCAACAGGCTCTTCCGGTGATTATGAACATCATGAAAAAATCTGCCTGGAAATTGCTTGCCATTTTTTTTCTGATCCCGTTTTTAACAGGATGTGTAAAATTAGCACTGCAATTCTCCCCTTCATTCATTCCCAACCTCACTCAGTCCTTTTTTGAAGAGTGCGACCCGGATCTGGCAAAGCAGTCACTGCCTGCCAACTTGAAGCTCATGGAGGGGCTGCTCAAAAATGAACCTAAAAACAAACAGCTCTTGACTGCCCTCTGTATCGGATTTACCGGATACACCATGCTGTTTATTGAGGAAAAAGACACAGAGAGGGCCTCCCAACTCTACCTCCGTGCCAGGAGTTACGGGCTCAAGGCTATTGGTCTAAAGGCACCCTTACCAAAAGAGGTGGGCCTGAAAAAGGAAATCATCCTGAGCAAATTGATGGCCATTAGAGAGGGAGAGATTGAAGCCCTGTTCTGGACTACCATGTCATGGAATGCATGGATCAATCTGAACCTTGACAAACCAGTTGCCTTGGCACAATTGAGTGTCGCTCAGGCCTGCCTGGAGAAAGTTTTGGAGATAAAACCAGATTATTTTTACGGCGCACCGTATATCTTGATGGGTTCTGTCCTTGCTGCAAGGCCAGGATCTTTTGGTGGTGATGTGAAGCGTGCAAAGGCATGCTTTGAAAAGGCAATGCATTTGAGTCATAGAAAATTCTTCCTGGCCCACTATAATTTTGCCAGGTACTATGCGGTAAGGGTCCAGAACAAAGAATTATTCCTAAAACTAATTAAGGAGGTTGATAGCAGCCCTGCTGATGAACTAAAAGACGTCTGCCTCATCAATGCCGTGATGAAGCAAAAAATGAAAAACCTGGTGGAAATATCAGAGGATTTATTTTTTTAGGAGGCCAACTTGTTTAATAGGAAATTCCGCTATAGGCGGTTCCTGTTCCTTTCTCTTCTTGGCATATGCTTAAGCTGCCAGCTAATACAAGCTGACTATCTTGCTGCAAGACCGCAGTATATAATCAAATTCGCCACGGTTGCACCTGAAGGATCAACCTGGGTAAAGCATATGAGAGAGCTTGATAAAGACATCAGGGCGAAAAGCGGTGGCCGGCTCGGGTTCCGGATTTATGCGGGCGGAATTGCCGGAGACGAGCTGGATGTCTTGAAAAAGATCAGGATCGGCCAGATCCATTGTGCGGCATTTTCCGGCGTTGGGTTTGGACAGATACTCCCCATGGTTAGAGTCTTAGACCTCCCCTTTTTATTCCAGAATATTGAGGAGATAGACCTGGTTCATCTGGAACTCCGCCCCTTTTTCACTAATGAGTTCAGAAAAAAAGGCTTTGAGTTCTTGGCCTGGGCAGAGGTTGGGAATGTGCATCTCTTCTCAAAAAAGCCGATCAGCATCGTTAAGGATCTTTCGAGGCTCAAGGTATGGACCTGGTCAGGCGATCCCATCTCTAAAGAGACATTTGCCACGATGGGAATCAACCCCATCCCCCTTGCCATTACAGATGTCACCACTGCTCTTAGTACAGGTATGATCGACACGGTCTACGCGCCTCCCCTGGGGGCCCTGGCCCTTCAGTGGAATATTTCCATGAACTACATGACTGCTCTGCCACTTGCCCATTCTACCGGCGCAGTGCTCATTTCCTCAAGACCTCTCCAGATTACTCGCCAGTACTTTTGACAAAGCAATGGCTGATCTCACTTCAGCATTAAGAGAGCAAAACCGGGAAGCTATCCAAATGATTCGGGATAGCGGATTAACCATAATCCCCATCCCTTCAGGAGTGGCTTTGGAGGAATTCTACGTAATCCATAGACAAGTTGCCCGAAAGCTGACCGGGAAAATCTATTCGAGAGAGATCCTAGAGCGCGTTTATCGGATCCTAAAAAGGCCCCATTAAGAAATGCCATGAAAACCCTGAGGTATCTTGATAAGACCCTTGCCAAACTCGAGGGGTGGTTCATTATCATATTGCTCTCCCTTATGATCATCCTCACCTTTATGCAGGTGTGCCTCAGGGGCCTCTATACCCATGGTCATCTTCAATGGGCCAACACCTTGATGGGGCACATAGACTGGTCCGAACCCTTTGTCAGACTTCTTGTGATGTGGTTGACATTTCTGGGGGCCTCGCTTGTCACCGGAGAAAACAAACACATCAAGATTGATCTCTTTTCCCCCGTCCTTCCACCAAAATGGCTGCCCATACGTGAGCTCATCCTATCGGTCGTGTGCATACTGGTTTCTGCTATCATGATCAAGGTTTGTATAGAATATGTCAAAATGGAAATGGAGTTTGGAGGAAGGATGATTCTTTATCTTCCCGGCTGGATTGGCCAGTTGATCCTTCCGGTGGGCTTTGCCTTGATCCTTTTTCGCTTCTTTCTTAGGGCGATTGATCAGGGGATTGAGATTGCAAGGGACATGACAAAATGATACTAACAATGATAATTCTGCTCATAGTCCTAATCATTTTGGGTTTGCCCCTTTTTATAGGCATACTTGCAGCAGCCATGATGGGTCTTTATGTGAGCCAGGTTCACTTTGCGGCAATCCCAATTGAAATCTTCCGCTTAGCTAATGCTCCAGTATTGTTGGCAATTCCTCTCTTTACCTTTGCCGGATATTTGCTGTCTGAGGGCGGTACCTCGACCCGCCTAGTCAGGTTTTCAAGGAGCCTTTTCGGATGGATTCCTGGAGGGCTCGGGATAGTAGCTCTGGTGTCATGTGCTTTCTTTACTGCCATTACCGGCGCTACAGGGATTACTATTATAGCGCTTGGGGGGCTACTTTTCCCTGCTCTTATCTCTGAAAAGTATGAGGAAAACTTCTCCCTTGGTCTTATGACCACCTCAGGCAGCCTGGGTCTCCATTTTCCACCAAGCCTCCCGATCATATTGTATGGATTCGTCTCAGGTACAAGTATTGAAAGGCTCTTTATGGCCGGCCTTCTTCCCGGCATTTTGATGGTAGGGTTTCCCTGTCTTTTTTCAGTGTACATGGGTAAAAAATGGAAACTTGAGAGACCTTCTTTCTCGGCTCAAGAATTCTTTTCAGCACTTAAAGGGGCTGCCTGGGAGCTGCCAATCCCCCTCTTCATCATTGCAGCCATCTACTCCGGTTCCAGCACAGCTACAGAGGCAGCTGCCCTCACCGTGGCGTATGTTCTCTTTGTTAAGATCTTTATTTTTCACGAGCTAAGCCTATTCAATGATTTACCCCGAATCATGAAGGAGAGTATGAAAATGGTCGGAGGTATCATGATTATCCTGGGAGCTGCATTGGGCTTTACCAACTATCTGGTTGACGCCTTTATCCCCATGAAGGTTCTTAAGCTCATGGAAGGGATGGTTGAAACCAAGATCGGATTCCTGCTCATCCTGAATCTTTTCTTGCTCCTGGTAGGCTGTATGATGGACATATTCAGTGCTATTTTGGTGGTGGTCCCCCTGATCGTTCCGCTTGCCTCCCAGTTCAGAATTGATCCCGTGCATTTGGGGGTGATTTTCCTAGCAAATCTGGGCATCGGTTACAACACCCCTCCAGTAGGCCTAAATCTCTTTATTGCGAGCTCCAGATTTGACCGTCCTATTATTCAGCTTTATAAGGCCACTCTTCCCTTTTTGCTCCTGCTTCTCTTAACCCTATTATTTATTACCTATTGGCCTGCCTTAAGCCTGTTTTTACCCGGCCTATTGAAACCCTAGATTAACTCATCTTCTTTATCAGCAAATGACCCCGATACTTCGCTTCAGGGTTATACATGAAAAAAACTATACGTTGAGCATGGAGATGTCTTTTTTTACCATGCCCCCATAAAGACGAGTCGGTAGGCCGCTTCAAACCAGCGCACACGGACAAAGGCGTTAGAAGACAATGACTAGTTGCTCGTGCGCACGGTTTGAAGCGGCACGCTGAGGCCCCCTGTTAGAGGGCATGATGTAAAAAAAGGCATCCCCATGCTCCTTTCAACATTTAGTTTCTTAGGAGAACAGAAAGGCCCCTTCCTCAGGGCCGGCCTAAAATCAGCAATTATTCCTCAATAATCTGCCCCTTTTTCACCTGAATCTTTATTCCAGAGGATACCTTTTTAAATGTCTTTGGGTTACCAATAATCTTACCCACAATATTAACTGCACTGGCAGGACGTATTTCACCACCTTCACTGATAGGTGTGGGTCCAAAAAAGATACATAAGGCCTTACCCGTTGGCCAATAACCTAAATCTCCCATATCAACAATCTCTTTGGCAGTTTCATCCAGAGACAGAGACACAGGAATGCTAAAATAAACCTCATCTCCCCAGATATTACATGTAGATTCGATTGGGAGGGAATCCCAAATAGCCTTAGCTGTTTCACTTTCAGCCAAGATGGCCTCACTTGTTATTCCTCCAGCCTCAATAATAATCCTGCGCTCCATAAAACTGGCCTCCTCCTAATTCAGATTACAACGGCACCTATACTTCATAAACCATTCCACCGTACCACAAATCAATAATGATGGGGACGTACTTCAAGAGATTTGGACAAAAATTACTTATGGTATTAGACAGGCATAAATGGGGACTTATTTTCTTTGATCATAATTGGAATAATGGAAGAGTGGAGCAATGGAATATTAAGTTTAAAAGGCCCAAAAGAAGACAAGAAAGAAGTTCTAAATTTTGCTGTTATCTTGCACATCATTCCAGTATTCCAACATCCCATTATTCCTTCCTAAGATTGCAACCATGAAAAAAGGGCTATAAAATCAATAGGTTGTAGAAATTCTGAGACATTTCTTTAGCCATGCAGCTTTTTTGCAAGTTCAGCCACTCTCCGGCCAAGTTTGATCGCATTCTCCCCGGTCTTCTCGTCAGGAACCCCAACACAGCCAACCCCGTAATGCCCGGTAGCCGACATCGGGTCACCCACGATTATCATCCCGTAAATCAGCATAACCTGGATAATGGACATCATGGTAGTCTCCTTACCACCGGTGAGATCTCCTGAAGTGGCAAAGGCCGCTCCTACTTTACCTTCCATCTTCTTTCGTACTACAATGAATTCATCAAAAATCTTTTTCAACTCGGCAGCCATGACCGCAAAATAGACCGGAGATCCTGCTATGACCCCATCAGAGTCTAAAAAATCATCCTTGGTTACCTCGCTGGTGGATTTTAGGAGGGCCTTTACACCCTCAACCTCTTCCACCCCTTGAGCAATTTTCTCGGCAAGCTTTTTAGTATTACCACCCTTTGAAAAATAAAGAATCAGTGCCTGCATATTAATACCTCCTTACTTAAATGAAAAAATGATATGGTTTATACTATAAATTAGCATATGGATAATATGTTTGTGATAATAAATCAAGTGGCAAGAATGTAGACACAAAACCTCGGATCAATTCACCATAGTCAATAATATTGCTATCTTTCACGCAATAAAACATCCATTCTGAAGAATTAATACAATCCTGAAAGCCCTGCGATCTCTTTCATCATGTTGTCAAGAAATGAGCTTACAGGTGCTGCTGGGTCTGCATAAAAGGCCTTGCCGAAATTGATCCGAACCAGAGTCCGGGCTCTTTTCCCCGAGTAATTTATACCCACGGGAATAAAAGGAAGGGAAAAACGAGAAAAGATGAGTCTGACAATGCCTATATGTGCGGGGCCCATTTCATTTCTATAGTAGGTGCCTTCAGGAAAAACTACAACCCCCTCCCCCTTTTTCAAGAATTCAATCATGGCCTGCATAGACTGCCTGCTCTCCAGCGGACGTTGCCGGTTTAACGGGATGCCGCCAAGAGACCTTAAGAACCAGTTGCTGAAAGGATTCTTGAATAGATCATATTTGGCAACGTAGTAAAGGGGTCTGGGTGTGGCAAGACTTAACAGGGGAATGTCCTCCCACCGCTGGTGTTTTGGCAAAAGAATAAAGGCGCTCTTTTGGGGCAGATTTTCTATCCCATCTGTTTCTAAGCGAAAGAACGGTGATAGCAACATCCTGGAGGCAATTTTTATAATCCAGAAGACCCAGTCCTTTCTTTCCCCCATAAGCACTAACCTAAGAAGTGTTTATAAAAACCGAATGGGAACCTAAGCATGCAAAATGCTCTCTGTATAAGACCCTGACCTGTATGGCACATACTTTTTATACCAGACACCAGGGTATTAGATACAGAGATCCATACTATATTGATAACAGAATAGCATTGAATTGTGAATAATTAAGGTTACCCAGTCTTTTCACAAATAATTAATTGTCAGCCCAAACCCTGGTCATTGAAATTTATTTGAATACTGAATTGGAAATAACGGATAGTACTGAGGAGCCAGGTAGATATATTGAATTGACACTAAAACACTGTTCATCATATATACGGACCTATTAATTGAGGGAATAAGGAAATGATATTGATCTATATTATCATTGGAGGGTTCATAATTTATCTGCTTCTGACGCTGTGCCTTACATATCTCGTTCATCAGCTACCTCGAAAACCGGTTCGGGACATACCTGATTGGGGCAAGCACACAGATACCCGAATCCCTGCAATGGACGGGGGTTCACTTGAGCTCTGGCGTGTGGAACCTAAAGGCCGGTCAAGGGGAATTGTTGTTCTGGCCCATGGGTGGAGCAGAAATCGGGACCGTATGGTGGGTAGAGCCAGAATCTTCGGGAAGATGGGATTTACCACTGTTATGCATAGTGCCCGCGACCACGGCAACTCAAGCCCCTATCGTTTTATGAATGCCCCTCGCTTTGCTGAGGACATAGAGGCAGTATTAAACTGGGTTAATGAGCCTGTTCTTCTTTATGGACACTCGGCCGGTGCGGCTGCGGCTGTCATCGTAACCAACCGAAACCCCGAGCTTATAAAGCTTCTTTTCCTGGAGGCCTGTTATGCCAAAACCAGGGAGGGCCTTCTCAGCCTTTATCGCGGCTACAACCGTGTTTTCGGAATCTTCTTTGCACCTATGGTGGTTTTTTGGATGGAGGTCTTCTACAAAAAGGGCCTGGATTCAATCAGCCCTGCCAACCTTGCGCCTGACATTGACGTGCCTGTACTGATCATTCACGGCGAAAAGGATCAAAACTTTCCACTCGATAATGCCTGGAGGTTGAGGGATAGTTTACCTGCGGGTCGGGCCGAGCTATTCGTTGCCAGGGACACCGATCACAGCAGTTCCAGTCTGAAACCTGAATATCCCAGAGCTATCCAAGCCTTTGTGGATCGTCATCTGCCACAACCCTGAAAGCTTCTTCTCTGATCTCGCCTTTAGCTTGGGCAGAAGAATTTTGAAGGCAGTTAAGGCTTAGAGATATCGCTATCCTGTAAGGATTCCTTTCTTGCGGGAAAATGAGTGCTGTTTCCTGTCTTATTGCTCATGATAGACAGGTTTGCCCATCTCTTTAAATGAGAAGTTATAGAAAACGTTATATCCGTTATAGTCCAGTACCCTCAAATCGTCTGTCTGTTTAAGATCTCCCATAACGACCATATAATGATTTCCATATTTGTCCTTTACCTTTTCAAGGGGAAGCTCACAAGCAATGAACTTCTTGATCCCCTTGACATCAAGCTTCTCTATAAATTTGGAATCCTCGAAAGATTCATAGGTGGTTAAAATAAGAATTGGGCCTGTTCCTGTAAAAATGATCCCTGCTTTTACCTTATGACCTACTTTCTATGTTTAAAGGTGAGTAAGACATGAAAGACTTTACCGCCGCCCTTTAAAGCCCCACGGGAGGATAGGGATGGAGGCGGCTAATGAATTATTTCCTTTTTCCAAGCCCCGCCCGGAAGGGCGGGGTCGTTGACTCTTCGAATCAGATTGTAAGGGTTTAAGCGAATGATTTTATGTGGATCAGCATTTAGGGCTGAGATTTGGGTGAGATAAAGAACAGAGCAAGTGCCTGAATAGATTGACTAATGAATATCAGATTTTTTATGGGCCTCTAAAATTTGTTCCTCAGAATTGCCCAACTGGCAACTGTTTCTCAGTCAGGTAGAAATCCCCAATTTAGGTAAAACGTATGCCTGAAGCAAAACCCAGATAGCGATAATTAAAATAAACCACCAGATGCTCATCCGCTTTTATCTCTCCTTTTGTTTCCCTTCTATAAAAAATCTATAACATTTCCTCATGACATCAGAGTTCATTTAATAAACAACGATCACAGCTCACGGCTGCTAAGATCAGGCTCAAGTAAATCCACCTGGAGATGTTGAACAGGCCGATGACATTCCGCTACTCAAACCCTTGTCGGAACTGGATGAACCGGACGAAAATGAGGACATAAGCCGGTGAGTATCTCCTTCACCACAGGAGGGACAGCTAAATTTATCCTCCCCATCAGAGGGAAAAACCAATTGCTCAAAAATATTTCCACATTTGTTACATCTAAACTCATAAAGAGGCATTTCATTTCTCCTCTGCTCTATTTATCGTTTTTAAATTACCATTCATGAAGGCACTGTAAATTGATAGATATTGTTTCCTTCTATCTACTACAATTCACGGAATTGGAATAGATTATAACCTTTTTTCTATGAATTAGTCCATAAATTATTACTGAAAGCACAAAATAGATCGCATAATAACCGTCATTGCGAGGAGCGATAGCAACGAAGCAATCTCTTAAATGAGTTTTAACCATGAGATTGCTTCGCTCCCTTCAGTCGCTCGCAATGACTATAAATAACCTCGTTAGATGCAAACAATATTATGCTCTCCTTAATAATTCCTTCTAAAAAATTTTCAAGCCTTAAGCAAAAGTCTTTTCCGATCTGCTAATAGAATTTCGTAACAATTTCCCCATCCACGAGCCTGCGAAGGCCGTCGAATCGTTAGCTCTGCTATGGGCAGGCTAGAAAACACCAATATCTATACCTTGGGTTCCTTCCACCACGGGTAGAAGTCCGGCATGTCGGCTGAGGCGCTCATGGTGAACTTCGGCGGGCGTTTTTCCAAGAAGCTTTGAACTCCCTCGTAGGCGTCCTTTTGTCGACCCGCCCAATAGAAACAGCGCGAGTCAATAAGGTGGACGGACTCAGGATCATCCTCGGCAAGACCGTGCCATAGGAGCGCCTTGCTGAGCGCCACGGACACCGCTGATGTATTTTCCGCGATCTCTTTGGCTATGGTCATAGCCTTGGGAAGCACCTCATTGCCTGGTACCACGTAATTGAAAAGCCCTGAGCTTGTTTCCTCTGCGGCGCGGAACACGCGACCTGTATATATAAGCTCGGTGGCCTTGGAAATGCCGACTATACGCGGCAGAAACCACGACGAGCATGCATCAGGAACAACGCCGCGCCGAGTAAAGACAAAGCCGATCTTGGCGTCCTCTGCCACGATACGGATATCCATTGGTAGGGTCATTGTAATGCCTACGCCCACTGCGTGACCGTTAATTGCCGCGATCACCGGCTTGCGACAGCCGAAGATTGCCAGCGAAATCTGGCCGCCCCCGTCCCGATGATCGCTGATTGTAACATTTCGACCATCCTTTTTAGACTGATCAAAGGTCGAGCCACCGGAGGAAAGATCCGCACCTGCGCAAAACGCTTTGCCCGCACCCGTCACTACAACTACGCGAACCGTGTCAGCTCGATCGGCCTCTGAGAAGATCTCGATCAGCTCCTTTCGCATTGTGCCTGTTAAGGCATTCATCTTATCCGGCCGCTGCAGCGTGACCTTAGCAACACCGCTGTCAACTTCATATTGAGTATGCGTGAGATCCATTTGGGTACCTCTCTATTTAGTTTGAACAGAACCAATTTGTCTTCCTGCCAGGGCTTTGCAAGCCGAAACACGAATTCCTTTTCCTTCCGAAGCGTCTGATGTCAGCCATTCCAGACAAAGGTGGTGAAAAAGGTCAAGGTAAAATGGGCGGATGCCAGCTTGGTTCCGATTTCAACACAACTCTGACCATAGGGGGTTCGTTTGTCAAGAAAAAATAAAAAGGTGGCTAAAGAACCATCTATTACCGCCTTCTCAAATCTCGTCCAATCTCAAGGGCAGACCCCACAATGTCTATGAAAAGGATCTAAGATATTCATGGTACTTATAAAGTGCGGATAAAGCCCTTACGGCTCGCCTGACTGTAGGATAGATGATACAATGCTGTTCAATCAAGGAAGAGGCCTTCTCTGCGCCCTCCTTGTCTCCAACGGCCCACGTCACAATTGGCTTTTCTTTGTGCCTTCCCACCTCGCCCCCGATCGTGGGGAGTACATCTAAGAAATGGCTGCTAACAGCAGGGGCAATAATAAGGAGACCATTGATACTATCGTCTTCAGCAACTGCCCTTAAAGCTACTCGATAGGTCTCAGAAGTATCAAGCCTTGTAGGTGGCCAGATGTCCACCGGGTTTGTGATTTTCCTCCAAGGTGGTCCGATATTTTGGAGCTTCTGGAGAGTTGTTTCTAACAGATTTGGAACCGAGAGGCCAAACTCATCGCAAAGATCTGCTGCCAGGGCTCCCCATCCTCCTGTGTAAGTTATGATACCGATATTCTGTCCCTTAAGGAGAGGAAGATGGATAAAGGCCTTTGCTAAATCTACAAGCTCCTCAACATCATGGATTCGTAAGATCCCGCTCTGAGTAAAAGCAGCCTCATAGATCTCGTCTTTTCCTGCGATAGAGCCAGTATGTGAGACGATAGCACGAGCACCAGCCTCCGTCTTTCCTGCTTTAATGGCGAGGATCGGTTTTATGAAGGTTGTATTTCGAGCCACCTCAACAAAGCGCTTTCCATCGGCAATCTCCTCAATATGCATCCCAATAACTTTTGTGGATGGATCCTCCCGTAGATACTCAAGACAATCAATCTCGTTTATATCACATTTCTTCGCCAGATCGATCGATTTGCTGATACCAAGCCGGTGGACCGATAAGATCCATACCAAACAGGCCCCTGTAAAAAGGCCAGTCTGAGAGATGAGAGAAAGGCCACCTTCAGTCAATCGATCAATGCGAGCAAAGCTCGTAGAGAGCCTCTTTTTTGCATTGACAACACCCATTGAGTCAGGCCCGATGATGCGTACTCCATACTTCTTTGCTATTTCGAGCATCATATTTGCGATAGTCTTTCCTCCTTCCAAGGGCTCGTCCAGACCGTCTGAAACGATAATTGCTGAATGGATCCCTTTCTGGCCACATATCTTAATGGTATCAATAACAGCTGAGGGCGGCAGAAGAATAATGGCAAGATCCACTGGATCTTCAATCTCCATAAGATTTGAATAGACCTTCAGGCCAAAAAGCTCTCCTCCTTTTGGGTTTACAAGGTAGATTTTTCCCTCGTACCTCACTCCGAGGAGGCTCTCAATGGTGAGAGCGCTAATGCTTCTTGGTTTTTGGGAGGCTCCCAAAATAGCAATAGAATCCGGCTCTAAGAAGCCTTTCAGGGGGTTCATGATTACCTCCTACAGATATGATACATATCCTCTTTCGCCTTTCAGAAATAGCAGGGAAATTGTTGGGTTGCAAGAACAAGAATCGGTATCAGTTCTTAAATTATCATTTTATGAGAGGTAAAAGGAGACAAAAGAATAGGGAATTATATAGGTAGGGCAGATTAAAACGGTGGGAAAGGTATAAAATTAAACTGGTAATAACAATAGATACAAAAGCCCCCAAAGGGATGTTTAAATTCCTTTGGGGGCTTTATATTGGCAATTTTAGGATAACCTCTTTAACCATAAAATTACTATTGGAGGGATTAATGTTAAGGGGGAATCTTTTTTTAAGGCAGTATAGAATAATATATATTGTGTGTCAAGAAAAAAATAACACAATATATAGTTTTTTAATATTTTATTCCTATTGGAAGATTTATACAGGGGACTGCGAGCAGTTACTCCTTCATGTCTTCTAAAATTTCTATAAGTTTATCCTTTTTATTATATTCTGGCTTTTTGATGACTTTTTCGAGGAGCTTATTTAGGATTTTGCCGACCTTGGGACCAGGTTTTAAACCAACTACCTTCATTACATCATAACCATTGAGCGCTAAATCAGATATAGTGAAAGGATATGATTTTTTTATCTGGGAATTAATTCTGCTCTTAAATTTCTCGATATCTTTTTCAAAATCACTTCCCCACCCATGCGCCAGATCATCTGCCTTTCTAAGGGATATAAGGTCATCAACATTATCTGGCCCTATCCGTTTTATAAAACGCCTTATTGCCCTGTCGCTCAAGTCCTTCTTATAATCAAACATGTGATGGATAACCAGGCCTGTTACGAGAGTGATCCACTCATTGCTAAATTTCAGCCTCATCATAATTTCCCTGGTTAGCTCTGCACTGGCTTTTGTATGACCAAAAAATCTCCATCTCCCGTTAATTTTCTTTCTTACCCGTGGCTTTGCAATATCGTGCAACAGGGCTGATAGCCGCAAAACAGGGTCCTTATCAATAGAATCAACTGTCTCCATGGTATGCCGGTAGATAGTAAACTTGTGATAATTATTCTGTCTTCTTCTGTATCCTTCCATAAGTTCCGGCAAAATTCCCTTGAGAAGACCTGACTTCCTCATCAGATTAAACCCAACTGAAGGTTTTTTAACCATCAATGTTTTCAAAAACTCATCCCGTATCCTTTCTTGGGCTACCCTATCAATAGCTTCTGCCATGGAATTTATGGCCATGAGTGTCTGAGGCTCAATGGTGTATCCAAGCTGTAAAGAGAACCTGATAGCCCTCATCATCCTTAAAGGATCCTCATCAAACCGTTCTGACGGGTTGAGCACTGCCCTGACAACCTTCTTTGTCATATCCTCTTTCCCGCCAAAGGGGTCGATAATCCTTTTCCTGATAATGTCATATGCCATGGCATTAAAGGTAAAATCCCTGTGGGCAAGATCCTCCTCAATGCTTGAGGAAAATCCCCTTACACCTCGAAAGGTGGTTACCTCGAAATTCCTTCCCCTGAAGACCAGGGTAACGGTTCCATGCTTCAGATTAAAGCTTGTCATTTCAGGGAAAAGACCACGGATCTTTTCTGGCATTGCATTAGTAGCTACGTCCCAATCCTTGGCCTGGTAACCAAGCAAAGAATCCCTCAGCGCCCCTCCCACAATAAAGGCCTGGTAGCCATTTTTTATAAGCTTCCCTGAGATATCAATGACGATGGAAGGAATCTCGTAGTCTTCTATTGCCAAAGGTACGTTATCCTGCATAACTAACTATTTTTTACCTTGAAAAAGCTTTTCATTGTGCTTGAATATAAATATATACACAAAGATACCTATCATTCAAAGAAGTTTATGGCAAAAAGATTGACGAAACTGGGTTCACCTTTTATAAATATGATGACATAATGTAAGAGCTCAATATAGTGAAAGATAGTTGTGGTCGGAATGCCGGTTACCTTGTGCACAGTTCCGTGAAAATGTTGTCTGCACTTGACATTTTATAGGACTGAAAAAATGAAAATTGCATTAGCCCAAATTAATCCAACCATTGGGGATTTTACAAGGAACACAGAAAAGATTATGTCTGCAGCAGAAAAGGCTAAAGACCTTTCTTGTGATCTAATCGTCTTTTCAGAACTCGTTATATCAGGTTATCCGCCACGGGATCTTCTGGAAAAGAAAGACTTTGTTAAGGCCAACCTGATGCACCTCCAGAAGCTGGTTAACTCAATCAAGGGAATTGGTGTGATATGCGGATTTGTGGATAAAAATCCGAATGAAAAGGGCGCCCCTCTCTACAACTCGGCTGTGCTTTTTGATAAAGGGAAAATTCTCCATCAGGCACACAAGAGACTTCTTCCTGTTTATGACGTGTTTGACGAGAGGAGATATTTTGAACCCGGAAAAGAATACTCATCTTTTTTATATAAAGGTTGCCGGATGGGGCTTACCATCTGCGAGGACATCTGGAATGACAAAGACTTTTTCTCAAGGCGTCTTTACCAGGTTGATCCTGTAGAAAGGATGATAAAAGAAGGGGTCAATCTCCTCATCAATATCTCAGCATCTCCTTATCATGCAGGCAAAAGAGAGTTTAAGTGGGATATGTTCGGGGCTATCGCCAAAAAACATAAGGTTCCCCTCCTCTACGTCAATCAAGTCGGTGGCAATGACAGTGTGCTTTTTGATGGCATTAGCCTCGCCTTCGACTCTAAAGGAAGGATGGCAGCGAGGGCTCGAGACTTTAAAGAGGACATAGTTGTCTTTGATACTAATGGGGAAAAAGGCAACCTCCATCCAGTTTCTGAAACGGACACAGAATCCCTCCTTAATGCCCTAATTATGGGTACCAGAGATTATGTTCGGAAATGTGGATTTTCCAGGGCAGTGGTGGGATTGAGTGGCGGCATTGATTCAGCCCTTACACTCTATATTGCTGTCCAGGCCCTTGGAAAGGAAAATGTTGCGGCAATCTTTATGCCTTCCAAATATACCCTTAAAGAAAATTATGAAGACACCAAAGAATTGGCAGCTAATTTGGGCATTAAGCTTTTTCATGTGCCCATTAAGGGAATATTTAAAAATTTCCTTCAAGACCTATCTCCTCTCTTTAAGGATGTGGCAACAGAAATTACAGGACAAAATATCCAGGCAAGGATCCGGGGAATCATCCTTATGGCCCTTAGCAACAAATTCGGTTACCTGCTTCTTTCAACAGGTAATAAATCGGAACTGGCGGTAGGCTATTGTACCCTGTATGGGGATATGAGCGGTGGGCTGGCCGTTATCTCAGATGTGCCGAAGACCATGGTTTATGAGCTCTCTCGTCTTATAAATAAGGAAAAAGAGGTGATTCCTGAAAAAATTATTCAAAAACCCCCATCGGCCGAGCTCAAGCCTGACCAATTAGATGAGGATGATCTGCCCCCTTATGAGGTTCTTGATGGCATACTAAAGGCCTATATCGAAGACAATAAGACAGCAGAAGAGATTATAGGGATGGGTTTTGAACCATCAATCGTCAGGGATATTATCAGCCGGGTTGATCGAAATGAATATAAGAGACATCAGGCCCCTCCAGGGTTAAAGGTTACCACAAAGTCCTTTGGTTACGGAAGAAGGTATCCTATGGCCCAAAGGTACCGATCTCCATAGGAATCTTAAAAATTTTAAACTGTCTGTGTGTCTAAACAGTAATTCCCTGTCGACCTCTACAACGGGCTCAACAGAAAATCTACCAAATTGATTCGTTGAATTCCGTCAACATCTTTGCCGAATATCTCGTCCATGCTGATTACGTATTTAGGATAATTGTCTTTGATCGACTTTAAAACGGAAAACTCTCTTTCAATGGTTTCCGGAGATGTCAGCAGATACGCCACCTGAATATATATTTTCCGGTTTTCTTTCTCAGCGATGAAATCGATTTCTTTACTGCCCGCTTTTCCGATAAAAACACGGTATCCTCTTCGTTTCAATTCAAGATAAACCAGATTTTCCAATACGCCTGAAATATCACCTTCTCGATATCCAAACAGGGCATGGCGCAAGGCCACATCCCCCAGGTAATATTTTTCGTGCAGTTCGAGCAGACGTTTTCCTTTGACATCAAAACGCGGAACCTTAAATATGGCGAAACTGGATATTAAGTAAGAAATATAGTTCTGAACCGTATCAATGCTGACTCGAAGTTTCTGAGATTTAAGGTAGTCCGAAACTTTTTTAGCTGTAAATATATTGCCGATATTTTGAAAAATGTATTGTGTGATATTTTCCAAAAGGTTTACGTTGCGGACATTGTTTCGCTTAATGACATCTTTTAAAAGGATGGTATTGTATATTGAACTAATGTACTGATAAACAACCTCCTGGTTAAAATCAAAATGATGAATCGCCGGAAAGCCGCCGGCCCACAGGTAAGTTGAAAATTCCTCTCTTTTGTTTTTCGTTCTTTTATTTCTAAAAAGAAGAAATTCTTCAAAGCTCAATGAATAAACGGGTATTTCAATATATCGCCCAGATATCAGCGTAGCGATTTCAGAAGATAATAAATGCGCGTTGGAACCGGTGATGTAGATATCAAAATCACTATCGGAAAAAAAAGACGCGATGGCCTTTTCCCAATATTCGATTTCCTGGATCTCATCTACAAACAGATATTTTGTGCCCTTAATGCCAGAAAAGGAATCTATCACATAATTGTTTAAATCCCTGTAGCCTTGAATGAAATCATAGTCTAAGGATTCTTTATTGATGTACAGAATGCGTTTTTTAGCAACTTTCCGGTCAACCAGTTCCTTCATAATCAATTGCAAGAAATAGCTTTTCCCTACCCGCCGCATACCTGTGATGACTTTAACGAGGGGTTTGTCGATAAACGGGCGGATTTTCTCAATATACAAGTTTCTTTTATACACTAAAGTTTCCATTGCAAATTAAAAGTTTCGAGTATGCCAAAAACTTATCATAATCAAGATCAATGTCAAGAAGTTTCTTTTATATAAAAATCTTTTATATAAAAGAAACAAATATTCCATTATGAAAAAATGCTTTTCGGAAAATCTTTTCGGATCGGGGCAGGACTTGACGGAGATATTTTTGTGGAAAAATATAACCACCAACTTCCTTAATAAATTGTTTTGATTTCTTAAATAAGCTTATGCCTCGGAGAGAAGGGAGTTTAGCGAAGGAGTATACCTTTTTTTCACCAGATTTGCGCCCCTTCCACGAAAACAAAAGCATAATTAAATCTTCTTTATTCAAAGGCCATCAATAATTATACAAAAATGTCGATAAATTAAAAAAATTCTGCAAAAATGTTGATTCTGCAAGGGAATATTAATCGAACTTCTCAATCATCTAATTGAAATTATTATAAAATATATTTTGGCCTAACATTTGCTTATTCATAATACAAAAAGTGGTTTATTGTTCAGCTTATTCTAATTCCCAGGAAATATCAAAGCCGATTTTTCCAAAGAAGCAAAGACGCTGAGGGGCGGAAAAGGGGGAGAGGCAGAAAAATCCCCTTTTTCCGTATTTTTTTGCTTTGAAAAGAAATAAACTTTCTCTATTGTGAGCCTAATAAAAAAATATTTTAAGACAATAACCAGGTTTATCCATTAAATGTCTGAAGAAAAAAAACTAACCCTGGGCCTTTTTTATTGCCAACACACCCCTGAAAGCAGTGAGCTGGATAGGCAATCACTGGAGGAAAAATATGGGAAATCCATTCGCCTCTTCCCAGTTCCTTGCAGCGGGCGGATAGAGCCTATCCATTTTCTGCGAGCATTGGAGGAACTTACTGACGTGGCATATGTGATCACCTGCCCAGAAGGAGAATGCCAATATTTTGAGGGCAATTTATGGGCAAAAAAAAGGGTGCAAAGGACAAAAGAAATTATTGAATCTATCGGACTCGGAGGTGACCGCATAGGTATAGTGATGAACTCCAAGGAAAATCCAAGATCACTTGCAGTGCTGGCAGATGAGATCATGGAAAACATCATCCACCTTAAGCCATCCCCAGTGCTAAACCCATACCGATAATAACAGGCAAGAGGGTAAAAAGAGAGAATGAGCGATTGCAAGACCAATAGAGGTTTCTATGCCTGCTAAGTATATGATCCATACACAGACTGCTCCAAACAGATTCAAGCCCTTCACTAAGTCAGGTATTATCGCCTGGACGGAAGGTTGCCTGGGGTGTCGTGCCTGTGTGAAGAAGCAGTGTGTTTACAGGGTTTACATTAATCGAGGCCTGGACACTAAGCAGATGATTGATTCCATTGATAATCAGTGTATGAACTGCCTCAGGTGCGTGCAGGGCTGCCCCATGGAACTGATCCATAAATCTATTAACCCGGAATACGCGGCCCTTGGGGATTCCCACTGGACGCCAGACATCATTGCCCAATTGTGGGATCAGGCCGAAACTGGCAAGATCCCTGTTTCTGGTTCAGGCTATTCAGGTCCTTTTAGTGGGCCCGGCTTTGACTCCATGTGGACCGACATGTCTGAGATTGTAAGGCCCACCAGGGACGGCATCCATGGAAGGGAGTATATCAGTACAGGCATTGATCTGGGCGGAACTCCCAGGCATCTCACCTTTACCGATTCAGGAGATCTGGAGAGTGATCAAGCTTTACTGGTAAATATCCCTCTCCCTATAATCCTGAGAATCCCTTTTTTTGGCTCTTGTGGCAAAGACATCATCAAGGGGTGGGCCATGGCAGCCAGAGGACTCGGGACCTTCCTTGCCCTGCCCAATGAAATGATAAAAGGGGAACTTGTCGATTTTAAGGAAAACCTGATCCCCATAATCTCGCCCGGTCAACATTGTTCAGGTGATGGATTAGAAGGCGTCAGGCTTGTAGAGGTACCATGGGAAAAGAACTGTAAAGACATAAGCCAGAAGATAAAGCAGGCCCATCCATCTGTCCTGATTTCCTGTAGGACCCCATTGGTTAGAGGAGTGGAAGAGAGGGTTCTGTCTATAGTAGATTCAGGTGTGTCCATTGTCTGCCTGGAAGGTAGTTCATGGGGGCAGAGCATGGATGATAATTCGATATTCCTAAAGGATATAATTCGTTCAATCCACCTGGCCTTAGTGGAGAATGGCATGAGGGATGAGGTTACTATACTGGCCAGCGGTGGTCTTGCCATGGCAGAACACGTGGCAAAATCCATTATCTGTGGGGCTGATGGGGTGGTGATTGACTTTCCCATACTCATCGCTCTTGAATGCCGGATGTGTGGCCGCTGCACCAAAGGGCTACCATGCCCGGTGGAAATAGATCAAGCAGAGCCCTCCTGGGTTGCCTCCAGGGTGATCAATCTCCTTGGAGCATGGCATAACCAGCTCCTTGAGGTTATGGGAGCAATGGGAATAAGGGATGTCCGGCGTTTGCGGGGAGAGGCAGGCAGGGCTATTTTTTTTGAGGATCTTGACAGAAACACCTTTGGTTCACTGGGAAAAATTGGGGAGGGCTATGAACTTGAATAAGGAGTTACCAGAGGTTGTGATAACCCCGTCAAGATTTAAAAACCCCATTGGAAAATATCGACTTCACAGGACCAATGAGTGTATAGAATGTGGAAAATGTTTGGAAGTATGTCCATATGACGTACATTTCAAGATTGGACGTGTCCGTACCAAGAATCATTACCGGTGTGTGGGGCCTGAGTGCCCCAATCCCTGTTATGAGGCCTGCCCGGTCGAGGCCCTTTCCCTGAAGAGGAATCCCACCTTTGATACAATGGGTGATTTTCGATGGACACCGGATCTCCTTGTCAGCACCTGGTATATGGCCGAGACCGGTGCTGTTCCCCCTAAAGGGCTTGAATACAGGATAGGGGACTCAGGTGGCGGCTTTGACAGGCTACGTTTGATCCTTCCTCCCCCTCACAGGACTAAATTGGCAATGCCAGACGAGGAAGTGCATGTTGGGCTTGAACTGAATCGGAGAAATGATTCCTTTCCTAAGATCATGATAGATGTTCCTTTCTACGGTGCCGGAATGTCCTATGGATCCGTGAGCATCATCACCATGCTCAGCAGAGTCAGGGCGGCAGCAGCCCTTGGGACCTTCTCCTGTACCGGTGAAGGAGGATACCCTGATGAATTGAAACCTTATGATGATCATGTCATTACCCAGGTGGCCACCGGTCTTTTCGGTGTCAGTGAGGAGACCATTCAGAGGGTTAGGATAGTAGAATTCAAGTATGCCCAGGGTGCGAAGCCAGGTCTGGGCGGACACCTGCTGGGGGATAAGGTAACGCCCGCTGTGGCCCGAATGAGGGAAGCGGTTGTTGGTTATCCTCTCTTCTCACCATTTCCTTTTCACAGTGTATATTCTGTGGAAGACCACAAGAAACATGTAGACTGGATAAAGGCCATCAATCCCAATGCCTTGATATCAGTGAAGGTATCCACGCCCACAGATGTGGACATGGTGGCTATTGGAAGTTACTACGCTGGTGCCCATATTATCCATCTGGACGGCAGCTACGGAGGAACAGGGGCCGCCCCCGATATTGCCAAAAAGAATATCGCCATGCCTATCGAATATGCTGTGCCCATAGTACACAAGTCCTTACAGAAAGAGGGCGTCAGAGACAAAATAACGCTGATTGCCAGCGGGGGCATAAGGACCCCCCATGATGCGGCCAAGATCATAGCCCTTGGGGCTGATGGAGTGTGCACTGGAACTGCGGAACTTGTGGCACTGGAGTGCATTCGGTGTCACAACTGTGAGAGCGGAAGAGGCTGTGCAAGGGGTATTGCTACTACAGATCCTGCATTGATGCGGTTGATTGATTTGAATTGGGGAACCCAGCGAATAATTAACCTGTTTATGGCCTGGAGGAAAGAGCTAATCAGGATATTAAAACGATTAGGCATGAAAAGCATTGGAGAGCTGGTGGGCAGGACAGACTGCCTTGTGCATCTGGATTATATGAATAAGTGAGCTAAAGTGCCTAATCTCCCCTCCCCTGGTGGGAGGGACAGGGGGAGGGGGATCAACAAGTGCCCGAACTTTTTTAAAGGTTGCATTATTTATCTAAAAACCGAATCATAGACCATATAAACGATGAAAAAACATCAGATAATACAAAATATAATAGGATCCAGAAAATTATTATCAAATAATTTTCCCTTAAGAAATTATTACAAGAAAGAGGGAGAGGGCGGCTGCGGTGTAACCGGGTTTGCCTCAAGTATACCGGTTAGAGGTAAACATATCTTTGAGCCTTCCAGACAGATGCACAACAGGGGCAATGGCCTTGGAGGGGGGATAGCGTCAATGGGCTTTGATCCTGGGATGCTTGGGGTCTCAAAAGATACTTTAGAAGATGATTATATGCTCCAGATAGCGGTTCGTGAGCAGGGGGTTATGGAGGATCTGGAAAAACGATTTATTAGGCCTTGCTTTAAGATAGATTTCTCAGAAATTATCCCCCATGTTGAGGATTTTAGGGATATCCCGGGGCTTACTATCAGGCCGCCTGATATCTGGCGCTATTTTGTCAGAGTGAAGCCCCAGGTACTCAAGGAGTTTATGGAAAAAAGCAATTTACTTCAATTAACCAAAAGGCAGGCGGAAGATGAATTTGTCTTTCAGAACAGTTTCAGGATCAATAAAACATATTATGATGCCTATGGTAGCCAGTCAGCCTTTGTCATCTCCCATGGCAGGAACTTCTTTATCTTAAAGATCGTGGGATATGCAGAGCAGGTAGTCCAGTATTACAAACTGGAAAACTTTAAGGCCCATATATGGATCGCCCATCAGCGCTATCCAACAAAGGGAAGGGTCTGGCATCCAGCAGGGGCCCATCCCTTTATTGGCCTGAACGAGGCCCTTGTGCATAATGGAGATTTTGCCAACTACCACTCAGTGGTCGAATATCTTGGGCAGAGGAACATCTATCCCCTCTTTTTGACGGATACAGAGGTCTCCGTGCTCTTGTTTGACCTCTATAGCAGGACCTATGGCTATCCCCTGGAATATGTCATTGAAGCCCTTGCACCAACAATGGAGAGGGATTTTGATCAGTTATCACCTGAAAAGCAGCAAATTTACCGGGCCATCCAGACAACCCATATCCATGGCTCCCCTGATGGCCCCTGGTTCTTTATCATTGCCAGGAATGATACTGAGAACAGACGATTCCAGCTTATTGGTATCACTGATACGTCCATGCTTAGGCCCCAGGTATTTGCCTTGCATGACGGGGAGGTGCAAGTGGGACTTATATGTTCTGAGAAACAGGCCATTGATGCAACCCTGAAGAGTCTGGCAGATGAGGACTCCAGAATTGGGACCGTGGCCGATAGATACTGGAATGCCAGGGGAGGAAGCCATACAGACGGAGGTGCCTTCATTTTCAATCTGGATGAGACCCCCTCATCGCCCTTTGAAAGGAAACTGACATGCGTTGATAAATTTGGCAAGCCTATCACCGTCCCTCAGGGTCAAGCCCCCTACATACCGGACAGTGCCCAATCTATGGCAGAGGATAGAAATGGAAAAAGGTTTGATATATCAAGATTTTTTAACAATCAACAATCAGGGCTCCTGTATGAATATGTAAAGAAAGGGATAAAAGATTGGGATTATGGTGCCTTATTAGAATGCCTTGGGCAGATAAAAAGCTGCGCCCTTAAAAATAACGCCAATTTCGAGGTATCCCTGACAGCCTTAACTAAGCTCCTGGATCTGAGCTACCCTACCCATGACAAAAAACGCCGCTCCATCCTCCAGATGACAAATGAGACATTGACTTCCATGTTCCGCCATTTCCCATATCTCGAAGGGGGAAAGAATGGAATATATCGGTTAATTGACTGGGAAACCAGACAATTGCTAAGGGAACCCATAAAAAACGAAAAGGTCATGATCATCGATGCCTCTCTGTTTCCCCCTGAAGGAGATAATAGCGATAGCCGCTTGATGACAGAGGCCTTTCACAGGGGGTGGAAACGCTTTATAGTTTTCGGACTCAAGGGACAGCGATTTCATGGCTGCGGACTGGGTCCTGGCTCAGTAGGGGTCAGAATTGATATCTATGGCAGCTCAGGTGATTACCTTGGTTCCGGCATTGATGGCCTTTCCATATATGTGCATGGAAACACACAGGACCAGGTAGGGCAAATCATGAAATCCGGGAAGATTATCATTTATGGAGATACTGGTCAGACCTTTCTGTATGGGGCCAAGGGCGGTGAGGTCTATGTCATGGGCAACGCAGCCGGAAGGCCTCTTATCAATGCGGTTGGCAAACCTCGAGTAGTCATAAACGGGACCTGTCTGGATTATCTTGCCGAGTCCTTTATGGCCGGGGACCCACTGGATGGAGGAGGATTTGTGATTTTAAACGGGATTGAATTCGACGATTACGGTCAAGTCCAGCCCCAGCCTGTACCATATCCAGGCTCTAACCTCTTTTCCCTTGCATCCGGGGGCGCTATCTATATCAGGGACCCCTTTCTCCATGTGGATGAAGAACAACTGAACGGGGGTGAGATCGTTAACCTCGAAGATAAGGACTGGAAGCTGATCCTGCCTATCCTAAAAGAGAATGAAAGACTGTTCGGCATCTCTGTCGAGAAAGACCTCCTTACTGTAAACGGAAAGCGGATGAGCCCTCTCAAGACATATAGAAAGGTGAGGCCAAAACAAATGGGAATTGATCAATCTGATTAAGAACCCAAAAACTTATAATTATATCTGAGTCGGTGACTATGCTGAGTAAAAGGATCATACCATGTCTTGATGTAAGAGACGGAAAAACAACCAAGGGTATCAAGTTCAAAGAGAATATAGATATTGGTGACCCTGTGCAAATGGCCAGATTCTATTATGAAGAGGGGGCAGATGAGATCGTCTTCTATGATATCACCGCCTCAAGCGATCAGCGAGACATTATGATCGATGTGGTTCGCGGGGTAGCTGAGGAGATCTTTATACCTTTTTCTGTGGGTGGAGGGATAAGGACAATCGAGGATATGCACAGAATTTTACTGGCAGGAGCAGAAAAGGTGAGTGTCAACACTGCTGCGGTCCTGAATCCCACTATAATTTCCAATGGGGCCAATGCCTTTGGCAGCCAGTGCATTGTGCTTGGGATGGATGTCAAAAAGGTAAAAACCACTAATAAGATACCATCGGGCTATGAGATTTGGATTCATGGAGGCCGCACCTCTACAGGTATCGATGCCCTGGCCTGGGCTAAAGAGGCAGAAAAATTAGGCGCAGGTGAGATATGCCTGAATTCCATGGATGCGGATGGCACACAGCAGGGTTATGAATTGGAACTGACACCCCTCATATCTGAAAATGTATCTATTCCGGTTATAGCATCTGGTGGTGCCGGCAATATTAACCATATGTACGATGTGCTCACTAAAGGTAAGGCCGATGCAGCCCTTATAGCCTCTATTGTCCACTATGGAACCTACACGATCAAACAAATCAAGGAAGAACTACATGCACGGGGCGTGAAGATGAGAATGGCCTGGTAGCAAAATTAAGTGGGAGCCGGTAGCGGAAGGCTTTAGCCTTCCACAAGAGTAAAAATAAGGATGGTCTGGTGAGCAAAATGAAAGCATTATTAGCCTTAGAAGACGGGACTGTATTTTATGGTAATACCTTTGCAGGAGAAGGGGAGACATCGGGTGAGGTTGTGTTCAATACCGGCATGACAGGCTATCAGGAAATCCTGACAGACCCCTCTTATAAGGGCCAGGTTGTGACCATGACATATCCCCTGATCGGTAATTACGGGATAAACATCATGGATATCGAATCAAGCAGAGCCCTCCTGGGTTGCATCCAGTCTTGTCTGTCTGGGCATGATAAATGATTATCTCTTTTTCTACCCTTTGTCAGGTTGTTTTAGAACCAACGTTATATATTAAGATATCAAAGGGTTATGCTCCCCCTATATATTCAATCAACTGATGATTGTTGCCCTGTGTGATCCAATACACTGGGTGCCTGCCCGCCGGACGGCAGGCGGGTCTGGCGGGCCATCCGCCCGGCATCACACGGCTTCAGGCGCTGGCAGGCGGGCATCTAGTCGGGCTAATCTTGGCATGAGATACCTCTTAACACTTCCCTCCGTTCTCTTCAACTTAGCTTTATAAGGGCGTCCCGCTTTAACGTCCAAGTTTATAAAGTTATTTATATATTTATGCCCGTCCCCCAGTTCCCGGGCTGCTAAAAGAGGACATTGGTTCCAAAACAATTTACCGATTAATATTGAAAGATATAATTAAGTTGTAATCGCTCCTCATGATGAGAAAATCCAACGGCATACAATCATATTTCATAAAAACGCATCAAGAGAATAGAAACATTTTGTATTGAACCAAATTCAACCGATTTCTTGACTCGTAAGTCGTTTTGGAACCAACGTCCCCCT
>JAUWNK010000145.1 GCA_030612685.1 Desulfobacteraceae bacterium
AAAATCACATGGAGCCCTCAAGACGTGATCGCCTGGTTTATGAAGCAGCGGCATAACAAAGAAAAATCCAGAAACTCTTATAAGAAAAAATGGCTAAAGAATCATCCTACATAAACCATAAGAACCGGCGTTGTAGTGTTAGAAAGATGCCAAAATATCTTTATACGATCCACACGTCTCCTTCCAAAAGCGAAAACACTCACTTCCCAACCTGCCTTCTGTAAATAAGGAATATATTCTAGCACCCGGTAACGGGTACTTGGCTTTTCAAGACGAGTTGTTAAAAAGGCTATTCTCATAATTATGTCTCTTACGTTCAGTTACGAGGAAAAGCCAGCACTACTATTACGTCGCTTTGCTTCCTTATTTGAATGAGTAGGTTCCAGAGACGAAGAATGTATTTGCTATTAGCTATTAGTCGACCTATAGCCTTATCCTCTCTCTTAAGACTGGTTTGCAGGCTCGATAACTTCCGCTCTTGACGAATCTCTTTTATACTAAAACCGGTTTCATTCAAAAGGTAACTCAAGGTCTCCGGTGTAAAATGAATCAGATGTCGAGGAGCATCCAGAGCATACCATAAATCCTTGAAGCGTTGCGCTGCATAGCTTTTAATATTGGGTACAGCGATAAGTAAAAGCCCATCTGGCCTTAAAATACGATGAATCTCCTCAAGCACCTCTCTCGGGTTCGGCATATGTTCAAGAGAGTGCCAAAGGGTTATTACATCAAACTGTTGGTCTTCATATCTCTGATCCATTAAAAGGCCATCTTTTACATTTTTTAACCCCAACTCCTTATGTATATACTGAACAGCCTTCTCATCTGGTTCAACACCGCAGACCTCCCAGCTCAATTCCTTCATAGAGTATAGAAAAGCTCCGTTACCACACCCTACATCAAGAAGTTTACCCTCTCCTTTATAGGGAATTATTTTTATTTTTTTGTTGTACCACTTAGATCTAAGGTAAAAGGGCCACAAGACAAGCTTCTGAAGGGTGGAACGCGGTCCAGGGTAATTATAGAAGTTTGAAAGAATGAGATGATGGATACGCCCCAGCCTCCGTTTTTTGCGCCTTCTAAAGGCTTGATATGGACCATAATCTTCCGGGTAAAGAAATGGGATAGTCTCCACGGTCGGGCGAGGGTTTAAATAAACAAGACCACAATTGCTACACTGAACTATACGGAAATTCCCTGGTGTCTTATGCAATAGATCTTTGGCCACTGTCCACACCTCGGAATCTATAGAACCACATAGATAACAGGGAATGCATTCCAATTTATAACTTATATTTCGTTCTGTAAGGTATGGCATTTTGCACTTTTTTGATAATTGAGCACAATATTCACATGATTACTGGAAGTTTTGAAAATTACCTTCGTTATTCGGTCAGGAGTCCAATCATGTTGCCACCAACAAAGGCCTGATAAATTGTAACGTATGAGTAAAAGGACTCATAAAGCCTTCTTTGAAGCCATATCCAGCCTTGCGGAAATAGTTTCCTGCAGGCCCAACCAAACCTCTTCAAAACTAATATGGCTCATGCAGTACCCATCTCCCAATGGACAATCAGGTTTCCCATGACCACATGGTCTGCATGGAAACTCGGCTGCAAAAACACGATCATGTTCTCTTCGGGGATACCAGCATCTCCAATCTGTAGGTCCAAAGAGCGCTATTGCAGGCGTTTCCACCGCTGTTGCAATATGAATAGGGGCCGAATCGTTTCCTATCAAACATAATGCCTTCTTTATAAGAGGAGGAAGCTCTAACAATGAAACCTGGCCTGTCAGATTTATTGCTTTTTGCTTCATGTTCGCTATAATCTTTGAAACATTTGCTTTGTCATCCTCATTTCCAGCCAGTATTATATTGACGTTATATTTTCTAATAATGTTATCAGCAAGCTTTGCAAATCTATCAAGAGGCCAGCTTTTATACCAACGTCTAACTCCGGGATGAATAATGACAAACGGCTCTCCCTCCTTTAAGCCGGAATCGTAAAGCTTTTGATCGATATTACTGATCTCTGCTGGTAAAATAGCGATAAAAGGATGATGGTCCCGAATGGATAACCCCAGTTCTTGGGCAACCTTAAGATGATGGTCTACTGTATGAATTGTGCCTAGTACCGAAGGTATTATCTTGTTATAAAATAGGTTTTTCCGAACTATTTTTTTACTCCAATACCCTATCCTGAATCGCGCTCCCGTTAAAAAAGTAAAGAATGAACTCCTATCGTTATTGGTTAAATCAATCACAATATTATAATGTTGCCTTATAAGGTTAACAATAAGCTTTAAATTATAGCTGAATCTTTTTTTTGCGATTTGATAATCAAATACCCAGATTTTTTCTAAATAGGGATTATTTATTAATACTTGGTGGGTGTTTTTGTTAACCAAAACATCGATGTGGGCATTGGGGATCCCTTCCTTTAATGCTCTTATGAGGGGAGTAATCAGTAATGTGTCGCCAATGTATCGAAATTTAATAACTAAAATCCTTTTAGGACCCCTGTTCCTCTCTAACCATATGCCCATAGACAATAACTACCTCTCCATAAATCCCTTTTTTCTTCTCCGCTCTCTTTTAGTCATCATCTTCTCAGTATGTCTCTTGATTCGAGCCGTTTTTCTCTTGATCCAGAGCCATTGCAGTCGATCCCAAGCATAAAGTTTGTTCTTTCTTTTATAGGATAAAAGCAAGTAAAGTCTATCTTTTGTGTCAAACAGCTTTTCCGGCATTGTATAGTTTAGCTCTGCAAGACTTTTAATCATCCAACGGTATCGCAAAAATCTTTTTCTATCGACTCTCTGTAAATCAAAAAGTGCAATTTTTGGAATATCGGATCCGGTTTCGTAATGGAGAAGTATGTGGGTTGCATTGAAATCACGGTGATTGAACCCTTTCTGGTGCATTCTTCGAGCAAAGAGAGCGATCTCTTTTATAAGGATCCTTTTCTTGAGTTCACCTTCCGGACCCATAAGAAATTCTGGACTTTTATTAAGCAGATCCTCCAAGGAAATAAAAGGCGCGAAATCCTCAGTGATAAGAAAAGATTCTACCCAAAAAAAATGGACAAATCTCTCTCCTGCAGCCACTGGTATAACTGTAGAAAGGTTGCATTTCCGAAAATCGCATATATTTTCAAATTCTCTTCGACCCCGTGATAGTACCCACTTTGGAAAAAATGGCACAAGCAACCTTTGGAGACCAATGTATCTTGGCTTGTGCCGTTTTAAGTAAAAATATCTTTCCTTTTCATGACTTGGAACTCTGAAACGAATAATAGACCTTTCTTTGATATTTTTAATAGCCTCGCCACTCTGGTAATGCCATATTGATTCGAAAGAATCAAACTCAAGATATCTCAAAAGTTCCTGGTAATCACTGTTAAGAATCAGATGTTCACGCTCTACTGGATGGACCAATGAGGAAAAGTCTGTCACTTTAAATATAGTCCTGTCTCCCGACTCGCTCATAGAGTTTAAGTACCTCGGAAAAATGTTTCTCTATTGTGAAGTGCTTTGCTTTCTTGGCCGCTTTCTCTCCCATGCGGATCCTATCCATTGGGAGCTTGAGGGTCGCTATCCTCCCAGCCAATTCATTGGGCCCCTGTCCCTTTAAAATAAAACCCTGTTCTCCATCCTGAATTAGTTCAGAGGCTCCGTTGTTTCTGGTAGTGATTACAGGTAATCCGCAGGCCATAGCCTCCAAACAAACATTGGCAAAGGCATCATAAAGGGTGGGAAGAACAAAGATATCCGAGGCAGCGTAGTATTTTTCTATGTTCTTTTTCGGCCCCAGGAATAAGACCTGCTTATCCAAAACGTTTTCAGTAACCCATCTTTGGTAAGGCCTTTTACTGTCATTTCCAACAACCAAAAGTTTAATTTCCCTTTTCTTCAACAAGGCCAAAGACTTAAGGATTGTTTGAAGCCTTTTAAGTTTAAAATTGTTTGATATAAAAAGAAGAACCAACTCATTTTCTTTGATGCGGTACTTACTCCTAACGGCTGCACCGTATTCTTCTTTAACTCCCGGGTGGAATCTCAAAGTATTCACGCCATTATAAATTACCTCTATCTTCTGAGGGGCTACCTTGTAGTGCTCAATAATGTGCCCCTTTATCAATTCGGAGTTGGTCATGATGACCTTACATCCTCGATCTACAAAAATCCTGTGTTCTAAATAACTCAAAGTAAGCCGTCTGGGACCTATTGCTTTAAGCAAGCGAACTGCAAAATTCGGGTACTGCTGCGAAACCTGGACAGGATTGATGCCATCTGAAACACGAAATATGTCCTGATAAAAAATCCTTTCCATGCTATGTATTACATTGAAACTCATTTTCGACAAAGCACGGTTTGAAAAAAGGGCAAAGGAGAGATTCTTCAGGGGTGATGAAAAGCGAAGCATCGGAACATGATGAATTATGACGCCCGGCTCCTCCTGCCAAGCGTTCGTAAATACATGAACCTCATGTCCGGCACGGATAAGTTCTCTGCTTAAAGAAACAGTATATCTTTCCAAACCTCCTTTTTTCAAAGAATATTCTTTGCATACAAGCGCTATCTTCATTAAATAACCTTAAAAAGTATTAATCTCCCTAACTTTGGGCTCCACCACTCTTTAAGTTCAATAATAATTTCATGGTACTTGTTTCGGATAGAGTCTAGTTCCTTTTTAGTCCAGTTTTTCTCATCCCAAATAAAATAATGAAAGGCCTTTTCCTTTAAAAAACGGAGAGAGCCTTTATTTTCATCGGTTAATATCGAATTGATATTGAAACAAGGGGCCCCGGAGTAATTTAGATTTGCATAAAAATGAATCAATCGAATCCATTTGAAGGAGCCTGCTATTAGAATTTCTCTTCTATTTCCCTCCTGCCTGGAGATAAATCCTCCAATTTCTTTAAATACAACCTTATCGGTCCTACCTGCTTTCAGGTTCTTAGGTAAGGCAATCGAAAAGATCAACAGGCATACAACAATATAAGCCATAGATTTTTTCAATTTAAACTTGGAATGCAAATAATTGATTATCTTTTCCAACCCAAAACCGACCACGCAAAAGGAGGGAAATAAAAATAGTGCAATAAATCTGCTGACCATAGCCCAATTGTAAAGAGTCTGAAGATAAAGTAATATTAATGAAGAGGCAGACAAGATGGCCAAATAGAGCAAACGAGGATCTTCTTTAATCCTGCCCCTTAATCCCACAAGACCAAGAGCGAATATTAGAAAAAATGGTAAGAAGAAGGCCCTTGTTATTTGTACAAATAATGCACCGATGGCAATAAACCATATCAAGTTTCTCACTTTAGGGAAAAAATAAGGGCTAAAACCAGTGGGACTTTGATCAATAATCTTGCTTAGATTTGCTCGCAAGGTTTGATAATTCTCTAATGCTCCTGATAGCTTATTTGCTATCTGTTGAGGAGCAAACAACTCCTTGATATGTATATTAGAAATCAAGAGAATAACAATAATTAGTATAACCGGAAAAAGGAAAAAAAATAAATTTTGCAATTTCTTTTCCTTTGCTATTACAAATATATAAAAAAAAGACATTATGATATATAGAATTGCCTCAAGCCGAGCCCAGGCAGCTATGAAAAGGGCAATGCTACAAAAAACAAGGTGGAGGTAATTTTTTTTCTCAATTTGAAGGGTAAAAAGGTACAATCCAATTAAGGAGAAGAACCAATATATAGGTCCTCTAATTACCTTCCCGCATAGGTCAATAAAGGCAGGGTTTAAGGCAAAGATCAATAAGCTGATTGAAGTAATAGTTTCATCGAAAAAACGCCTGAGCAGTAAATATAGTGGAATTAAACTTAGAGAGCTGAAAATAAGAGACACCGCCTTGGCAGCTACAACCCAATCACCAAAAAGTTTATAGGTAAATGCAATAAGAATTGGATAATTAGAAAGATAAGGAAAGCAGATAGTTAGGGAATCCCACAAGTGATAATAACTGGCCTTTGCCTGCTGAATATATAAAGTGCCATCCAAATTTATAATATAGCTGGATTGAAAAGCAAAAAGCCTGAGAATAAATCCCAAGAAAATTATCAATATAGCCAATCTTGAGAGCGTCCATTTATCTGGCACGTGCTTACTGACTGGAAGAGAGTTATTCATTGATTATTGAGTTGTATATGGTAATCAGAATAAAAAACTTTTATTCTGATAGTGGCTTTGCCTCATCTATAAGCATAATTGGTATATCATCTTTGATTTCATATAAGAGCTTACAATTATCACATATAAGTCCATCCCCTGCTGCATTAAGGTAGATATCCCCTTTACATTTTGGACACACTAAAATGTCCATCAATTCCTTGTTGATAGCCATCCTTATATCCTCCTCTTTAAAGTGAACTAAAGTGCCTAAAGTTTAAAGTGAGCTAAAGTAAGTTGGAGATAAAGTCCGCATTATTCCTGCATGCATTTGTCATTAGTCAATTGTCATTTGTTGTGGATTTCTTCCGTTGCCTTTCTGATAATCAGTTCCATAGGAATCTTATAACCTTAGCTCACTTTAGCAAATGACTCCGGCGCTTCGCTCCAGGGTTATTCATGCTAGAAACGTTACGTTGAGCATGGAGATGTCTTTTTTTGTTTTATGTCCCTGAAACAAGGGCCCGTGCTGGGCCCAGATAATCGGGATTTATCGCAACTTGACAATAATATTATAAGCTCCGCCTATCAAATCCCGATTATTGGGGCTACTCCTGTGCATTTATGAGGCCCGCCCTCCCCGTCCCGAGACCGGTACGGGATCGGGAGGCGCGAAGTTTCTGGAATATCGTACAATGGCTATATTATTTCTATGCTTAGCTATACAAAATCATGTCTTGCAAGCCAGGTCTGGGCCAGGGGCATAACAAAAAAAGACATCTCCATGCTCTATTCCACATTTAGTTTCTTGTATGGTTAAAGTTAATTAAATAAAAAACTTCTCTGAAATTAAATAAAGGCTTTCTTTATTCGGTAAAATCTTCACAATGACGGAAGAGAAGGTTAGTTTCTTGGGCTTCGAGCCCGTTCCTAAGTT
>JAUWNK010000194.1 GCA_030612685.1 Desulfobacteraceae bacterium
ATCTTAATTGATCAGATAGAGGGAAATGAAGGGGTCCGGCTTTTCTCAAGGATTGGCTCTGCCTATCCTTATTTTCATACCCTCGCAGCAGGCAAGATATATCTCGCCCATATGGAGAAAGAAAAGAGGAAGGATGTCTTAAATAAAATTGGTCTACCTACAGTCACCAAACATACCATAACAGATATAGATCAACTTGAAGAGCAGATGTCTATTATAATTAAAAGTGGCTATGCCTTTGATGATCAGGAATTAAGAGAAGGGGTCAGGAGGGTTGTGGCTCCAATTTATGATTACCATGGGAACCTTGCAGGATGCATTGGGATTGCATCCCCTATCTTTAGCTTCAAATCCGCGGATAGGGAATATCTGGGCAGAATGGTTAAGGAAGTGGCGCACAAGATATCATCAGGAATGGGGGCATTGAACGAACAATAACAAATGACAAAGATCAAATGTCAAATGAATGACAAATGTCAAATGAAAAAAACGGTATAAGATCGGTGAGGGTGACGAAGCCCATACTCGCCCGGCATCGCAAGGCTTCAGCTCGGAGAGGGCTGCATCTATTGGCAGGGCTAAAGCCCTGCACTACAGATTTAATAAAGATGTCTTGAATGATAAAAATGAAAACTATTTTATACCCCCGGTATTAAGTATAAGGAAGATATTTTCTTGTGAAAAAACTATTTTACCCTAAAAGCGTTATGGTGGTTGGCGTATCTGATACACCAACCAACCTGGGCAGGAACATTGTAGAAAACCTCGATCGATTTAATTTTAAGGGCCCTATCTACCTTATAGGCAAGGAGGGGGGTAATTTAAATAGCCGAAAGATCTATACCCGGATTGATGAGATAGATGCCTCTACAGATCTGGTTGTTTTTCTGATACCGGCCTTTTCTATACCTGAGGCCCTTGAGGTATGTGGCCGTAAGGGTATACGTTATGCGGTTATAGAATCAGGAGGGTTTAGTGAATTTGCTGAAGAACATGAAGAGTTAGAAAAGGAGATTCTTGCAATTGCAAGGAAATGGCAGATTCGCTTTGTAGGACCAAATTGTATCGGTATTATTAATCTGGAAAATGGACTCGTCGTCCCCTTTTCCCCATTAGATCATAAAGTTATTAAAGCTGGTAATGTATCCCTTGTCTCGCAGAGTGGAGGAATAGTTAATAACATCATAAGACTATTTTCCTGTGAAAACATAGGGTTTAATAAATTAATCAGTGTGGGGAATAAGCTTAATTTAGACGAAAACGATTATCTTGAATTCCTGATCTCTGACCCAAAGACAAAGACTATTGGCCTTTACCTGGAGAGTGTATCTAACGGACGCCGTTTAATGAATCTGGCGGAATCGACTCAAAAACCCGTTATTGTTTTGAAGTCAAATACAAATAAGGCAAGCAATCAGATTGCCAGATTTCATACCTCTGCCCTGGCTGATGACGATGAGCTTGTCTCTTCCGCCTTGAGTCAGGCCGGTATGCATAGGGTTTATACCTTAAATGAGATGATAAACTCTTTTAAGATATTTAATCTCCCATTGATGAAAGGACCCAATCTGGCAATTCTATCCCGCTCCGGTGGCCGTGCGGTTATGTCTGCAGACGCAGCCTATAGGTACGGTTTCAATATGATTCCATTTTCCGAGGATTTCTTTAATCATGTTAGAAAAAAAGTTAGGGCAGGGGTTATAAGGATGACCAACCCCCTTGACCTGGGGGACATTTTTGATCTCAAATTCTACATAGAGGTTCTGGAGAGGGCCCTAAGGGAAAAGGAAGTTGACGGAGTTCTTTTTTCGCATCTGTATCAGCCTGGGGTGGATATGATGGCTACTAAAAACCTTATCCGGTCTGCATGCAACTTATCTTCCCGATATCAAAAGCCAGTTGCCCTATCCCTAATAGCGGATTCCAATGAATGGTTCATGATGAAAAAGACTGCCGAGTTTCCTATCTTTACAGAGCCAGACGAAGCATTAAAGGCCTTAGCCCTTTCTTTAAGACATTACAGGAATAAGTTTGACTCCAATTTTCATTCACGTAATAGATATGAAACCTTTTAATAACTTAGCATGTAACTGTTCAAGTAGCCCTCCGGGGCGTAGGCCCTACGGGCCGGAGGCCACCAAGGCACTAAGACACGAAGAGTATTAAATGATCAATGAAAAATTGTCAATTATCAATTGTCTAACCTTGGTGCCTTTGTGTCTTGTATGGCTGAGTAAATACCTTAGCATTAACAAAGCATAATGGAACTTAGTATGAAAAACTTCATGGAACCAGAAAGTGTGGCCCTTATTGGGATCAGTCGAAAGACCGGTCCAGGGTCATTTAATATCATGGAAAATATGATCAAATTCGGCTTCTCTGGGAAAATTTTTCCTATTAATCCAAAGGCCAAAGAGATTCTTGGGAAAAAGGCATACCCAAATGTAAAAGCAGTGAAAGAAAAGATAGATCTGGCAATTATAAGCACCCCTCGGGAACATACGGTGAATATCCTTAAAGATTGTGTTGCAGCAAATGTCAAGGCTGCTATTTTAGTCAACCAGGGTTTTGCCGATGCAGATAGCCGGGGGAAAGAGATACAGCAGGAGATTAAAGAGATTGCAAAAAGAGATGGGATCAGGATTCTCGGTCCAAATACCCTTGGAGTTCTTAATAACTTCAATAATTTTACAACCTCCTTTATGCCTATAACTAAGGAGAGGGCGCCGGTTGGTTTAATATGTCAATCAGGTATCCTTTTTGTAGGGGCACTGAGATTTAGCGGAAATATAGGGAAGGGTATTGATCTTGGCAATGCCTGTGATATCGGTTTTTATGAGGCCCTGTCCTATTTAGGGGAAGACCCTGATATAAAGATCATTGCTATTCATATGGAAGGCTTAAGTGAAGGAAAAGAATTTATTTCCCTGGCCAGTAGATTAGTCAAAGAAAAGCCAATTATTATCCATAAAACCGGCAGCAGCGAGACAGGTGCCAGGGCAGCTATATCTCATACCGGTAGCATGGCCGGTAATTATCAGGTATGTAAAGCTGCTTTAAAGCAGGCAGGAGTTATATTTTTGGAAGAGGATGGTCAGATGACCTATGCAGTTAAGACCTTACTTAACCTTCCCACCATGAAAGGAAATGGTGTTGCAGTCATCACCTTTAGCGGGGCGGCTGGTATTATGGTAATTGATGCATTGGAAAGATACGGTCTGAAACTTTCTACCCTTTCCCCTGAGACTATTCATATTATTGCCGAACTTTCCCCTGATTGGATGCCTATCGGAAATCCCCTTGATATATGGCCGGCAGTTATGAAGTTTGGTACTGGAAATGCATATTCTATAGCATTAAAGGCAGTACTGGATGACCCAAATGTAGATGGGGTTATCTGTATAGCTATTGCCCCTATGATACCAGAGTTTTCTTTTCTTAATGTCTCTGATGCCCTTAATAAAGTGGTGGAAGAACAACCCAACAAACCTGTAATAGCCTGGCTTTATGGGCCCAATCCAGGAGAGATTAGTAAAAGATTTGAATCCAAAAAAAGGATAATGACATATCCAACCCTTGAGATAGCAGCATGGTCTTTGTCCTTGCTGAAACAAGTGCCTAAAGTTTAAATTGCCTAAAGTGCCTAAAAT
>JAUWNK010000167.1 GCA_030612685.1 Desulfobacteraceae bacterium
AAATTAAGAAAAATAACTATTGGAAGGAGGATAAGATATGAGTAACGAGCTATCTCTGGAAGGGAAGATTTTTCCTGTAGCAGAGGAATGGAAAAAGAAGGCTTACGTAAATAGTATGGAAAAATACAAAGAGATGTGGCAACGCTCTATGGATGATCCGGAAGATTTTTGGGGTGATATAGCCAAAGAATATGTAACTTGGTTCAAAAAATGGGATCAGGTTTGTCATTATGATTGGGACAAATCCCCTGAGCACAAATGGTTTATAAATGGAAAACTGAATGTCTCCTATAACTGCCTTGACAGACATCTTGAAAAAAGAGGGGACAAGACCGCTATTATTTTCGAAGGCAATGATCCATCAGATAACAGAAGATATACCTATAAACAACTTTATGAAGAGGTATGCAAATTTGCCAATGTCTTAAAGGCAAAAGGGGTTAAAAAGGGTGACAGGGTCTCTATTTACTTACCAATGATTCCAGAACTTGCTATCAGCATGTTAGCCTGCGCTCGAATTGGCGCTATCCACAGCATAGTCTTTGGTGGATTTTCTTCAGATTCTCTTCGTGATAGAGTCCGGGACTGTGGAGCCAAAGTCCAGATATCCTGTGACGGGACTTTTAGGGGTGCCAAGGCCATTCCCACCAAAGAAAATGCCGATACAGCCCTGAAAGAATGCCCAACCGTTGAGACAAATATTGTAGTTAAAAGGACCGGTGTCGAAGTAAAATGGAACGATGCTATAGATACCTGGTATCACGAGGAAATGGCGAAAGTAGATGCGCATTGCCCGCCCGAGGAGATGGATGCAGAGGATCCTCTCTTCATCCTTTACACCTCTGGCTCAACTGGAAGACCAAAGGGGGTATTGCATACTACCGGAGGTTATCTTGTATATGTAGCCTTAACCCACAAGCTCGTTTTCGACTATCACGAAGAAGATGTCTTTTGGTGCACTGCCGACATTGGCTGGGTTACTGGCCATTCTTATATAGTTTACGGACCATTATGTAATGGTGCAACTTCTATTATCTTTGAAGGGGTTCCCACTTATCCAGATGTCGGAAGATTTTGGGATGTGGTTGAAAAATACAAGGTAAACCTTTTTTACACAGCCCCAACTGCTATAAGGGCTATTGCCAAGGAGGGTGATGAATGGGTAAAGAAACACGATATCAGCTCTCTAAAACTCTTAGGAAGTGTTGGTGAACCCCTTAATCCTGAGGCTTGGATGTGGTATTATAACATTATTGGTAATGCCAAATGCCCCATAGTGGATACATGGTGGCAGACGGAGACCGGGGGAATACTTATATCACCTCTTCCCGGTGCTATAGACATTAAACCAGGTTCCGTTACCTTACCCTTCTTTGGAATAGAGCCATGTATCGTGGACGATGATGGTAATGAACTCGAAGGGATGTGTGAAGGCGCTCTTTGTATAAAGAGACCTTGGCCTGGATTAATGAGAGGGGTTTATGGTGACCCTGAAAGATTCAAGGAGACCTATTTTGTCCAATTTCCAGGAAAATACTTCGCTGGAGATGGATCACGAAGGGATGAAGATGGTTACTATTGGGTTACAGGTCGTATAGACGACGTGATCAATGTTTCAGGCCACAGGATGGGCACAGCAGAGGTAGAAAGTGCCCTTGTTTCTCATCCCAAGGTCGCCGAGTCGGCGGTAGTAGGTTACCCACATGATATAAAAGGACAGTCTATCTATGCATTTGTTACCTTAAATAGCGGTGTGGAAAAGTCAGATGAATTAAAGAAGGAACTTGTCAAACATGTCAGGACAGAGATCGGGCCTATTGCAACACCAGAAAAGATTCAGTGGGCAGACGGCTTGCCTAAGACGAGAAGCGGGAAGATAATGCGTCGGATTTTAAAGAGAATTGCCTCTGGAGAGATAGACAAAATCGGTGATACTACTACCTTAGCTGATCCAAGTATAGTTGGGGAGTTGGTAGCTGAGAGGGTAGAGTAGGTCTGAGGGCAGGATAATATTAACAGTAAAAATTAGAAGCATGGTGAATGACTTAAATAAGTTTACATTCAATGCCCTGTCATTGCGAGCGCAGCGAAGCAATCTCATGGGATTGCGGAGCCTGTTCCGAGCGCGGCGAGGAATCCCTTTTGACTTGATGTTTGGCAATGACCCTTCGCTTTTCTGGACTGCCAGCTCCGAGTTTGCTTCGGCTCCTCCTCGCAACCACTATCGTTCCTCGCAATGACTACTTCATTTTGTCATTCACTATAATAAAAAGAGATATAAAAGATATGGCAGCCTCTGGTCTTTTGAACACTATATTCGACTCTACTACCCATACTGCCATAGTCGTTACGGATTTTGATGGCAAAATTATCATGTTCAATCAGGGGGCAGCCAATTTATTTGGATATACACCTGAAGAGGCAAAAGATAGGTATCTGCCAGAGCTTACTTTTTCAAAAGAAGATCAGGAAATTCATCTCTTTAAGCAGATTGTTGAGAGGGTAAAAAATGAGGGTTGGACGGAAGAAACATTGCTTCGCCAGCATAAAAGCGGGCGTGTTTTTCCGGCAATATCTACAATTACCTGCCTGAAGGATTCAAAAGGGCAATCTAAGGGGATTCTGGAGATTACCCAGGATGTGCCAAATCTATTCAGGTTGGAAAAGGAGCTTAAAGAATCTAAAAATTTCCTGGAGAACATCATGGCGAGCTCTATTAACGCTATCGTTACAACCGATCCTAAGGGATATATAACCTATTCCAACCGGGCATTTAGGGAGCTTGTTGGGTTACGCGGCCATCAGATTATTGGGAAACATATATCTATATATTATAAAGACGGCATTGATCAGGCACGTCAGATCATGAATAAGCTTAAGGAATTTGGACGCATACGGGATTATGAATTCGACATGAGAGTTGAAGATAAAATTATCCCCATTAGAACCTCTGATACCCTCCTATATGATGACTATGGTGAAATTGTGGGAACTATGGGTGTATTTCAGGATATTACTGCCAGGAAAAAACTATCGGAAAAATTGTCTGCTACCCAGGCGGAATTGATTCAGGCAGTTAAGATAAGAGCCCTTGGTGACCTGGTAACTGGTGTGGCACATGAAATCAATAACCCCCTCATGGCATCAGATACTTTTCTGCATTTATTAGGGAATGAAACAGGTAATAATCCTGAATCAAAAAAGCGGATCAAACTTCTTAAGGAATGCAATCTGAGAATTCAAAATATTGTGAAGAAACTCAAGGAGTTTTCTCGACAGTCCAAATTTGAATTTACTGCCATGGATGTTAATGATGCTATATTGTCAGTATTGGCAATCACTCGACAACAGTTGCTCAATCAGGGCATAGAAGTGGGACTCGGATTAAGTGAAAATTTGCCCCGTGTTTTGGGTGATAAGAATCAAATTGAGCAAGTCTTATTAAATATCATCTCTAATGCCCGGGATGCTATGGAAGGATGTTCGCAAAAGGTTTTGGCCATCCAAACAGATCTCAGCCAAAAAGGACAGCAGGTCGAAATTCGAGTCAGCGATACGGGCATAGGGATGACAACAGAGGAAATAGAACAAATATTTAATCCTTTTTTTACTACTAAAGACTCTGACAAAGGCATAGGGCTTGGTCTTTCCATTAGCTATCGGATTATTGATGCCCATCAGGGTAAAATTGAAGTTAATAGCGAATTGAATAAAGGTACAATATTCATTGTAAGCCTGCCTGTTTATCTGGCTGGAGGCAAGAGAGATGATGAAAATTAGACACTAGGAGGAAACGATGTCTCATAAAATTCTGGTGGTGGATGATGACATATTGGTACTTGAGGCCCTTGAAGAACTGCTTAAGTCTTCAGGCTATGAGGTTAGAGTTGCTACTCGGGGCCAAGAGGCATTGGAGATATTGGATCAAGAGCATTTTGATCTGCTGATTCTGGATGTGGTTATGCCCAAAATGACCGGTTTTGATGTCTGCTGTGAGGTACGTAAGCGAGATGATGAAATGAGAACGGTCAAGATAATCATGCTTACAGCAAAAACTGATGAGAGGGATGTTAAAACTGGAGAAAAGTACGGTTGCAACCTATATCTCACCAAACCTATTGATCCAGGCAGGTTAAAGGAATTGATTCGGGATACATTAGAAGGTACGTAACTATTCAGTCACCAAGACACAAAGGCACGAGGATACAAACAATTGAAAATTGACAATTGGAACTGGTGCCTTGGTGGCTACCTAAAAAATTGCGAAGATTCAGCTCAATAACAATACAGGTAAGATGAATTGCACTCCATCTTTTATTATTCACATAAACTGGCCCGGTATGATTTTGGACCAGACCACCCTTTTAAACCTGAACGGTCTCTGAAGACCCTCGAACTTTGTCGTCGCTATGGGGTATTAGAACTACAACACATGGAATTGAAAAGCCCCCCATCCCTTGAATATGAAAGGCTTCTTCTTGCCCATAGTGAAGATTACCTTGATGCACTTCAACGTGTGGGTCAGGGCGAAATATTTAAGGAAATGCTCTCATTTGGGATCGGCACAGAGGATAATCCTCCATTAAGGGGAATATATGACTGGTCCAGAAAATGCGCTGGTGCAACCTTGGAGGGAATGATTGAATTATTGGATAAAGACACTGACATAATATTTAATCCTTTAGGGGGGTTTCATCATGGCCTTAGGTCTCAAGCAGAGGGATTTTGCTATATAAATGACATTGTTATTGCCATTAAGGAGGCACTTAATCATAAAGTAAAAATTACCTATGTGGATATTGATGCCCATCATGGAAATGGTGTTCAAGAGGCATTCTACAATGAAGACAGGGTCCAATTTATATCCATGCATGAGTCCGGAAAATATCTCTACCCATACAGTGGGTTTGTAGAGGAGTCAGGAGATGGAAATGGCGAAGGATTTACAATAAACATTCCCTTGCCTCCAAAGACAGATGATGAGGTTTATCTTGAGGCTTTTCACAGGATTGTCCTTCCCCTTATCAAGGGCTTTGGACCAGACGTCTTAGTTGCCCAATTAGGTGCGGATTCCCTTATTTCTGATCCTTTGACTGATCTTATGCTTACCAATAATTCTTATACCGAGATCGTTAGGGAATTAAAAGCGTTATGTGGTAAAATCTTGGCTACTGGTGGAGGTGGCTATGATATCTATCGTACAGCTCGATGCTGGACATTGGCCTGGGCAATATTGAATGATGTTGAACCAAGGGATGAATTCGCAGGCCTGGTAGGTGGGATGATGTTTGGCCCTGAGATGGAGGTAAGCAGTCTGTACGATCGGCCCTATACTGTTACAGGGCCAGAAAAGGATAAAACTCGTCAGGAAGTGGATAAGACAATCGAATTTCTTATCAAACGGCATAATCTCTGATAGATGGCTTTAGGCATCTGAACATATCGCACCTTCGGTGCGGACTTGTAGCGCAGAGCTTTAGCTCTGCCGTTATG
>JAUWNK010000195.1 GCA_030612685.1 Desulfobacteraceae bacterium
TAACTTAAATCTGCAAATTAGCTATAAGTGGTTAATATTGCGAAATATTTGCCAGAAATAACGGATTTGTTAAAAACATAAGTTGCTTCCAATTATAATGCCGACGTGTCGGCATAGCGGAGCTTTTTACGAGATCATCAATTTTAACTACTAAATTAGGAGGGAAAAATGGCAATCAAGGTTATAATTACAAGGAAAGTTGGTAAAGGTAAACAAAAGGATTTGCTTCCCCTTTTGATGGAGCTGCGGACAAAGGCCATAAACCAGAATGGATATATCTCCGGTGAAACATTAAAAGGGATAAGCGATCCAGACGAATTTATGGTGATAAGCACCTGGAACAGCTTTGAAGAATGGAAAGCCTGGGATGATAATCCCGAAAGAGGTGAGATTCAGGCGAAAATTGATGCCATATTAGAACAAAAGACAGTTGCAAAGGCTTATCTTTATGGATAGGGGTAATTTGTTAAAGGAAGCCTGATAAATCTTAGATGACTACTCGGGTTCAAAGCTCAAGGGTTTACGCCTGCCCGCCGGACGGCAGGCGGGGTTCAAGGTTGGGCTGTTGAAAGGGGGCTCGATTCCTTTAGAAATACAGAGTTCATGCCATTGTTGAGGCATACTGCGTGGTAATGCACATATGAAGAGCATCGCAAACCAACTATCAGTGGATTCTGAACCCCTGGCCCAGACCTGGCTTCCCCGTGCCATTGGGTATAAACGTTTAGCGTAGCATTCAGTGCGATAGTGCCAAGAATGCATCTCAAGTCGCGCCAGGGCAGGCGTGAACCAGACAACCTGAGCAGTAAAATCTATGATGATAAATTTCTTATAAGCCATACCATCTTTTTCATTTTCAAAGCTTTTTACTATTGTCCACAAACTACTACTCTCACTTCTATTCAATTTCTTACTCTCGGAGATATCAGTAGTGGCAGGTTTTCAATTGAGTGAGTTAAAATTGACTGGGTACTTTCCTGGCATTGTTGGCAAGATAACCGAGTTCCACGCCACCTACTATTACGAGAATTGGGGTTTTGATGTATCTTTTGAAACCCAGGTTGGAAGGGAGCTTTCAGAGTTCTTGACGGGATTTCAGGAAAAGAGAGATGGATTTTGGGTTGCTACCATAGCAGGAGGGTTTGCAGGTGCCATTGCCATAGACGGGAGACAGGCAGGTAAGGAAGGAGCTCGGGTGCGGTGGTTTATTGTCACCCCAGGGTTTCAGGGCAAGGGGATCGGGAGAACGTTATTGAGAAGATCGATAGAATTTTGCAAAGAGGCAGGATACAAAAGAATATATTTGTGGAGCTTCAAAGGTCTTAAAGCTGCACGTTATCTATATGAATGTGAAGGATTCAGGCTCTGTAAAGAGCATGAAGTCAGGCAATGGGGGCAAGATATAGTTGAGCAGATGTTCAAATTAAACCTTGAACCTTAGTGCTTGGATTCACAAATATAGTGATGTATTTTAACGAGTTAGGTTGGAGTAATTGCTCACTCAGTGCTGAGTCCTGAAGGCATCGACTGAGATCATACGAAGCCTAAATAAGTTCGTAATCGAACTTATGAATCAAAAGACTTAGTTTTTCTAATTGAAAAAAACCCTGATTTCATGTCGTATGTGGATAGGAATTCCGAGACATTTAATCAAATCGTTATCTTTTCCTCTGGGCTTATTTCAACTATCTCGATACCAGCGCTGAGAAGGAGTGCTGCTGTTACGCCAAGACCATGTCCAGTATCTGTTTCACAATAAGGTGTATTAAGGCCGCAGGCGGGACTTTTATTTTTTAGAATGGCCTTTTTTGCGCCTGTTATCCTTGCAAGTTTAAGGCTCTCCCGAGCCCCTTTAATAAAGGCCTCTGTCACATCCTCTCCCAGAGAATTTATTACCCTGGCATGCCCGGCAAGCACATCCTTTCCATCACCCTTAACAATGCTGGAGGGTGCCCTGGGAGTGGGTAGACCACCAAACTGTTCAGGGCAGACAGGGATAAATTGCATCTCTTTAGCCCTTTTAATAATCTCTTCAACACGACTGTGTCCACCGTCATAACGGCACTCAATGCCAAGCAGGCAACTACTTATCAAGACAGGCAACACTTATACCTCAATCGATAAATTTCAATGCAGGATTTTTCAGATCTTTTTCCTCGATCCATCCTATTTGGTAAGCCCTTTCACCCATTGCCTGAATTTGTTGCATAACATCCTGGGCATCCTTTTCAGCTATGATAATTATCAGACCGATACCATTGTTGAAGGTCCTAATCATCTCCTCTTCGGTGATATTTCCTGCCTTCTTGATGAATTGGAAGATAGGTTGTGGTGTCCAAGATGATCGGCTGATTACGGCCTGGCAATTAGCGGGCAGGATCCTGGGGAGGTTTTCTGTTATTCCACCACCAGTGATATGGGAAATGCCGAATATATGAAAATTCTTTATCAGAGAATTTATGGTCCTGGCATAAATCCTTGTTGGTTCTAGTAATTCTTCCCCAACTGTACGACTAAATTCATCAACATAATCATTTATAGACATCTTGAGCCAATCAAAAAATATCCTTCTAACCAGAGAATAGCCATTGCTGTGAAGCCCACTGGAACCTATTCCGATCAACCGGTGCCCAATAGCTATCTCACTGCCGTCAATTATCTGATCTACATCTACTAATCCTACAGCGAAGCCTGCAAGATCATATTCTCCTTTGGCATAAAATCCAGGCATTTCAGCCGTCTCCCCGCCGATCAGGGCACATTTAGCCTCCTGGCAACCTATGCTAATGCCCTTTACTATCTCTACTGCTGTGTCATGATTAAGTTTGCCCATTGAAAGATAATCCAGGAGGAAGAGAGGGGCTGCTCCCTGTACAAGGATATCATTAACGCACATGGCTACCAGATCTATTCCAATGGTATCATGCTTATCAAGCATAAAGGCTATCTTTAACTTTGTGCCAACTCCATCAGTGGAGGAGACAAGAACAGGTTTTTTAATATTTCCTAAATTAATGGAATAAAGACCTGCATAGCCGCCTATGTCGCTGATAACATTTGCTTTAAATGTCTTGCTTAGGATAGGTTTTATAATCTCTACAAATTTTTTACCAGCATCTATGTCGACACCTGCCTCTGCATATCTATCCTTTCTCTTTTTTTCTGCCATAGTTTTTAACCTTCTATTCTTACTCAGCAAATGACCCCGACGCTTCGCCTCAGGGTTATATATGAAAGAAACTATACGTTGAGCATGGAGATGTCTTTTTTTACCATGCCCTCACAAAGACGAGCCGGTAGGCCGCTTCAAACCAGCGCACACGGACAACGGCCCTAGAAGACAATGACAAGTTGCTCGTGCGCACGGTTTGAAGCGGCACGCTGAGGCCCACTGTTAGAGGGCATGATGTAAAAAAAGACATCCCCATGCTCTTTTCAACATTTAGTTTCTTAGGAGGTCTTAAAATAATTTACATTTTTGATTTTATTTATTGGAGCCGAAATATTAAAAAATGTAGGGGTTCGATTTACCTGCCCGCCATGCGAGACGCAAGGCGAGGCGGGCGGGTGAATCAGCCCCTACGTTTGATTAATCAATTCTTATCTGAGTTATAAAGCACAATGAAAAATGTAACCAATAT
>JAUWNK010000089.1 GCA_030612685.1 Desulfobacteraceae bacterium
GGAGATTGAATTTGTATCCGCCCTGGGCGAAATGGCTGGACTGGCTATAATAAATGCCAGGATGTACGAGAAAGAGAGGGAAAAGCTTACCAAACTTTTTAAAAAAGGGGGCATAGAGCATGCCCCTAAAGAGAAAATAAAAAAATATGGGATCAGCGTTGTACCCGGCGAAACCTTCGACACCAAAAGATCCACCGAATTTTTTAAGATTTTACATGAGGTTTCTCGAGATCTACTCTATGATCTAAACTCAAGTGAGGTCTTAGATTCTATGGTAGAGAAAACTATCCAGATTATGTATATAAAGGGGTGTTCAATATATCTCTTAAATGAGACAACTGGTAGGCTGGATATGGTAGCATCAAGGGGATTGAGCAAAAGATATCTTCAAAAAGGACCTCTTGAGGCAGATAAGAGTATACCGGATGTATTAAAAGGAAAGACAGTCTTTATAAAGGCTGTTGCTACCAATGATAATATACAGTATCGAGATGAGGCGATAAAAGAGGGCATCGTATCTATATTATCTGTCCCCATCTTTGTTAAAGAATATGTTATCGGAGAGATAAGGCTTTATTCAGCAGATGAAAGGGAATATGATAAGGAAGAGGTAGAGTTTATTTTGGCCTTAGCAGAGATTGGCGGTATTGCCATTACCAATACCAAGTTTTATCAGAGACTAAAGAATGATATAAAATTCTGGGAATCAACCCTTTCATATCTTGATAAGGGTTAGAAAACTCTTAAGAAATCTTCCTTTTTTTTAGATAATAGTTCTTAATATCGATCAGTTTACCAGCATACTCCTTTCGGAAATAAAGTAATTGATAATTCTCAATATCTTCAGCCAATGGCTCCAGAAAGGGAGTAATATCGATCCCGAAATTATTTATCTTTTTTTTGTCAGCTTCATGGATAATCAGGATACAGTAATAGTTTATAAGCAGTCGTAATCTTGTTTCTCGCCGAAAGAGATAGGCCCTTCCCCCAATAGAATTTATCAAATAACCTGCATACCTGTATAGTGTATCTATTGTTGGTGGCAGCCCTTCCTTCTGATTGCATTTATCACCTGACATAAGCCATCTGTAAAATAATGCAAGATTAATCTCCATTGTATCTGTTTCATTCTTTACGATCAGTTTTATAAGCATTAGATCCTTTAAACCTAAGACCCTATAAAAATGATAGATATTTTTTATAATCATATCATAATTAAAGCCTTCCCCTGCTGGAACAGGAGGGTTTAAGGACAAGACACGAACGATCTTTTTAAAATGGGTGAATGTGTCCTCCCTTATCCTCAATTCCCTGATATAGTCCTTTTTATCAAGGTATGCGAAAAACTCCTTAAGGTCTCTTTCCATCTTCTGGCATTCATCTTCAACTTCAATCATTTCTCTCTTCCCAACCTCTTCCCCTAAAACCGCTTCGAGCTTTTCCTGGGGTGCCTGAATTATTGGAGATTCAATAACTACACCCTCTGCCTCTTCAGCTCTTTCCTTAAGGTCTTCTGCTTCCTGAAAGGCTGGTTGTTTTTCACCTTTCTTACCATAATAACTGAAGTAGAAGACCATCAAACCACCTGCAATAAGGGCAATAATAAGGAGCAATAGACCCCTATTTCCTCTCATTTCTTATATCTCCATCTCAGATTTAAGATTTAAAGGTAAATCAAGGGTTACTATAGTTCCCTTGCCACCACTGCTTTTGATGTTAATTTCAGCCTTGTGATTCATTAAAATTTGATAAACCATAGTCAACCCCAAACCCGCCCCTGTTGTCTTGGAGGTGACAAAGGGATCAAGGATAGAATCCAGTTCATCCTCATTTATGCCTATGCCAAAATCTTCTACTTTGATCCGGATATGAGAATCTACCGCCCGTGCCTTAAGCTTAATAATACCACCCATGGGCATGGCTTCTATGCTATTTTGGATAATATTCTTCAATGCCCTTGATATCTGTGCCCTGTCCAAAGTAATTGCAGGCAAACCCTCTTCAATATCTTCTTCCAGATGAATGGATTGCCGGGACATAATCGGAGAATAATCCGATATAACTTTTAACAAGAGATTGTTCATGTCGACCGGCTGTAGATAAACAGTTTGCATTTCTGAAAGCTCTTTTACATCTTCAACTAATTTTTCAAGCCTTGAGGTCTCCTTTAGAATGATCTCCAGATATTTGCGGAATTTATGATCCTTCCCTAAGCCATCTTTCATCCTTGCTGCAAATCCGCCTATGGACATAATAGGATTCCTCACCTCATGGGCCACTCCCTGGACAAGATTGGCTATGGCTGCTGAGCGTTCCGACCTAATCAATTTTAGCTGAGTGAATTTAAGTTCCTTTTCGGTTAATTTGAAGTTCTCCTCTAACCTCTGGTAAAGCTTTGCATTATCAAGGGCAACAGCAATTTGCTGACCAAGGGCTGTCAAGAGTTCAGTGTCTTCCTCTGTAAAAGAGGCACCATTTTTTTTGTTGATGACCTGAATAGCGCCTACAGTCTTTTCTCTAATTGTAAGTGGGACACAGATCAGGGATCTTGTCCTAAAACCTGTTTCCTTGTCAAAACGATCGCTAAATCTACCTTCCTTTTGCACATCTTCCACAATCACCGGCTCTCCGTTCTGTATAACCCAGCCGGCTATCCCTTCACCGGGCTTCAATCTCCTTGCCTGAATAAATCCGCCCTTCTCACCCCTTGCGAGTCTGACAAAGATCTCCCCTTTTTCTGAATCAAGCTCAAAGACCGAACTTGCCTCAGCTTCCATAAATTCCTCGGCCGCCTTCATGGCAAAATTAAGTACATCAGTGGTTTGGAGTGACGAATTTATAAGGGCACTGGATTTTAGAAGGGCAGATAATTCCCTGCGATATAAATCGTTATTTAACCCTTTCATCATATTATCTTTCGATTTCATATTTTTGGGGACATATAGAGTACAGTTATTTATAATAATTAATCATAACTTAATTAGAAGGATTGGTAAAACAAAAAAATCTTTTTCTATTACTTCAATATGACCATTGCCAAAATTTTTCCTAAGAAACAATGCTTTTTTACAGAGTAAAATGCCTTGACCCCTATGGAAGCTTATGATATTAAATGAATCGTAATTCATAGATCAAGGCGAAACCTGCCTGGGGAGCGGATTTCGTCATTTTATATTCAAACCAATTTTTTTAATAGAGATTATGGAAATTGCTCGTATTCATTTTTGGGAGATAAATACTATATGGCTTTTTTATATCCTTGCAGGTCTGACCGTGGTTATTTTTCTCATCGGTCTTTTTTTTCACGCCTCCATCTGGTTAGCAGGACTAAAAAGGGATAAATTTAATTTTTCTACAGCCGGAATTATTAATCTATTAAAAGATGGTCTTTTGGGCAAGAGGATATTTAAGGGAGATCTTACCGCCGGGTTGATGCATATTTTTATTATGTGGGGCTTTATCGGGCTTTTTGTGGGAACCGTTCTTTCAACTACGGATTACTGGCTGATTCACTTCCTGTCTGGCGATATCTATCTGATCTTTTCTTTTTGCCTGGAAATTCTGGGTCTTATGCTGATTGTTGGGTTATTTATGGCATTGATCAGGCGCTATATTGTGAAAGTCTCCAGACTCGACAATACATCCCAGGATCTCTGGATTCTGATCCTGCTTTTGGCCTCTGTACTGACCGGTTTTTTCGTCGAGGGCATACGCTTAGCTTCCCAAAGGCCGGAGTGGGGAGGTTATTCCTTTGCCGGTCTGATCTTTTCTTCTCTGCTATCTTCTAAGGGTCAAGCCACGACCCTTTACCCCTTTATGTGGTGGCTCCATGCCCTGATCAGCCTCGGACTTGTCGCCTACTTTCCATTTAGCAAGTTATTCCACTCGTTAGCTGCTCCTTTCAATATATATTTGGCACCTCAGCCAGCCCCGGTTATATCAACTGAGGACAGGTTATCAGAGGAATTAGAGTTTCCCTTTCGGGATATGATTGATTTCTCTGCCTGCACAAACTGTGGCAGGTGTAATGAGGTCTGTCCTTCAACATCTGCCATGGAACCATTTTCTCCCCGCGAATTTATTGCCCAGGCTAACGAGTACACAAAACTTAAGTTCAACCCGCTAAACAGGATAAAGTGGTTTCGCGAAAGATTAATAAAGGCAATTTCAGAGGAGCCCAAAATTTCTCCAGAGCAAATCTGGTACTGTACCACATGCAGGGCATGTTTAGAGGTTTGTCCAGTTTATATAGGAGCCTTTGAGCCCATCAGGCGAGTCAGGATAGCCGAGATTGAAGAAGGGAGCCGTGTGCCGTCTCTTCTTATCCAGTCCCTTGAAACACTATATAAATACAATAACCCATGGGAGAGTTCTAAAAAGAAAAGGGGTGAATGGCCTGGTGTCTTAGATGTTCCTGATCTAACCAAAGGTGCTCAGGCAGATCTCTGTTATTTTGTAGGCTGCACTACTTCTATTGATACAAGAGCCCAGGATCTGGCCAGAGCCTTTGTTAAAATCATGACCCATGCAGGTATCAATTTCGGTACTCTGGGTCAAAAAGAGACATGCTGTGGAGACATTGCAAGAAGAGTGGGCGAAGATGGGCTTTTTGAGGAACAGATGGAAAAGACATTGGATCTCTTTGCTAAACATAGCATTACAGAGGTAGTCACCTCGTCTCCCCACTGTTTTAATGCCTTTGGAAATGATTATCCAGGATATCAAGATCTCAAAACACCAGAAGAAAGGGTGCCTTTCAGAGTCAGACATTATACGCAGCTCTTAGAGGAATTAATGGACAGGGGCCTAATTAAGCCAGTCAAATCATTAGACCTTAAAGTTACATATCATGATCCTTGCTACTTAGGCAGGTATAACCGCATCTACGAAGGGCCCAGGAGTATAATTAGGTCTATTCCCGGAGTGGAACTTGTGGAGATGGCTCATTTTGGTCCAGATAGCCTATGCTGCGGTGGTGGCGGTGGAAGGATGTGGGAGGAACTTGAGGATGAGCAAAAGCTCTCAGAGGTACGCATCAGGGAGGCGGCAGATACAGGTGCCAGTGTCGTGGTTACTGCCTGTCCTTACTGCCTGATTATGCTGGAAGATGCCCTGAAGACCGCAGACCTTGAAGACAGGCTCAGGGTTATGGACCTGAATGAGCTATTGGTAGAGGCATTAGGACTTGGCGACAATGAAGAATAATTGGGTTTGTTACTGCTTACTGCTTATTTATTTTAGGCACTTTTAACCCTGGCCCAGACCTGGCCTATAATTTTAATAGGTCGATAAGATCACATAGTGCCTTATAGACTTAATAGTTTGATTTAAGCGCGTCGCGCCAGGGCGGGCTTTAGGCACTTTAGGCACTTATAAATTTAGTCACTTGAAGGAGGTTATCTAAATGGACATAATTGTATGCGCAAAAAATGTGCCCGATGTGGCCGAGGCCGATCTCAATATCAGCGACAAGGGAACAGACATTGACAAAGAGGATCTGGTCTTCGGTATCAACGATTGGGATAACTATGCGATTGAAGAGGCTGTTCTGCTTAAGGAGAAGTACGGTGGAACAGTTACAGCCATTACAGTAGGCAGTGAGGATGATGAGGAGGTCTTAAGAAGATGTCTGGCCATGGGTGCAGACACGGCTATCAGGATTGATGTAGATGGTATCAGCAGGTTTGATAGCTTTGTAATATCAAAGATTCTTTCAAGGGTGGTAAAGGATCTACAATTTGACCTCATATTTACTGGAGTCCTGGCAGAGGACGACTACTGCGGAATGGTTGGTATGATGATGGCAGAGGAGTTGAACATTAACCATGCCAATATGATTACTGCCCTTGAAATAGAGGATGGAAAAGCCCGGACTACATCTGAACTTGAAGGTGGCCTTGGTGAGGTTTCACTCATTGAATTGCCTGCCTTATTAACTATCCAGACAGGTATCAATGAGCCGAGATATGTCTCCATCCTGGGTATCAGGAAAGCGGCTAAAAAAGAACTAAAGACCATAGAGCTTCCAGATCTGGGCATATCTGATGAGGAGCTATCTCCCAGGACCATCATTGAAGAGGCTTTTCTGCCGCCAGAAACCGAAGGAGCAGAGATATTGGCCGGAAATCCGGACAAGATCTCTTCTGACTTAATTGAGATTCTAAAAAAGAAAGGAGTGATGGAATAGATGAGCGAATTATTCGTTATTGTTGAACATAGACTTGGTGAGATAAGGGATATAACCTTTGAGATGCTGTGGAAGGCTGGTGAGCTCGCTGAAACGCTCTCATCCAACCTTACGGCCATCCTTATTGGTCATGAATTGAACTCCATTGCTGAAAAGATCTCTGACAGGGCTGATAAGATAATTATCTTTGATGATGAGGGGCTGAAAAATTTTAATGCAGATATATATAAAAAGATTTTAGTAGGATTAATTGAGGAGTCAAAACCAACTCTTACCCTTATTGGTAATACATCATGGGGGATGGAGCTAGCTCCCTGTCTTTCTATAAGGGCTGGTCTCCCTTTGGCTACCGACTGTATCGATATCATCTCTAAAAATGGCAACCTTATTGCCCAGAGACAGATGTATAGTGGGAAGATCTTTGCCAATGTCTCCTTTGCGGAGTCTGATGGATACATTCTTACAATAAGATCAGGTGTATTTCCAACAGATAGAATTGGTGACAGGCAAGCCCAAATAGTCCAGAAAGACTTTGCCCTAAAAGATATAACAGTGAAAAAGAACTTTATCGAATTTGTTGAAACTGCTGCCGGGGATGTGGATATAACCCAGGCAGAACTTCTTATTTCTGTTGGAAGAGGTATCGGAGAGGAAGATAATATTACTATCGTTAAAGAATTAGCTGAGGCCCTCAATGGAATTCTTTCCTGTTCCAGGCCTATTGTGGATAAGAACTGGTTGCCCAAGTATTTGCAGGTTGGGACTTCCGGCAAATCAGTCACCCCCAAGGTCTATATAGCAGTTGGAATAAGTGGGGCCTTCCAGCATCTGGCTGGCATTAGTGGGGCAGGTACTGTAATTGCTATCAATAAAGATCCAAAGGCCCCTATTTTCAGGACTGCCGATTATGGTATTGTTGATGACCTATTCAAGATCGTACCTGCTTTAAAAGATAAGATACTGGAGGTAAAAAAGGGAGGATAAACTATGGACTTTAACCTCACCAAAGAACAGCAAGACATCCAGAGGGCAGCCAGGGAATTTGCCCTTGGTGAGTTTCCTGAAAGGGCACAAGAATTTGACAGGGATGAGACCTTTGATCTGGATATCTGGCGAAAGGCCTGTGAGCTTGGCTTTGTAGGTGTATTCATAGATGAGGCCCATGAAGGTGCAGGGCTTGGCTTTTTTGAACACTGCCTTATAGTTGAGGAGTTCTGGGCAGTGGATGCAGGTATAGCCAATGCTATTATCACTGCCAGCTTTGGTGCTGAAATGTTAGGTATGTTTGCAACTGAGGAGCAGAAAAACAAATACCTATCTCCCATACCTAAAGGAGAGGCCATTATGGGCACAGCCATCACAGAGCCTGATGCAGGCTCTGATGTAACCTGTGCAACTACCAGTGCTGTCAGGGATGGTGATGAATATATAATAAACGGCACCAAGATGTTTACTACAAATGGAAGTATTGCAAACTATCTATTGGTCTTCTGTCAGACAGATCCTGATAACCCTGACAGACACCAGAGACACTCATTTTTTATTGTTGAAACAGACAGGGCTGGATATGAGGCTAACAAGATACATGGAAAACTCGGTATAAGAGCAAATGATACAGCTGAGGTATCCCTCGTAAATGTCAGGGTTCCAGCATCCAATTTGGTTGGGCAAGAGGGAAAAGGCTTTAAGAACCTGATGGACTTCTTTAATGTGACCAGGCTACATATATGTGCCATGGCTGTAGGGATTGCAAGGGCAGCATTAGAGGAGAGCGTTGCCCATATCAAAAAAAGGCATCAGTTTGGGGTACCCCTGGCATCCTTTCAGATAAACCAGTTCAAGATAGCTGAAATGGCCACAAAAATCAGGGCTGCCAGGAACCTTTACTATGAGGCTGCATGGCTGGCTGACAAAGGCAAGATTGATCATGGACTTGTTGCAATGGCAAAGTGGTTCTCAGGGGAAATGGCAGTGAGGTGTGCAGATGAGGCACTTCAGATGCACGGCGGCTATGGCTATATTGATGAATACAAGGTCCAGAGGATCTATAGGGATGCAAAGATTGTAGAGATATATGAAGGCACAAAGGAGATAGAAAAGATTATAGTGGCTAATTCTATTTTGGGATGAATAGGCTATAAAAAAAGGAGATTAAATGGAAATCATAGATAAGGCCCTTGAAGAAGGAAGGGAGACGCTTTCAGAGTATGAATCCAAGATTATTCTGGCCTCCTACCAGATCCCTATTACAAGAGAGATAATGGTTGAGACCAAAAACGATGTTATCCCTGCAGCCAGTGAAATCGGCTATCCTGTGGTGATAAAAGGATGTTCGCCGGAGATAACCCATAAGACAGAAAAAGGGCTCATCCAGACGGATATTAGAAATGACAGTGAGGCATTGGATGCCTTCAATGATATCATGGCCGGTATGAATGGTATTAAAGGCGCCATACTTGTCCAGGAGATGATCAAAGGAAAAAGGGAATTGGTTATAGGGTTGATCAGAGACCCCCAGTTTGGACCATGCGTTATGTTTGGTCTCGGTGGTATATTTACCGAGATCTTAAAGGATGTATCTTTCCGCCTTGCACCCCTGGAGAAGAGGGATACCTTTGAGATGATGGATGAGATCAAGGCCCACAAGATACTTGAATCCATCAGGGGAATGGAGCCTGTTGACAGGGAAATATTGTCAGAGATGTTGATCAATGTTGGAAGGATCGGTATAGAAAATGATAAAATAAAGGAGATAGACATCAACCCTGTTATTATCTCAGGCAGCCGCCCGATAGCAGTAGATGCCCTAATTGCACTACAATCTAAACCATCAACCGAAACAGAACGGGTGTAAGTTAAGCTTGACACACAAGCCTATCTCTCCTTATACTCCCTCACCAAAAGGGACTTCTTATTTATCAATAGAAATTAAGATGCCGGGTTTCTTCGGATACATGCCTTGGTCGATTGGAAATCTCATTTCGATTTATATTATTGTAACGGTTGTATTTTTCATCTAAGATTATAATCATAAACAGGATAGTTGGAAGGAGGGAAATCTATGCCATTCAAATCTATTTTATGCCCGACGGACTTGAGTTCGATGTCGATAAAGGCATTGCAAAAAGCTGTTGAACTTGCCCGTATCTTCGATGCTAAGTTGACGCTGCTTCACATACATGAGTATCTCATGGATGAGAAAGAGATGATAATGCTGCGAGTCAGTGTCAAGGATTATAAAGAGATGCAAAATAAACGTTTAGAAGATGTAGAGAAGGAAATAGCTGATGAAGTAGCAAAAGCAGGCGGAGACGGTTTAAATGTTGATTATCTGCAGCGAGAAAGTAACCGTCCGCATAAAGAGATATTGAAAGTCGCCGAGGAAATCGACGCTGGTTTGATAGTGATGGCAACAAACGGACGCTCTGGCTTCGTGGAGAATGTCTTAGGAAGCAATGCCGAAAATGTAGTCCACCGCGCCAAATGTCCGGTTTTAACAATTCGTGTGCCGGAATAAAAACATCGCCTTTTATTAAATTTAATCCCATTCTCTACGCTTAAGATCCCGCGAGATGGCATCAGCGGCGTTAGAGGGGTGTCTCTATCTTTTCTCGTAAGCCTTCAACAACCACATAAATTCCAACTGCAATGTCTCGCGAAGCTGTCCCAATTGACACACATGCACCTTTATCCTATACTGCCTTCACAAAAAATAGAATTCTTGTCGAATGTCAATGACCCCTCCCTTCCGGGCGGGGCTTGAAAAAAGGAAATAATTCAATTGCCGCCTCTATCCCCACCCTCCCAGGTGGGGCATTGAAGGGCGGCGGTAAAGTGAAATTTCAGCATAGAGCCTCAAGGCACAAAGGGGATGGCAATGACTATCATTCTTACCAGTTTGTCTCGAGTCCCTGCCTGATCACGGCCTGGCACATTCAGCACGGAACCTCCCATGACGATACTTCCATCCATCCAGGGGTTCAGTCAACTCTTATTGTCATCTCGTTTAAAAATCGTAACCGTGTTTTTTCTGCAAAGCGATTTATATCTATACATGGCTGACAGGGCCTTTATTGCCCTTTCCGAGGATTGAAATACCGGAAGGTAATGGGACTCATATATCTTAATCCATTCATCTTCCTCTCTGTCCATCGAAGTACACCACATAGCAAATGGCTTTCCAACCCTTTTTATTTCTAAAAGGGCTTGAGTGTATTGTTCCTTAAAAGTATCTGGATCCTCAACAGGGAAATTTTCATTTGTTGAGGTTAGTCCAAGAAAATCCGGAGGCATCTGCATAACTGCGCAGTCCACATTTTCATCCTCGGGTATAGCTGTTAGGGTATTAAAAATTTTCAAGATATCAGAGAGGTGAAACTCCAGGCAGGCGCCGGCATCAATTGGGTTTAAAGGGATTTCCCACGGGGGAAAGATCTTTTTAAGCCTCTGGTATGTATTATCATCCAGACGAGCCATCTTGAGGCCATTCATCTCGCAGGCATCTGTAGCCATGACCCCTTCACCTCCTGAAAGTGTAATGATGGCCAGCCTGTTCCCTTCAGGTAATTCAAGAAATTCAAATGCCTTGGCCATGTCAAAAAATTCCCCCATATTCTGGGCCCTCATGGCCGCTGTCTGCCTTATTATACTATCAAAGATCACATCATTTTCGCTTGCAATTGCTCCTGTATGAGATGCTGCTGCCAGAGAACCAGAAGGTGTTCTTCCAGATTTCAGAATAATAATTGGTTTTCTCACGGAGCCTTTTTTAAGCAGATTGAAAAAAGCCCTGCCATCTCCATGTAGACTTTCTATGTGCATGGCTATGACCTTTGTATCAGGGTCCTGTAAAAAGTACTCTAAGGCATCTACCTCGTTTACATCCATCTTGTTTCCCAAATCAATCATCTTGTTTATGCCAAGATGGGAAAATAACCAGTTTATTTTTGGCTCATAAAACCCCGACTGAAAGGCGAAAGAGATTCCCCCACGTTTCATTTTTTTTATCGGATTAAAACTAATCGCTAAATTATTGGACGTATTGATGGGACTTAAGGTATTCGGGCCTATCACCCTAATGTCCCTTTCCTTGACAAATGAGGCAATTTCCTGATGGAGGCTCTTTCCATGCTCCCCTCCCTCTGAAAATCCACCTGTAATAATAACCACCTGTTTCACTCCTTTTTTAACACACTCCTTAACAATATCCAGGGTCTTTGGGGCTGGAACAGAGATAACAACAAGCTCTATCCTGTCCGGAATATCGCGCAACCTGGCAAATGCCTTTATTCCCAATATCTTTTCCTCACGGGGATTAACTGGATAAATTGTGCCCTGGAAATTAAGATTCACCAGATTTTCTGTAAGGCGAAAATTCATCTTAAAAAAATTATTGGTGGCCCCAACAATAGCAACTGATCGAGGGCTAAAAAACCTGTCTAAGAAATGATCTATCCCTTTCAAAAATCTACCCCCATTATTCTTCTAATCGCCTCCTGCAGCGAATTTTTCCAATATCTTTATTAATAATCCTGAAGATTTGTTAAATCTTTTGACCTTAAAACCTCGAGGCCCCCTAAGGCAAGGTTTTCCAGTTCATCATCCCCTGGAAAGACCACAATCGGGCCTATAAAACCGACATTCAATTTAATCTCTTCCACGATTAATGCCGAGTAACATAGGTTCCCTGTAAGTACAATGGTATCTACATTTCCCTTTAAAACAGTAGCCATGGCCCCAATATCTTTCCCTACCTGATAGCACATTGCCTTGATTATCAGATGTGCATCTTTATCTCCATCTTTAATCCTCTCCTCAATCTCCTTTATATCGTGGGTCCCTAAATAAGATACAAGACCTCCGCGACCCATCAAATGGGACTCCAATTCCTCTTTTTTAAAACGGCCGGAAAAACATAGCTCAATAACATCCTTTAAAGGGAGAGCACCTGAACGTTGTGGGGTAAAAGGTCCTTCATT
>JAUWNK010000109.1 GCA_030612685.1 Desulfobacteraceae bacterium
CAGGAGGAAAAAGAGGCTTTCTAAAGGAAAATGTCTTGTAACTTATTAATATTAAAAAGGAATTTTATAGGAGGAAATCTGCAATTTTGCCCTTCTGTAACTCATTGATATTATTGGTATTTTGAGTTTCGTGAAGGGCTCTAACATCTAACTTAAGGAGGTACAAACCATGACAAAAAATCAGATGAAAGATCGTATTGTAGAGGAGTTGCAGAAGGCCAAAGAGGCTGGGCAGATCACTACAGAAAAGGTGAGTGAGATTGTGCGTAAGGCGGTATCTGCTTCCGTGGCCGAAACCAGGGGTAGCATTGATAAGCTTCGGCCTATTGTTAAAGATGCTGTAGCGTCTGCTGTGGAAGGTTTAAAGGATACTGGAGCAGATGTAAAAGAGGTCTTCGGAGGGGCTGTGGAAGACGCGATTGCCGGTGCTTGCAGCAGCGGTTATCAGGCGGTGGAGGCTACCAGGGAGCAAATCCGGAAACTCGAAATACGACTCAAGGATGAAAAGACCAAGTTAGCACAAAGTCTCAGAGAAGGACTTGAAGGGGCAAAAGATGCAGGCGCTGCATTGTCAGAAGATATGAGGGGACGTGTTGATGCTGCTATAACAGAGACCAAACTTAAGAGCACGGAGCTATTAGGTTTAACCAAACAGACTGTCAAAGAAGCCGTCAAACGGGCCATTGAGTCCGGCAAAGATGTGAAGGAAACCGTGGCTCAGATTACCAGCGATGCAACGGAAAGAGCCCTGAAAGAAGGCCTGTTTACCGCGGACAGGGTGAAGACAGTTGCCGGGAAAGTCATGTCTGGCGCAGTGGAAGCTGCCGAGGAGGCTGGCAAAGATGTCAAGGATGTTGCCGCTGGCGCCTTTGAAGGTGCTCAGAAAGGGATCGCATCAACAGTAGAATCTGTTGGGGATAAGACAAAGGCATTGCTTAGTGAGGATCTTGCTAAAACAAAGGAAGACCTTGAGGCTATCGATGACCTTTTCATTGAGACTACCCGCAAAGTGGCAAGGAGTTCCGGGGAAGAGGCAAAGGGTGTATTAAATGATCTTGCCGATCAGACCAAAAAAACAACCTCTGCCTTGAGAGAAAAGGCTTACCATGCTGCAGAAGCAACTGCTGAAAGACTGAAGGAGGGTGGAAAGGATGCGGCCAAAGCGACTGCGGAAGCTGCTGGCAAGGGGGCTCAGATTATGGCCGAAGAGGCCAAAGAACTTGGGAAAAGATCTGTGGCTGTGGCCAAGGGGGCAATCTCTGGCATGTTGAAAGGGGCAAAAGAGGCCCTTAAGAAAGAAAAGGAGGAGTAATCATGAAGAAGATGATTGCAATGACACTGTTGGCGTTTGTGCTGGTTATTGGCTTCTCAGGATCAGTGGTTCTTGCTGCGGAGCAGACAAGCCAGGCAAAGGCCGGAGAAAGAGCAGAAAAGGGCTGGAATCAGGCCCTTAAGACACAGGTTGCCCTGGCCAAAGCCAGGGTCGCACTGCTCAAGGCCCGCTCTGAACTCTGGATCAACAAGAACAAGGAGGCCTCATTACGTTCCCTGGAAGCGGCCAAAATTTATTTAAACGAGGCATATCAGAGTGCAGACAGGTCGACGCGGGCACGGATTGCCGGCCTGAAAAGTCAGGTGGAGACAACAAAGAGAGCAGTACGCGAAAAGGGCCAACAGGCTGGTTCCGAATTAGCTGATCTCGCATACAGGAGCGAGGCGGCACTGAATACTGCCATTGCAGAGACTCAGGCCAAAGCAGCCATCTTAAAGAAGGAAACATCCACCCGTCTCGCCTTAGCTCAGGCCAAGGCTTCGCAACTTAAGGCCAAGATCGCCCTTGAGCTCGAACAGTCCCCTGAAAAGGCAAAACAGGCATTGACCGAAGCCGAAGGGTATCTGGCAGAAGCGAAAACCAGTGCCTCCCAATGGGCAGGTCAGGGAATTGCCAAACTGCAAACCGAAACGCGCGAAGCCAAGAGGGCCCTCACAGGCAATATCAAGGGAGCAAAAGTAAAACTTGACGCTCTCATAGCACACACCGAGGAACAACTTAAGGCTTACAGAAACCGGATCAAAGAGAGTGAAAAAGTGAACTTGCTCAGGAAAAGATACGCACAACTTGAGGCCCAGGCCGCCATACTGAAGGCACAGCTCACCGCGGAGAAAGCGGAGACTTATGAGCAGGCGCAGGCTTACTTAGATGAAGCAAAGGCATGGTACGCCCGTGCCAGGGGTGAAACCGAAGAAGAGGTTAGCCAGGGAATAGCTGCCATTGAAAAACATATTGATGACACCAAGGTGGCCCTAAAGAAGAAGGCTAAAGAGGCTCGCCAGGATATAGCCGATTTGCTGAACCAGGCTGCTGACATCGTTAAGGAAAAATAATAACCGCTGTTATGCTCAAAAAAACACGGCCTGTTCTCTGTGTGTATAGGGAGCAGGCCGCAGTTTATAAAGAAGAGCGATAGCTATGGTAACAATTCAACCAAAAGGTAAGAGAATCAGGCAGGCCGTAAAATGGATTTCTAAAGCAACCATTAATCTTCGCTGCATCATTGGTGATTGTGACATCATTATCTAAGCGGGGGAGCGTTTTTTGACTCAAAGAGACTTTAACATACCGAATCTGCTAACTGCCTTTCGGGTAATCTTTCTCCCATTTTTCATCTACCTGATCTTGCAGCCCTCCCAGATGAGTCGAATGATCGCCTTTGTTGTATTTGCTTTTGCTTCTCTTACGGATCTATTGGACGGGTATCTTGCCCGTCGCCTGAATCAAGAGACGGAATTTGGCAAATTTCTGGACCCGCTGGCCGATAAGTGTCTGGTATTAGGGGCTTTTATTACCTTTATTTTTCTTTCCGAGCAAATCCAGGCCTGGATGGTCCTGTGTATTTTAGGGCGGGACATGATGATCACCTGTCTCCGTTACCTGGCAATCTATCAGGGTAAAAGATTGCAGACTTCCCGTCTTGCTAAGATTAAGACGGCTTTCCAGATATTCAGTATCATGGTCATTCTAACGAGCTTTATGGTGCTCAACGTGCCCGAATATAATCTCATCAACCAGCAGTATCACAGGGCTTTGGAAGCAGGCCTTTCCCACTGGGATATTGCAGGGTCGAATGTTCAGAGATTTCTCCATGGTCAGTATGACAATTTCTTTTTTGGCCTGAGTTCTTTCCTGCCTTATTATCTGATGATATTGACCACGATCATCACGCTTGTCTCCCTTTTGCGCTATCTATTTACCAATTATAAACTTCTCCGGGGGCCGATTCCTGTGATTCGCCCCAGGGATGAAGGGAAAAATTAGCTCTTAATTCAGTATATTACAATTGCAAGCGTGCCGAATCTCCAATTTTCAGGCAAACGATATCCCTTCCCACCAGGGGAATAGGACAACCTTAGTGTACTCTCCCTTGTCGTAGTAGGGTCATGGTGGAGGTGACTGACTTGATGTGCTGGCAGGAAAAAATGAACTCCACAAAATATATGGTATTGTTCATGTTTCTTAGCTTTGCTGCTCTCTTTGGCGCCAGGCCGGCATGGGCGGCAGAAAAATTGGGAACCTTCAGCTTATACTTTGAAAACGATTTCTTTGGAGGTACCGACCGGTACTATACAAACGGTGTCAAGCTATCCTGGATTTCACCTGATTTGAGCGACTACGCGGAGAGCGACAAGTTGCCTGCCTGGAGCCTGCCTTACATACGCCGGCTGCCCCTTATCAATGAACCGGGGTTTGAGCGTAATATCGGCTTTTCCATGGGCCAGAACATGTATACACCGAGGGATATCTCGCGAGAAGACTTGATCGAAGATGACCGTCCATATGCAGGATGGGCCTACTTCGGCATAGCCTTACACGGCAAAAACGAGTACCGGCTGGACTCAATGGAAATACAACTGGGCATCGTTGGCCCTGAATCCTTCGCTGAACAGACACAAAAATTTGCGCATAAATTGTTAGGTTGCCAACGGCCCAATGGCTGGGGCAATCAGCTTAAAAACGAACCGGGTCTGGTTATTGCTTACGAGCGTAAATGGCGCCTTTTGCAGGCCGGAACCGTCGGGGGCCTGGCTTTCGATGCCATTCCTCACCTGGGCTGGGCGATTGGTAATGTCCACACCTATGCTAATGCCGGCATAGAAGCCCGCCTAGGGTGGAATATCTCCAAGGATTTCGGTACACACCTTATACGGCCAGCAGGCGACTTCAATCCCCCTGTGAGTGCGCCGGAGCTCTTGCCCTATGGAAATTGTGGATTCAGCCTGAACGTTTTTGCCCAAGTAGAATGCCGCGCCGTCCTTCGTGACATCTTTCTGGACGGGAACACCTTGACTGACAGCCATAAAGTTGATAAAAAACATTTTGTGACCGATGTTGCTGTGGGCGTCAGCTTGATCATCCATCGTTTCAAGCTTTCATATGCCAGGGTTTTACAGACGAAAGAGTTCAAAGGACAACAAGACGACCAGTCATTCGGTTCTCTCACCCTTTCCTTTTCCTGGTAATTTAGATTGCCGAAGAATTGAAGGGGATTATTGATATAAAACCATATTGGTACTAACTACTTAACAACTCAACCAATAAACTATTTAACGATATCTGTAGAAAGGAGAAGAATCATGTTTGATCTCATTAAAAAAACCATGCTGACGGGAGTAGGTCTGGCCGCCATGACCAAGGATAAGGTCGAGGAGCTGGCCAAGGAGCTAACAGAAAAGGGCGAGATGTCTGAAAAGGAAGGGAGAGAACTGGTCGATGATCTGCTAAAAAAGTCTGAACAAGCTAAAAAGGACCTGGAAAAAAAGGTTGAAAACATAGTAGAGAAGGTGCTGGGGAAAATGAATTTAGCCAGCAAAGAAGACATAAGCAAGATTGAAAAAAGGCTGAAACGCCTTGAAAAAAAGGAGACAGCAGATAGTTAGCCAGACATATCTCTATGACCAGTATGGCCCACAAAAATAAACACGCTCCCCCGGGAAAGATAGGGTTAGCCCTTGGCAGCGGCTCTGCCCGCGGGTGGGCGCATATCGGGGTAATTAAAGCCATAACCGAAGCAGGCATCCATGTGGATTATGTTGCTGGTACTAGCATTGGCGCACTGGTAGGGGCTGTATATGCTTCCGGCAGGATCGACTCCTTCAAAGACGTTGTACTCCAGCTCGACTGGAAAAAGATCGCCTCTTTCCTTGACGTTGTATTCCCAAAATCCGGATTGATCGACGGCAATAAGATTGCTGAATTCATCCGAAGCCATGTAGGAGAAAAAAATATTGAAAATCTCTCCCTCCCCTTCTGCGCCGTATCAACTGATCTTGCCACCGGAAACGAGGTGATTATTAAAGATGGAGATATTATTGAGGCAGTAAGGGCAAGTATATCTGTACCTGGTATATTCACTCCGGTCAGGAAAGGTGACATGGCATTGGTGGACGGCGGTCTGGTCAACCCGGTCCCGGTAAATGTTGTGAGAAAAATGGGGGCCAATTTGGTCATTGCGGTCGACCTCAACCACGACATCATCGGCAAAAAAGTTGTCAAAAAAGCCTCCATTTCAAATTCCGACAATATGGCTTTGGGCAAAGAAATCGGGAACAACTTCACAGTAGGCAACAGGATTCTCAATGCTCTTAACAAAAGAGTCATGGCGATTGATGTTCCGGCATTAACACACGTAAAACAATGGATGGCCAGAGACCAGATGCCCAATATCTTTGAAGTGCTGATCTACTCAATTAATATTATGGAAACCCAGATTACAGCTACACGATTAAAGAATGACCCACCGGACCTGCTGATTCAACCAAAATTAGGACACCTAAAATTTCTGGAATTCCACAGGGCAAAAGAAGCCATCCTTGAGGGATATGAGGAAACACTATCATGTATTGACCTTCTGCCCGGAAAAGGATGAAGACATGTTTATCCAAAAAATTGGCTTAATAGGCCGCACCTATCGTCATCTCAACCGATACCGACAGATCCTTACCATCCTTTTTAAATACGGGTTTGGGGATCTGGTGGACACCCTGAAGATCGAGCAGTATCTTGAAGTTGGTCTTCAGATGATCTCCAGGAAACGTCGGGAGCATGTGGAAAAACTCACCAGAGCGGAAAGGGTTAGAATGGCCCTGGAAGAGCTTGGGCCAACATTTGTCAAACTGGGCCAAATAGTTTCAACACGTCCTGATCTTGTTCCAGTAGAATTCATACAAGAGCTCTCTAAGCTTCAGGATCATGTGCCTCCCTTCCCCTACGCCGAGTTGAAGCAAGTCATAGAGTCAGAACTTGGCACACCTCTTGATGATATTTTTCAGCACTTCAATGAAACTCCTCTCGCAGCCGCCTCAATAGGCCAGGTGCATAGGGCACGGTTGAAGAATGGTGAGGAAGTAGTCGCCAAGGTACAACGTCCAGGAATACACAAAACCATCGAGGTTGATCTAGAGATAATGCTTCATTTAGCCTCTCTCATAGAGCGGTATCTGGAGGAAGTGGAATTCCACCGCCCCACCAAGATTGTGGAAGAATTCGCGCACACCCTGGAAAGAGAACTGGATTACACCATTGAAGCCTCACATATTGAGCACTTTGCCAGTCAGTTCATAGGCGATCAGACCATATACGTGCCAAAGGTATATCGTGAAACTACAACCACGCGAGTTCTCACCATGGAGTACGTGGGTGGCATCAAGGCCTCTGAGATTGATCAACTACAATCAGCATCTCTCGATCAAAAAGAAATCGCACACCGAGGCGCTGATCTGATCTTGAAACAGATTTTCGACTACGGATTTTTTCATGCAGACCCGCATCCGGGCAATGTATATATTCTACCTAACAATGTCATCTGCTATCTGGACTTCGGCATGATGGGCCGTATTGACCGCCAGACGCGGGAAAACTTTGCCAATTTGGTTATGAGTATCATTCGCCGAGATGAAGAAAAGGCCGCTGATGCCCTGCTAAGGCTTACCCTCTGGGTGGATGAACCGGAGAGAGGCACACTTGAAAGAGACCTGGCCGAATTTATGGATCTCCATTTTTATCGCCCCTTAAAGGAGCTGGAACTTGGAAAACTGCTCCAGCAACTCTTGGAGATGTCTTCAAAGCATCGCCTGCGTGTTCCACCGGATCTATTCCTTATGCTGAAAGCGCTCAGTACGGCAGAGGGAGTGGGCCGAATGCTCGACCCTGATTTTGATATCACAACACATGCAGCCCCTTCTATCCGACGTATTCAAAGGGACCGCCTTCATCCCCGTCGGATTGCCGGAGATCTCTTCGACACCGGAGCTGAAATTGTCCACCTACTAAAGGAGATCCCACGAGAACTGCGCGAGATTCTGAAACAGGCCAGGCAAGGCAAGGCGAAGATGGAATTCGAGCATCGAGGGTTGGAGCCGATGCTTGCCACCCATGACCGGATCAGCAACCGCATTGCCTTTGCTATTGTTCTCGCCTCTCTGGTGATTGGTTCCTCGTTAATTGTTCTTGCCGACATTCCGCCCAAATGGCATGGGATACCCGTTATTGGGATTGTTGGTTTTTTGATTTCCGGCGTGATGGCGTTCTGGCTGCTGGTATCCATCTTAAGGCGCGGGAAGATGTGAAAATAGGTCATCCATAAATAAATACTGGGAAAAGGGATATCATATAATTCCTCAATCAAGCGGACTTACCTGTCCTAACAAATCCCACTTAAGATATCTTAATGATAAGATAGCCTTCAAAGTTTCCCAAAGGACAGGATCAACTGAAAATCATTGATATTTTAGGGGCTTTGCTATATATTTTTCAGAAAAATACAAGTAGGCTTTAAATATGTATAAAAGATAACAGTTGAGCATTTAACAGGCATGAAAAAAACCGAAGAAGTCACGCTCCTTTATGAAATCAGCAAGGCGCTTGGTGAGAGTCTGGACCTTAGAAGATCTCTCTACAAGGTCTTGGATATTCTCTCCAGCTCAATGGACATGGTCCGTGGGACCATTACCATTCTTAACCCCCTCCGAAATGAGATTAGCATTGAGGTGGCACACGGTATGTCCAGTGTTGCCATGGAAAGAGGAAAATACCAGGTAGGTGAAGGGGTCACAGGCAGGGTAATCCAGACTGGAGAGCCATTTCTGGTACCCAAAATCAGCCAGGAGCCAGTCTTTCTGAACAGGACAGCCACAAGAAAGGCTGTCCGAGACCAGGAATTATCCTTTATCTGTGTTCCGGTAAAAAAGGGGAGTCAGGTTGTTGGTGCCCTGAGCGTTGATCGGCCGTATGATGAATCCTATTCTTTAAAAGAGGGTGAAAGGCTCCTATCCATTATTGCAACTATGATTGCACAGCATGTTATTAACCTTGAAAGGATTCAGCTTGAAAAAGAGCAATTAAGAGAAGAAAACCGGAGACTCAGAGATGAGCTTTCCACGAAATACAGCATTACTAATATCATTGGTAACAGCAATAAAATGCGGGAGATCTTTCAGATGATCTCCCAGGTTTGCAAGAGTAACGCTACTGTATTGATCAGAGGTGAAAGTGGAACCGGAAAGGAACTGGTAGCCAACGCTATCCATTACAACAGCCCAAGGGCCAAACAACCTTTTGTCAAGGTGAATTGCGCAGCCCTCCCTTCTAACCTCATTGAGAGCGAACTTTTTGGTCATGAAAAAGGGGCATTTACCGGGGCAATCCGGCAAAAGAGAGGAAAATTTGAGCTGGCAAACAAGGGAACCATCTTCTTAGATGAAATAGGCTCCATCGGCATGGACGTTCAGGCAAAGCTTCTTCGGGTTCTTCAGGAAAGGGAGTTTGAGAGGGTCGGCGGGTACCATACGATCAAGGCAGATATCAGGATCATAGCATCCACAAATAAGAATCTGGAGCTGGCTGTGGAGGAAGAAACATTTAGGAGTGATCTCTACTATCGATTGAATGTCTTTCCCATTTATATGCCCCCATTAAGAGAACGTAAGACTGATATCCTGCTCCTGGCCGACTCTTTTTTGGAAAAATACGCCAGGGAGAATCAAAAGGATATCAGGCGATTATCCACCCCTGCTATAGACATGCTCATGCAATACCACTGGCCCGGAAATGTACGAGAACTTGAAAACTGCATTGAACGGGCTGTTCTTCTTTGTGAGGAAAATGTAATTCACAGCTATCACTTGCCCCCTTCTCTCCAGACTGGCGAAGAGTCAGCCACTATTCCCGCTCTTTCTTTAGAAGAGTCCGTTGCCAATCTGGAAAAGGAAATGATCATTGACGCCTTGAAAAATACCCATGGAAACATGGCAAGGGCTGCGCAAATGTTGCATATGACTGAGCGGAAGTTTGCCTACAAGGCTAAAAAATACAGGGTAGACTACCGCAAATACCGCTAAAAAATTACCCATCTAGGCTCCTTATATTTTCGTCATGTCATTTAACGTAATCGTTCACGGGATAGCCTTTTCTGTCATTGCTAGGAGTCTTCTGGCGTACGACGAAGCAATCTACGGTTCTGTAAGTCAAAGATTGCTTCGCTTCGTGAGACCTCATCCTTTAACTCATTCGAGAAACAAGATCCTTCTAATGCAAATCCACTAAATATTTTTATCTTGTCATTGCGAGCCTGAAAGGCGTGGCAATCTTTTTGAATATGAGATTGCTTCATCCGCCAGAGAACTTTGGCGGATTCGCAATGACATTCTATTTTATGTGTATATATTAATAGAGGAATTGAAAATAAATAGAACTTACATTTTTGTATCCGAAACATTATATTCCAACATTTTTGTCTTTTTATCAAACCCTGCCTCGCTACCACCTTCATATCTATCTAATTGAATTTATTCACCTTTTTTAATCTAAAGTTAATGGCACACCTTTTGCTCAGTTTAAAAGAAAAAAGGCTGCGGGTTTCACAAGAAGATTAGCTGGAGGCATTTATATATTGGCACGCCTCAAATATAAGCCTTTAAAAATCATAAATTCCAAAAAATAGATTAGGAGGTAAAAACATGAAAAAGATGGTTATTAGGCTGGCGATATTTGTGCTCTCATTAATGTTGATATTTGGCTCTGTTAATGTCTGGGCTGGGGAAGAAGATAAGCCAACTGCCTCTGCCGATGTTGGGGTTTTTAGCAAATACATATGGCGGGGCTACGAGTTGAGTAACGACAGTATCATGATACAGCCTTCGGCAACCGTGGGTTACAAGGGGTTCAGCATTAACCTGTGGGGTAATCTGGATACAAAACTTGATGATGGGGATCCGACCACGTCAGATAAGAAGGAGTGGACGGAGACTGACCTCACCCTGGCATATGAAAGGAGCTTCGGGATGATCGGGTTAGGTGTAGGTTACATCTACTATGGCCTTGACGGTGTTGACGATTCCGAGGAGGTTTATCTCAGTGTCGGCATGGACATCTTGCTATCACCCACATTGACCATATACAGAGAAATAGCCCATCTGCCCGGATGGTATCTTAACCTTGGCATCTCCCATTC
>JAUWNK010000022.1 GCA_030612685.1 Desulfobacteraceae bacterium
GGGAAGGGCACCATGAGCGATCCTGGTTTTAAAAGGAGTTTGCCGAGCATACTCCTCGTTTACGTGAAGCGGGTTAAAATCCCCGCTGATACCTGCGAAGAGATAAACATCCGTTTCGGTGATTGTTTTGGAGAAACTGGCCTCTTCGCCAATTTTGAGCTCATCATAACTCTTTCCCATTTCAAATTTCATGCTTTCTCCATTTTTAACTTAATAATTTCCTGCAGCTTTCTGCAGGGTTTCATTGAGACAACATTCCTTTCTGTCATTGCGAGCATATCGAAGCAATCTGCTTACCATGAGACTGCCACGTCGCTTCGCTCCTCGCAGTGACCGTTGTTTTTAGGTTTAGATACCCTGCAGCTTGCTGCAAGAATATTCATTTTGCTCATAGCTCATAGAACAACTGGCTGTCAGCTACCAGCTATGAGCCATCAGCTGTTTTTAGGTGTGTTTTAGACCTAACCTTTCCCTGCATTCCTCTATCGTGGCTACTTCCCGACCCTGATCCCGGACCATCCTAACAGCCTTTTCCACCAGTTCGCCGTTGGACCTGGCCATCACACCGGAGGAGACATAGAAATTGTCCTCCAGTCCCACCCTGACATTTCCCCCCAGCGCTATAGCCGTGGCCACCATACGCCATTGATACTGGCTGATACCGATTACCTCCCAGTCACTATTGGGAGGGAGCAAGCGTACTTGATGGGCCAGATTATCGGCAGTAGGAGGCATCCCGCCAAGCACACCCATGATCAGGCTGAACTGATAGGGAGGGTCCAGCAGGCCCATATGGATCAAGGGAAAGCAATTTCCGATGTGGCCTGAATCAAAGCACTCCATTTCCGGTTTGACCCCACTTTCTTTCATGGCGGAAACCAATGGGGTGATCTCGGAAAAGGGGTTGGCAAACACGAAATCAAAGACAAAAGACCTTTTTTCTGGATGATATTTGGCATAGTTCATAGATCCCATGTTCAGGGCTCCAATAGCCGGCTGAATTTCTTTGATGGGAGCGATCTTCTTTTCTACCGGGATACCCACGGCGCCAGTGGAGAAATTTATGATCACCGGGCAGGCTGTGGTGACGGCCTCATAGATATTTCGGTAGTCATCAACCTCGTAGCTGGGGGAACCGTCAGGTTTCCGTGCATGGATATGTACTACGGCTGCCCCGGCGTCATAAGCCCCTTTGGCCTGGGCTGCATACTCCTCCGGTGTGTAGGGTATGGCCGGGCATTGATCTCTGTTGGCGACCACGCCTGAAAGGGCACACGTGATCATGCACGGGCGCTCATAGTTATGATTCTCTGTGATCCAAAATGAAGCCATACTCTACCATCACCTCCCTTTAAACTTGGGTTCCCTTTTTTCTATAAAGGCCATCATACCCTCCCTGGCATCCTCGGTAGAGATGGCCCTACCTAAGGCCTTGCACAGATAATCGATCGCCCCTTCAAAGGGCATATCGCTCATGGAGTGAAATGCCTCTTTGCCGATACGGATTCCTATCGGGCTTTTTGAGGTCAGGAGCTTCAATGTCTTCCGGACCTCTTCGTCCAGGCGCTCTGGCTCAACAGCACGGGTGATGAGTCCTATATTTTCCGCATCAGGGGCCGGGATCCTGCGGCCTGTCAGGACCATGTCTATGGCCTTTTTCCTGTTCACATTTCGATAGAGCAAGGCCCCTACCATCATAGGGAAAATTCCCACATTGACTTCCGGGGTACAAAAGAATACATCGTTTCGGGCAATGACAATGTCGCAAGAGAGCATCAAACCCATACCACCGGCAAGGCATGGTCCATTGACCCGAGCAAGCAAAGGCTTCCCAAACCGGGCCATCTTTTTTAGGAGTTCGGCATAGTTCCTGGCCCCGGCCAACCTATCTTCCCCTTCCTTGCCCAGTGTAGTGGCCAGATCGGCTCCAGAGCAAAAGGCCTTTTCCCCAACTCCTGTAATGCACACGGCACCCACATCTTCATCCTGGTCAGCTCTGTCAAGGTAATCCAGAAAAGCTGTAATCATCTCCTGGCTGATGGCGTTTCTCTTGGCCTCACGGTTGATGGTCAGGAAGGCCGTTCGTTCCTTCACCTCATAAAGAAGGTCCTCACTCATTTTCCACCTCCTCTTCAATCTCCACCAAGATATCGCCGGGGGCTACCTTTGCGTCTATGGAGGTGTTTATCTTTTTTACTCTGCCGTCCGATGGGGCCCGCAAGGTTGTTTGCATCTTCATGGCGCTCACTACGATAAGCCCCTGGCCACGTTTCACACAGTCCCCTTCCTCTACCAGAATCCTTACCACTACAGAAGGCATGGGTGGCGTTACCTCTCCTGGGGTTTCCGCTAAGCCTCTGCGCCTGGCACGGCGTATGGGTAATTGGTCTTCATCCTGAACCAGAAAGGTCCGGCCATTTACAAAGATGTGTTTTCCCTGTTCTCCTCTGGCCACAAACACCTCTGTGGCCTTTCCGTTCATGATCAGGTGAAAATAATTGTCAGAAATGGCCTGGTAGCGAACATTATACTCCTTTTCCCCGATGGTAAACCGGAGATCTTGTTCGCTATCTAAATTAGAGACATCCACATCAAAGGTCTCTTCTGCGATTTTAAGGCGATACTTCATCCTAACCTTTTTGAAATTCAATCATATTTAATGGCAAAAGTCATATTTTTTAGTGGCAATTGGTTTGTGTCATTTATGTGGGATGATGGAGTGTTGGAGTACTGGAGTAGTGGGTAGTAAAAGTTAAATATTGATAATTTTCGATTGAATATTGATGTTTTAAATTCACAATTATAAATAGTCAATAGTCATTCAATTGAGCACATCACTCCAGTACTCCTATTGGGGCGGAGCCCCTAATTCTCACATCCTCCATTCCCCAAGCGTCTCCCAGGGTGTGGGCCAGCCACTGTTTTTCACTTTTGTTGCGGGTTTATTAAAGTAAGTCATCTCTTCCACTACGTAAGCGATTCTTGCCAGATCCTCGTCCTCCTTGCTCTGGCTCCAGTTCTTAAAGTTGCGATCTATAAAATCGGTATATGTATTTCCTTTTGCGAACTCCGGGGAACTGAGGATATCGATCAGGAATGGTATTATGGTGCGAATTCCCAGAATGACGTAGCTTTTAAGAGCCCGGATCATACGTTCACGGGCTGCTTCCCTTGTTGCGGCCATTGTAATAAGCTTGCTGAGTATGGGGTCATACTCTATAGGAACTTCAAAGCCCTCGCAAATGCCGCTGTCATTCCGGATGCCGGGTCCTGTAGGTTCCCGGTGAAGTAAAACAGGGCCTGGTGAAGGGTAAAAATTGGCCTCTGGATCTTCAGCATAAATACGACATTCAATGGCGTGTCCCCTCTGGGTGATATCCTCTTGACTGAAGGTCAAATGGTTTCCAGATGCAATTTCCAGTTGCTGCCTTACAAGATCAATGCCGGTAGTCATCTCTGTGACTGGATGCTCCACCTGAAGGCGGGTGTTTACCTCCAGGAAATAGAATTGTCCTGAGCGGTCCAGCATAAACTCGATGGTTCCGGCATTGACATATCCTGATGCCCTGGCTGCTGACACTGCCGCCTTTCCCATTGCGTTGCGAAGGGAAGGTGTCATGGCAGGGGAGGGTGTTTCTTCGATAATTTTCTGGTGTCTCCGCTGTATTGAACATTCCCTTTCAAACAGGTGCACCACATTGCCATGGTGATCAGCCAGGATTTGAAATTCCACATGGCGAGGAGCTTTTAGGTACTTTTCAAGGTATAGAGAGCCGTTTCCAAAGGCTTTTTCCGCTTCACTCATGGCAGACATACAGGCCTCTTCCATTGTTTCCCGGTTCAGAACGATCCGCATCCCTTTACCGCCGCCGCCGGCAACGGCCTTGACCATGACCGGATATCCCATTCGTTCTGCTTCCTGGCTCAAGAGCGATGGATCGGTTGTTGCTTCCAACATCCCTGGGATCACCGGCACACTGGCGGATTCCATGATCCTGCGGGCCAAAGTCTTGTTTCCCAGGTCTCGTATAACACGGGCAGGGGGGCCGATGAAGGGTATTCCAGCCGCTTCGCAGCTCTCAGCGAACTCCGGGTTTTCAGCAAGGAAACCGTAACCCGGGTGAATGGCCTCGGAACCTGTATTTTTGGCAGCAGCAATGAGGCGTTCTATATTGAGATAGCTTTTGGAGGGTTCCGACTCACCTAATAGAATCGACTCATCCGCTTCCAGGACATGAGCGGCACCGGCATCCGCCTCTGAATAGACAGCCACGGTCTGAATCCCCATTTCCCGGCATGTTCTGATGATCCTGACGGCTATTTCCCCTCTATTGGCAATTAGTATCTTTTTGAACATGCTCGTTCGCTTTCTATCTATAATCTTCGTAACTACTCAGGTTGTCAGGTTCACGGTTCACGGTTTGTTGGCTTGCGTTCTTCATATTTCTTGAGATAGTTGATGAATCCACGAACGGCAGCACGTGTTCGTCTTGCCTGTTCGTAAACATCTCGGAATCGAAACCTTCGGCAATATTATGCATTGATGATCCGGCAGCATCTTGTATCTGTCTATTCAGTACGTAGTCCTTCGCAAGTCCTGACTTCTTTGTTAGACGGTACATTTTCCGAGTCAATTCACGTGCCAGTCGTACGACCTTGAGGCTCTCGACAGGTTGCCAAGCCTCAATATCTTCAAACCGTTCAATTTTCATAAGTCTAACCTTGAACCGTGAACCCCGGAACTTTGAACCTGAGTAGTTACTAATCTTCTTACATCCTGAATGTTCCGTATCCGTAAACATCATGTCTGAGGGGTGCATTCAACGCTGCCGAGATGGCCAGCCCAAGCACATCCCTCGTTTTGGCCGGGTCAAGGATCCCGTCATCCCACATATTGGCTGTGGAATAGTACGCATTTCCCTCGCGCTCAGCCGCAGCGACAATTGGCTCCCTGATCTGGCGGACCATTTCTTCGGGAAGGGGTGGCTTCCCTTCTCGTGCCAGTTGATCATTTTTCACAGTTATCATAACCCCTGCCGCCTGTTCTCCTCCCATGACACCGATCTGGGCGTTGGGCCACATCCACAAGAAGCGGGGCGAGTAAGCCCGGCCGCACATGCCATAGTTGCCCGCCCCAAAGGAGGCCCCAGTGATAACCGTGAATTTAGGGACCGTGGCCGTGGCCACAGCATTGACCATTTTGTGGCCATCCTTGGTGATTCCTATACGTTCGTACTCCTTGCCAACAATGTAACCGGTGATATTCTGGAGAAATACAAGAGGAATGCCCCGCTTATCGCAAAGCTGGATAAACTGTGTTGCCTTGAGGGAACTCTCAGAGAAAAGAACGCCGTTATTCCCCAATATACCCACAGGATAACCGTGGATATATGCCCAGCCACAAACAAGAGTGGGACCGTAACGTTCCTTAAACTCCAGGAATTCGCTCCCGTCTACCATTCGGGCAATAACTTCACGGACATCGTAAGTAATGTCAAGGCTCCTGGGAACGATGCCATAAATTTCTTTGGGGTCATAGATAGGGGGCTTTGGTTCACGGATTCCGATATCTGCTTTCTGAGGAGGTGGGAGGTTTTTGACGATCTGGCGAATGATCTCGAGACAGTGGGCATCATCTTCAGCGAAATAGTCAGAAACCCCTGACTCCCTGCAGTGCACATTGGCCCCGCCAAGCTCATCGGCCGTAACCTCTTCACCTGTGGCAGCCAGGACAAGGGGTGGGCCGCCCAGAAAAATGGCCCCAGTGCCCTTAACATGGACCACCTCGTCACTCATGGCCGGGATATAGGCAGCACCCGCCGTACATAATCCCATCACCCCACAGATCTGGGGGATTCCCATTTTGGATATGACGGCCTGGTTATAAAATATGCGACCTCCATCATCAGCATCAGGAAAGATCTCGGACTGGAGAGGCAAATAGGCACCACCGGAGTCTACCAGATTGATAATAGGGAGGTGGTTTTCCATAGCTATGGTCTGAATCCTTAGCCCTTTTTTGACTCCCATAGGATAAATGGTTCCACCCTTGATCATGGCGTCATTGGCGTGGATGATGGCCTCACGGCCTTCAACAATACCGATTCCAGAAACAACCCCTGCGCTGTGGACCTTCTTATCATACATGCCCCTGGCGGCCAGCGGTGCTATCTCCAGAAAGGGTGTGTTCCTATCGAACAAGAGTTCCAGCCGCTTGCGGACTGTGAGCTTATTTTGCTGGTCCAGCCTGGCGCGCGCCTTTTCCGAGCGGTCGTTCCGGGCTAATTCCACCTCTTTTCTGAGATCCTCTACCATGGCTTCCATGGCCTGGTAGTTTTCCCGGTATTCTTGACTGGATGTATCTATTTTTGTCTCAATGACTTCCATATTAATCCCTCTCTCACCGCCCGCTTCGCTTGAGACGCAGAGGACATTTAATAAATTAATTAGGACGCAGATTTCCGCCGATACTCGCAGATAACTATTTTGAAATATCTAAAATCTTGACAATCTGCGTTTATCTGCGTCCAAAATGGAAATTCCTATACTATCAAGGTATTTTCTCTGTGCTCTCTGCGACTCTGCGGTGAACGTTTTTCTATACTATTTAGTCCCATCCCAATACACCATCTCCTATTTTCATGCGGGATATTTCCGAGGAGGTGCCTGCGATCTGAAGGTATTTGGCATCGCGATACCCTTCTTCGGCGGCGTTACCACCGAGATAGCCATATCCACCCAGAATCTGGAGAGCTTGGCTTGCCACATTTTCGGTCGACTCGGTGCAAAAAACCTTGGCACAATGGGCAACTACACTGGCCTCGCTGTCTCCTGATTCAGCCATCCAGGCAGCACGATAGGCAAGCAATTGTGCTGTTTGCAAAATGGTCAGTATCTCCGCCAGCTTGAAACCCACCTCCTGGTAAGCGATGATCGGCTTGCCCCCGCTTTTATGGTTCTTGGCATAAGTCAGGGCGATCTCATAACAGCGCTGCATCAGGCCCAAGCTGCCCGCTGTGAGGATCTGGTCCTCCCACAAGCGGACGATCTTAAGAGGATCTTTCCCCTCAAAGGGACCGATTACACACTTTGACGGGACAGGACAATTTTCAAGTGAGATGGTGGAGATGGCCGTTCCGTTGTATCCCAGGCTGGGGAGTCTTTTACCAACGGAAAGACCTTCACTGTCTTTTTTGATCAAGAAGAAGGCAAGGCTTTCTTCCCTCTTTCCTGCAACGGCGATCCAGTCGGCAATCGGGCCGTTAACCACGTGACTCTTTGACCCGGACACCTGGAAACTATCATCGACTGGTACACCGATGGTATTTAGAGGATTGTTCTCAATGCTCATCCCCTCTTCGGAAAGGGCCACTGTTCCAATAAGCTGCCCTTCTTTTAAGGCAGGGAGGAATTCGTTTTTCTGATCAGGAGTGCCATAAATGGCTATTAGACGTCCGAAGATCCGTGTCGAAGCCTCCACTGACAGGAATAGGGAAGGTGAGATCGCGGCCAGGATTTCCTGGGCTGCCACCAGCCCCACGTTGTTTTTCCCATTATCCAGCCCAAGTGTCAGGTAGCCCGCCTGTCCCAGGTTCTTCAGCGAGCGTAAAAGCACATTTCGAATTTGGTTGTCATCCGCATTTTCCAGTTTGGCCAGGGCGGACCTGGAATCCGGATCAAATAGTCCTTTGATATTCTCGCAGAAAGCCTTTTCTATGTCGCTAAAATCGAAATCCATTCTTTCAGTTTCTTCAAATGAGTTTTGAGATGATCATTTTCGTGATCTCTGAGGTGCCTCCTCCTATAGGTGCCAGGCGGCTGTCTCTGAAGTATCGTTCCACCTCATATTCGTGGCAGTACCCATAGCCGCCGTGCAGGACCATTGCATCATTGGCAGGTTTGAGGCTCCAATCTCCGATAAAGAGTTTGGCAACCGCTGCCTCTAAATGATTGAGTGGCCTTCCCTGGTCCTTACACCAGGCAATGCGGTAAGTTAGGGACCTGGCTGCCTCAATAAAGATCTTGATATCGGCCAATTTGTGTTTGATGGCCTGGAATTCTGCTATGGGTCGACCGAATTGATAGCGTTCCTTGGCATATCGAGCGCATTTCTTGAGCACATAGGTCATTCCCCCGATAAAAGGTGCCAGGAGGGCACTCCGATCCCATTCCACGGTCTGCATGGCCATAAGGAACCCGGCCCCTTCCTGTCCGATCAGATTTTCCTCCGGGATTTCACAGTCTTCAAAGATCAGTTCAGAGGTATGAGAGGCCCTAACACCCATTTTGATCAGATTTTTTCCGGTTGAAAAACCGGCAGTACCCTTTTCCACAATAAAGGTGGAAATACCGGCGTGTTTTAAGTCTTTCCCTATCTTGGCATAGACAACCGCCACATCGGCAACCGGTCCGTTGGTGATAAACATCTTATTCCCGTTCAGTATATACCGGTCCCCGCGTTTTTCTGCCCGAGTGGAGATGGCAGCCACATCAGAGCCTGCTGCCGGCTCGGTGAGCCCCATGCATCCAATCCACTCGCCCGAGGCCAGTTTAGGGATATATTTTTCTCGCTGGCTGTCTGTTCCATGGGCAAAGATAGTATCGCCACATAGAAAGGTGTGGGCCCCGTATGCAAGGGTTAGCCCGCCGTCTACCCCGGCTTCACCCAGGGCCTCTCCGGCAAGGACAGATGTCACCACATCCGCATTGCTTCCCCCAAGTTCTTCGGGAAAATGAAGACCGAGGATGCCGAAATCACCAAGCTTTCGAAAGGACTGAAAGTCAAATTCGCCCCTGAGATCATGTTCCTGCACCCTGGGCACAATCTCTTTCTTTGCAAAGCGGATTATCTGCTCCCTGAACATCATCTGCTCTTCGGTGAAAGAAAAATCCATGGTTTACTCACTTCTGGTTTTTTGCTCCGTTAAGAAATACCTCCAGAATGCTGTCCGCAATTCTGTCCTTCTGGGCATCCCCCTTAATCTTTTGATCCACAAGGACCATGGCCGAAACAAACGTCTCAAGGGCTCCAAGGAATATATAGGTGAGATATCGGGCTTTGAAATCTGCTCTTAGTATGTCATTTTCTTGCCCCTCTGCCATGACCGCTTGGGTAAGGGACATGAATTTCTTGAAGCGATCTAAACGGTTACTGGTCAGGTTGGTTGTGGACCTGGAAATCTCTGTGATGAAGATATTCACCAGTTCATAATTACTCTGATAGGTGTCCAGGAAGTAGTAAATTATACGCCTTAGTTTCTTGTGCACATCGTATTCGTTGTCCCCACTGATATTTGCCATCAGCTTAAACAGGCCGTCCCACCATCGATTAATAATAGCGTCAAAAAGATCTTCCTTGTTTTTGAAGTAGTGATAAACGAGACCGTAGGAAATCCCGGCCTCTTTGGCGATATCGGACATCCTGGCCTTATGAAAACCCTTTTGCTTAATAATCTTCAAGGCGGCTTCAAAGATTGCCTGTTCTTTGTCTTTCTTGAAGGCAGTAAGGTCTTTTTTCATGAACAATTATTTAACAAAGGTTGATTGACTTGTCAATCAATTTATGAAAAAAGGAAAGACTCTCTTTCGACGCTGTGCTTTGTATCCTAATTGGCCTTTCTCTTATATTAATTAATAGCAAAAGCTTGCTATCCATTTGCCTACATAGTGCGTAATGATAATAACCAGGACTACAATAGCCACATGCTCAAGCACGACTTTATAGACTTTCACACCTTGCTGTATAGCCAGATACCAACTGAATATAATGACCAGAGACACGCCCCAAAGGATGCTCACCAAAATGGCAGTAGAAAGCTTAAATACCAAGACTGGAACAACAAAGCTTAGCGCAAAGAAAAACTTTGAAAGCAGAGTCGAAACAGTGGCCTCCCAGATATCTTTTGGAGAATGATTATTTTCCGATTCTTCTGAAATATGCATTCCCATGGCATCTGAAAAGGCATCGGCAATGGCAATAGCGATGATTCCTCCAATGACCGCAATCTGTGATCGGGTACTGGCACTCAATCCTACCATCATGCCGAGCGTGGTTATAACGCCGGAGGTCAGTCCAAAGCCAAATCCTTTTTTGATCGATGTCTTCATAATGGTGTACCCTTTAATGGTCCATTTTTATTTTCACGGTACCCTTCGCTACTTGCAACCTTCATGCTCCTGCAAAAACCTTTCAAAAAACTTTACCATGAATGCATGGCGTTCCCTGGCCATGCGGCGGCCCTCGGTAGTGAGCATGCGTCCCTTGATCTTTGAGAGCTTTACCTTGAATTCCCGATATCCGGTATCCTCCTCTGTATATGGCTCGGCATCCTCCGGATTTTTATAAGGATTGTGGAGTTTGGCACCTACCTCGCCTGCAAACTGGAAGGCCCTGCTAATTCCAATGGCACCAATGGCATCCAGCTTATCAGCATCAAATAGAACCTTTGCTTCCAGGGTCTCAGGACGACAATTTCCCCGAAACCTGTGAGAGCTAATACAGTGGATAATATTAGTCTTTTGTTCATTAGCAATCGGGTACTTTTCCAACAGAGAACATGCTATTTCCGCACCTTTTTTTGCGTGGCAGATGGTCCCCTTTGACTGATCTTGAAAGGGACGACCTACGTCATGGAGATAGGCTGCGATCTTCAGGACCTCGATATCCGCCATTTCAACGTGCCCGATATGCATGCAAAGATTGTAAACCCTCTGTGTATGATCCCAGGCATGACTGTCAGGAGCTTTAGAAAAACATTTCTGGGCAAAGGCCTTTATGTCATCGATAGTTGATCTCATAAAGGCTGTTAATATCAAATTTGATTCCCTAACGCTACACAAAACGAACTGTAAGGTTGGCGTAACTAATTGGCGCTTGCCTCACCATCAAAGGTAGCCTTGAATTCCCACCCAAGTTTTTAGATTAGAAGTATATGCTCCAAAGAACCAGCAACTTGAAATCTTCACCATGTTAAATTTCCCAAAGGGGTACCTATTTGACAGGGCAAGCAATATTTTTAGCAATTACGATTAGAACTATCCTCTGTTTTTCACTTGGACATTAGAATAGGATATTGGGATTGAGTCTTTTATTTGATGAAATGGGGGCACACATATCGAAAGACATCGTAAGAACATTAAAGAAAAGATCAGCCGGTATGATGTTACGAGACCTTTGGATAACCCAAAATTTTTCATTAGGTATGGGTATCTTTTTTCAGGCAACGAACTGGGAAGCCTGCTTTGCATAATCTCTACCGATGATCCAGGCGGGCGGCTGCCTAAGTCTAAAACCAGCAATTGAGAAATAGTGGGTATTATTGATGTGGTTATCCGCCCGCCCTCATCTTCACTATTGGCAGGCAAAGGTGCACGTGCTTCTTCGTGCCTTAAAAAAGATACCCATACCTAATTTTAAAAAGCCATTTAGCCGCGGCGGACTGAGTTATGTAAAGATCTCGTTACCTGTCGGCTGAGATCAAAATCTCAATATAATATTGTAATATCAAGTCTCGCTTATTATAATTTAATTCATAATCAGTTTGTTCAATATTAATGATTTTATACCTCGGTCCTTCTCCTCTCCTCGCTTCTCATTTCCCTTCTCAAAAGTTTACCTACTTTGGATTTAGGAAGCATATCCCTGAATTCTATATATTGGGGGACCTTGTAGGAAACAAGTCTTTCTCTGCACCATCTAATGAGATCATAGCCAGTGATACCCTTAATATCTTCCTTGAGAACTACAAAGGCCTTGATCCTTTCCCCTACCCTTGGATCTTCCACACCAACAACACAGGAGCCCATGATCGCTGGATGTTCCTGTAATATCGCTTCTATCTCACTGGATGATACCCTGTAGCCTTTATGCTTTATGGTATCTACGGTCCTGTCTATAAAATAGAGGTTTCCCTCTTCATCCATGGACATAATGTCAGCCGTCCTATACCATTTCTGGCCTTCCAGCTCTATAAAGGACTCAGCCGTTTCCTCCGGTTTGTTTATATAACCGGTAACCATGTAATTAGAGGAGACAATTAGTTCCCCGGGCTCTCCTGTCTTTACAGATTTCAGAGTAATGGGATCAACGATTTTAATCCTTTTACTTGCGACAATTTTACCCACACTTTTTGGCGGATTTTCGATATCCGCAGGGCACATAGATACGCCGCCGCATGTCTCAGTTGCACCATATCCCTGATAGATGCACTTACCGAATTTATCATACCAGCGCTTTCCGACCTCCACCGGGAGCACATCTCCTGCACTATACCAGTACTCAACAGAGCTGAGGTCATAGGAATCAAGGCGATCGTGTTCCAAAAACATCCTGAAAAGGGTGGGAACACCAACCATTGTCTTGGTTCCGAATCGCTGGATGGATTCAAATACTGCGTCAAGGTTCACACGTGGCTGGAGCATTAAAGTCCCTCCCACTAAAAGTGTACACAGGCCGCAGGTTTGACCCAGGATATGAAAAAGTGGGGCGTTACATAGAATGATATTTTCTTCAACAGGAAAAAATGGCTCACTTACCCTGATCTGCTCATCTGCAGAGATCAAAAAGTCACCGTGGGTAATAGGAACACCCTTGGGAAATTTGGTGGTTCCACCTGTATAGAGTATCTCGGCCAGGTCTCTATCATTCTGCTTGATATCAGGCAAGTGATTGGCCTTGTGAGATTTGGAGAGCAATTTTCTTAATGAATAGGTGTCCTTGTCAAGGGCTATCTTCCCCTTTGGTATTATGTCGAACATGAAACCAAAATACTTTTTCCACCAGGGAAGAAGATCAGCCATCTTTGTGACAATAACCCTTTTTATCTTGGTTTCACCAAGAACACTAACTACATAACCAAAATTAGTATCAGCACAAACAACAGTTTCTGAGCCGCTATCGTTTGCGATATATTTGAGATCGTATGGTGTATATATCGGTGTTATCGGTACAGATATCCCGCCTGCTCTTAAGATGCCCAGCCAAACAACAACCCATTGGATACTGTTGGGGATATAAATAATTATCCTATCCCCATAATTCACCCCAATATCTGATAGGGCGGCTGCAAACCTTTCAGCCATATCCTTCAACCTGGCATAAGAGTATCTGGTACCTAAGTATATAACAGCAGTATGCTGTTCCTGTCTCTTTGCTACAGAGTCAAAGGTGATATATATGTTGTTTGAATTTTTCTCTTCCATGAAATCAGATCCCGAAGTAGGCGGCTTTTATCTCTGGATTTTCCATTAGCTCGGCCCCTGTGCCTGTCAGGGTGAGCATCCCATTTTCTATCACATATCCCCTATCTATTATTGGCAAAACAGGCCTGGCGAATTGCTCTGTTATGAGGATAGTAATCCCGGATTCACTCCTTAAATTCTTAATGGCTTTCACTAAAGCGGACTGCAGATGCGGGCTCAAACCCAGGAGAGGTTCATCAAGGAGCAGAAGCACCGGTTTAACAATGAGAGCCATCCCTATTGCCAGCATCTGTTGCTCTCCCCCGCTTAAAAAACCGGCCCTCCGTTTCTTAAGATCAAATAGGGCAGGGAAAAGCTGGAAGACATACTCTGTCATTTCCCTTAGCTCTGACATTTTCTTCATATGACCGGCTATCTTTAAATTCTCCATGACATCACTTTCAGGAAATATTGGATGCCTTTCCCTGGAAAGGACTATTCCTTTTTTCACCCTATCGTTTGGTTTAACGTCCGTAATATCCTCCCCTTGGAAGGTTATTTGACCGTATACGGTTATTCTCTCTCCGCCTTTCCTTTGCTCTTTTATCTTCATATCTATGATCAAACCGGAGACTGTATTCATCAAAGTGGTCTTCCCTGCGCTGTTGGAGCCAATGACCCCTACAATCTCACCTTCATTTACCATCATGGAAAGGTCATTTAAGGCCAGGGCATTTTCAAAGAAAACCATGAGATTCTTAATATCAAGCACCTTAATCCTCCTCACTCCCTAAGTAGGCCTTTTTGACCTCAGCACTCTCCATAACCTCTTTTGATAATCCGTCAGCAATCTTTTCTCCAAAATTGAGGACTATTACCCTGTCAGCGATCCTGAAAAGCTCCTTCAGCCGGTGCTCGATCATAATGATTGTCATCCCCCCATAACGTAGCTTTTCGATTATAGGCACAATACTGGCCACTTCAGCCAGACTCAGGCCTGAGAAAAGCTCATCTAAGATCAGGAGATCGGGTTGCAGGGCAATCCCTTTTGCCAATTCCAGCCTCTTAAGGTATCCCTGGGGAAGAACACTGGCTATCTTATATGCAACAAAAGAATCTCTCTCAAAACCTACTTCTTCCAGGAGATCTAAGGCAATAGCGTCCCGGTCCCCGTATTTCCCACCTGCCATCCGTTTGACCCTGGGAGAATATAAGGGGATGATCATGTTCTTAAAGGCAGGGAGCTGGTAAAAGGGCCTGACCATTTGAAAAGTTCTGGCGATACCAAGCCTGACTATCTTATATGGGGCCCAGCCGGTTATATCCTGACCCCTGTATATAACCTCGCCCCCGCTCGGTTTTACAAAACCGGTTATAAGATTAACAACGGTTGTCTTTCCAGAGCCGTTAGGCCCAATAAAGCCCAGGAGCTCCCCTTCCATAAGTTTAAAACTAAAAGCATTCACGGCCTTTACACCGCCAAAATATTTGGAAAGGTTAGACACATTGAGCAAAGGAGAAGCGCTCATTTTTCCACCTCGACCCATCTTTCAAATTGATGATATTTCCGCTGAATATAGTGAAAAATGCCCTCGGGTAATGCAACGATAAATACTACAAGAAATAATCCATAGAATACTATCCTGAGCCCGCCAAGTCCCCTTAAAATCTCTGAAAGGGGTACAAGAAGAAAGGCCCCAAACATAGCGCCGGCGAATGTTCCCGTACCACCCACTATAGCGGCTGCAATGGGAAGTATAGAATAGTCAAGGGCAAAAACAGGCATTCCAACAAACATATAGACATGGGTCATAAAGGCACCGGCAAAGGCCCCGACAGAGCCGGCAATAAATAATGCCTGGGCCTTAAACCAGTAAATGTTGATCCCTGCGTTCATAACAGAGCGATCATTATCGTTTATACCCTTTAAAACCAGACCAAAATCTGAACCCATAAGGCGCCTGAATCCAAAAAAGGCAGCCAAAAGGGCGACAATAATGATATATAGTTCAAACCATCTCGATGGAAGAGGGGTTAGACCACTTATCCCCTCTGTTCCCCCAAAGATCCTTGTAGCCTCAATTACCCTAACCAGCATAATTGGCAATATCAAGGTGACCATGGCAAAGTAGATTCCCCGCAATCTTAAAACCGGCAAAAGAAGCACAGTACAGAAGAGGCCGCCTAAAATAGTAGCCATGGGCATGGTCAGAAATGGAGACCAGCCCCAGTAATGATTCATAATAGCGGCTAAATAGGCACCCATCCCGAAAAAGAGTGCCTGTCCTAAGGATACCATACCGCTTTGTGCCAAAAGATCCCAACTGATAGCCAAAAGGGCAATTACGGATACAGAGAGCAAAACCTTTTGCCAATAAAGGCTCAAAACGAATGACAAAACCAATAAACCTACTATCGGTAATAGTCTTGGGGAGGATAGGTAGAGCATCTCTCTCCAGGAGCAAAGGGCAAATATATCCTCCGATCTTACCTTGATGCCTCTATCTATCCTCTCTTTGCGTTTTTTCATAAAAGTAAAATAAGGACGCAGATTACCGCAGATTACGCAGAAAAATATTTATACAAACAACAAAATGTCATATGTTTAATTTCCGATTCAGGCTCAAAATTGATAAATCTACAATCCGCCTTCCCAATTCCTCAATCGGCAATCGAAAATCTAAAATCCACAATTGTTTGGCTATATCCTTTCTTCCAGTTCCTTCTGTTCTCCATAAAGACCGGATGGTTTGATAACCAGTATGGCCAGAATAGCCACTAAAGGAACTACCATTACCCAGTGACTCTCTATGTAAGTCGCTGTAAATGTTTGTGCGTAGCCGAGCAGGAAAGAGGCAATTACCACTCCGCCAGTTGAGCCTAAGCCGCCAACAATACATACAGCCAGGGCATTTATGAGTACCTCATAACCATGATCCACCGTTATAGTGCCCAGGGGAAGGATAACAATGGCTGCTATTGCTGCATAAGCTGCCCCAAAGGAAACGCTCAGGGTACCTACCCGGTCAGAGTTGATGCCCAGACTCAATGCTGTCCTTTCATCCTGGGCGATACCTCTGAAGCGAAGGCCTGTCTTTGTATAGTGGGTAAAGAACCATAGAAAAACTGCCAGGGCAATACCTATAACCACGATAAATATTCTCTGCATGTCAATAGTGACCTGTCCAATATCTATGCTGTAATCTATAAAAACCGGCAGGGTATATTCAAAACCAATAAAACCAAGATATTTGAATAATTCCAGGGTGGACAGCCCAATGCCAAATGTAGCTATTACCTCGGATAACACCATACCCCTGATTCTCAACAAGACAAAACGATACATCAGGGCCCCGGCAATGGCTGTTAATAGAACCGAAAAGGGGGCGGCAAGGATATAGGGAAGGCCAACTGAATTGAATAATAACCAGCTTAAAAATCCGGCGAGAATGTACAGGGCGCCATATGCAAAATTTGCAACCCCGCTTATCCCAAAGGTTAGGCTAAATCCAAGAGCCACCAAGGCCAATATAATACTATTGACAAAACCGTATATTAAGGTGCCAAGTAACACAGATAAAAATAATTAATTAAGGAATTGCGAATTGGGAATTGAGGAATTCCTTCATCCATGAATCCCTCAATTCCCAAATTCTATTTAACTTTCTTTACCCAGGGGGGCAGAACTATCTCACCCTCAGCCAAGGTCTTGGGGTAGACGATCTTTCTTTTTCCATCCTTCGTCCACTGGAAAAAACATCCAGTTGCTGTCTGGCCTGGATTGTTGCCATAGATTACCTGGTGTCCTTCATCAAACTTGATCCTGCCCATAACTCCCATCTTGTCAGTCTTCTCTATAGCTGCCACAATAGCATCCGGGTCAAGTGAGCCTGCCCTTTCAATAGCCTCTTTCAAGATGTAAACAGACTCATATGAAGGCGCAGGACCGTGTCCGGACTGAATCGCTTTTCCGTATCTTTTCTCGTAGGAATCATAGAATCTCTTAGCCGGGGCGTAGTATTCTGAAGGGATGTTTCCAATTTCAAAAATGGCATTCATAAGTCCGCCGATCTTTCCATCAAAGGTCTTCCATGCCACCTCTCCAGCCATAGGAGATATAAACCCGGCTATTAATGCCGGGACCTTCATGCTCTTCCACTGTTTGACCAGGACCCCGCTTTCAGGCATATCGAAACAGGTAAACAGGACGCCGGCGCCCTTGCTCTTGGCCTTCATTAACGCTGAAGAGAAATCGGATGATCCTGTAGGATACTGGTCATGACCCAAGACTTCCCAACCGGTTTTCAGGAAAAATCTGTTCTTCATGGCATTAGCAGTGCCCCGGGCCCAGAGTATATCCTGGTTCATCAGGTAAACCTTGTTGAAGCCAAATTGATTTTTCAGAGACGCCATTGTTCCCCCTAAAAGTTTGGCCCAATAAATTACATTTAGGGAAACCCTGAAAACATACTTGTACTTTTCAGGATCCTTCTTAATCTTGGCCTCGGAGCCAGGTGTCATAGCAATAGTGCCTAACATGGGCATCTTATACTTGGCAATAATATCCATACCAGCCAACAGTGCCTCAGAACGAAAAGGACCAACCACAAGGGCCACAGGCTTCTTTTCCAGGATTATCTTTTCGATTCCCAAAAGGGCCTCAGGCACAGGCACACCCGGCGCCGCATCACGGATATCTATTGACTCTATCTTAAACGGTCTTTTCACAGTTCCGACCATAACGCCACCTTTGGCATTAATCTCATCTACAGCCATCTCAACAGCCTTAAGGGACTCCTTGCCTTCCAAAAATCCTAGAGAAGTAGGTACCCCAATGACTATAGGTTCAGCGGCCAGGGCAAAACTGCCTGGAAAGGCAATAAAAGGGGTAAGAAAAAGTAATAAAATTGACAAAAAAAGTTTCTTTTTCATAATTAACCTCCTCTTTTAAATTACATTAAAGATTTTAAGGACTTCATTAACCTCTTATCAAAACAGTTTATTTAAGTCAATTAAATTAAATCAAGTTGCTTTTTGTGATTTATATTGACATTTGATAAATTTATGATTAATTTTTAAAAGTTTATAAATAAAGAATTCATCCTTAATTAATAGAGACCTGAAGATGGCAAGATGGGATAGGGAGAAAGGTGTATTAATCCATGAACCTGAGAAATTCAGGAGACATGAGCTTATAGATAGAGATGACCCCAATCTATATAGAGATATCTTCCCCTATTCAGAGGTTTCCCGAATAGATTTTGACCATAAGATACTGCCTATATCACCATCGGATAGGATGTTCATTACCGATACTACCTTCAGGGACGGTCAACAGTCACGCCCACCTTATACCAGCAAACAAATTCTTGACCTATACGATTTCCTCCATAAATTAGGAGGACCTAAAGGAATTATCAGACAGTGCGAATTTTTCCTTTACAGTGACAAAGACAAAGAGGCGGTGGAGCTCTGTAAAGAGAGAGGATATAGATATCCAGAGATAACGGGCTGGATCCGGGCCAATAGAGAGGATCTCAAGATTTTAAAGGATATGGGCCTTAAAGAGATAGGGATTTTGACCTCGGTTTCTGATTACCATATCTTTTATAAGTTTGGAAAGGCCAGAAGAAAGGTTATTGAAGAATATCTAACAATAGTAAAAAGTGCCCTGGATATGGGGATTGTTCCGAGGTGCCATTTTGAGGATATCACAAGGGCAGATATCTATGGTCTTGTTGTTCCCTTTGCCTCGGAGCTAATGCGTCTCAGGGAAGAGAGCAAGATTGATATTAAGATCAGACTGTGTGACACCCTTGGCTTTGGTGTAACATATCCAGGTGCGGCTTTACCAAGGAGTGTGCCGAAACTGGTAAGGGCTATTATAGAAGAGGCAGGCGCACCTGGAAAACTATTGGAGTGGCATGGTCACAATGATTTTCACAAGGCATTAATCAATGCTACAACAGCCTGGCTTTATGGCTGCCAGAGCGCTAACGGAACGCTTTTAGGTTTTGGAGAGAGAACTGGAAATACACCTATTGAAGGTCTGATCATGGAATATATAAATCTGAGAGGTAGCACTGATGAGATTGATACAACCGTTATTACCGATATAGCCAATTACTCAGAAAGGGAATTGGGTTTCCATATTCCTGAACATTACCCCTTTGTAGGAACAGATTTCAATGCCACAAGAGCAGGGATACATGCAGATGGTTTAATAAAAAATGAAGAGATTTATAACATCTTTGACACAGAGAAAATTCTTAAAAGGCCATCAACTGTTTTTATTACGGATAAAACCGGTACAGCTGGTATTGTCCACTGGGTTTATAACAACTGCGATATACCTAAAAGCCTTAAAATCTTAAAAAGGCACCCTGGTGTTGGCAAGATAGTCAAAAAGATCCAGGAGGAGTATGAAAAAGGCAGGGTAACCGTGATTTCTAACAAAGAGATGAGGCATTACTGTCATAAATATATCCCTGAATTATTTATGTCCAGGTTTGATGTGCTTAAAAATAAGGCCTCTGATATGGTTGTGCATCTCCTTGAAGAATTAATGGAAAATGAGGATATTTCCTCCATGGACCACGCTAAACAGGAGCCGGTTATGGAGAGATTCCTTGGTGACAATCCATTTATACAATTCATGTACATAACGGATACCAGCGGGAGAAAAACAACCAGGAATATCTGTAGTATTGTTGATAAGGCTAAATTTGAAACATTTAAATTAGACGATGATTTTTCTAATAGGAAATGGTTTATAGGCCCAATGAAAGATGGTGATATTCATGTGACTGATTTTTATACATCTATTATTACAGGCGCCCTATGCATTACAGTTTCAGGGCCGATAAGAGATAAAAATGATGAAATAGTAGGCATTCTTGGAATAGACATTAAATTTGAAGACCTTGTAAAGATGGAGGAGGAAGAAAATGAGATCTAACGTAATAAATAAAGCCCTTTTTGCCCTTTCTTTAATCTTAGCCCTATGCATCGGCACATCTTTTATCTCCTCAGGCCTGGCTAAAGAGGAGAAGGGAAAGGAAGATAAAAGACCGGAAAGGGGAATTTCAATGTCCTTTGAATACCCCGGGGTCATTATTGATAAAGGAGATGATGTTAATGTGGACCTGATTATTAAAAACAAGGGCAAAAGGGATGAAAATGTTTACTTCAAGGTTTCTTCAGCTCCCGCTGGATGGAAGACAAAGATTAAAACATTCAATTTTTCTATTACCTCCATTCATCTCCCCGAGGGAGAGGAGGATATGCACGTTACATTTTATGCCAAGCCGGAAAAAGATACCAAGCCGGGAACGTATAAATTTAAGGTAGATGCAAAAACAGAAGATGGGAAATTTAAGGTATCCCATAGGGTGCATATTACCTTACATGAGAAAGAGAAAGAAAAAGGAGAGATAAAGCTCACCACATCCTATCCTGTCTTAAGGGGGCCAAATGATGCAAAGTTTGAGTTCTCCCTTGATGTAACCAACAAAACCGGTAAGGATAATACCTTTAACTTAATGGCCAAGGGACCAAAAGACTGGCGGATCAATTTCAAGCCCCCTTATGAGGATAAATATATCTCAAGCCTCAGGCTAAAATCTAATGAGAACAGAAGCTTAAATGTTGAGGTAACCCCTGATCGCTTCTCTACAGCAGGAGAATACCTTATTCCGGTCGTAATAAGCGCAGGGGAGTCTAAAGCAGAGGCAGAATTGAAGGTAACCATAACAGGCTCGTATAAATTGGAGGCTGGTACTGCTACAGGCCTCTTGTCTCTTGGAACGGTAAAGGGTAAGGAAGGAAATATTTCCATATATGTAAAGAACAATGGTTCGGCAACAATCCACAATATCGAGTTTTTATCTGTAAAACCTGAAAATTGGAAAGTAGAGTTTAAGCCCGAAAAGATAGATGCCTTAGAACCAGGCAACTTAAAACAGGTTGAGGTAAGTATAGTTCCGGCTCAAGAAGCACTTGTGGGTGATTATGCAGTTGGCTTGAACATTAGTGGAGAAAAGAGTTCGGATAACCTTGAGCTGAGGGTAACAGTCAAGGCCTCGGCAGCCTGGGGCTGGATCGGGATTGGCATAATAGTCCTTGTTATTGTTGGCCTATTCGGTCTATTTGTATCCCTTGGAAGGAGATAATATGAATCAAGAGCCGATTATTGAAACCCATAACTTGAGCAAGATCTATGGCAACCAGCTCGCAGTTAATGACCTGACATTCAGCATTCAGGAGGGTGAGATATTCGGTTTTCTTGGGCCAAATGGCTCGGGCAAGACAACTGCCTTGCTAATGCTGTTAGGGCTGACCGAGCCTACCAAGGGGTGGGCAAGGGTTGCAGGCTTTGATTCCACAAAGGAGGCTATAAAGGTCAAAAAGATTGTTGGCTATATCCCGGAAAATATTGGATTCTATGATGATATGAATGCCATACAAAATTTACAGTTTATAGCAAGACTCAACAATATGCCTGATTCAGTCTCATCAATTAAAATCGAGGAGGCATTAGAGAGCGTAAGGCTAAAAGAAGAGGCGGAAAAAAAGGTAGGTGCATACTCCAGAGGGATGAGGCAGCGCCTGGGACTTGCCGAGATTTTCATAAAGGAACCAAGAATTGCATTTTTAGATGAACCTACCCTGGGTCTTGATCCTGAAGGGACAAATTGGATCATTGATTATATTCAATCATTAAGCAGGGATAAAAATATAACGATTCTTCTCTCCTCCCATGATCTAAAACAGGTACAAAAAATCTCAGATCGGATTGGGATAATGCTTAAGGGTAGGATGATCGCTGTGGGGTCTATTGAAAAACTGGCAAAGGAAAAGCTGGGAGTTGATGATAAGGAGATCTCTTTAGATGATATATATATGAAGTATTTTCAGGAGGAGGCAGTATGACGGGTATTGGTCCCATTTTCAGAAAGGAACTTGCAGATCACTTCAGCAGCTATAGGTTCATTATCCTTTTTGCCCTGATAGCCATGGTCAGTTTAATAACAACATACATGGTGGGCATTAGTCTCAGGGAGGAACTTGGAGGTGTTGCTAAACCAAAGTTTGTATTTTTAATGCTTTTTACCTCCACTGGCCCTCTCTTTTCCCTGGTACAGTTTGTAGCCTTTTTTGGACCTCTTATAGGACTGATGCTCGGCTTTGATTCTATAAACAGGGAAAGGAGTAGCGGGACATTAAGTAGGTTAGCCGCTCAGCCTATCTATAGGGACTCCATCATTAATGGTAAATTCTTATCAGGTGTAGCTACTATATCCATTATCTTGATCTCTATTCTTCTTGTGGTATCAGGCCTGGGGCTTAAATTGATTGGGGTTGTGCCTGGTTTCGAGGAGGTCTGGAGGATTTTTCTTTATCTGATCATCAGTATATTCTACATCTCTTTCTGGTTGGGTATTAGTATACTCTTTTCTATTGTCTTTAGGGGTATTGCCACATCAGCACTGGCCACTTTGGCTATCTGGATCTTTTTTTCATTTTTTGTTTCTATGGGCGCAAGTGTTGTGGCAAATGCCATAATTCCACTTGATCAAAGTACCAGGGAAGACACTGAAATGTTAATGAGGCATATAAGAATTCAAAGAATCGTATCTCTCATTTCCCCAATGCAACTCTATAATGATTCTACTGCTATAATAATTGATCCCACGAGGAAAACAACAAGGTCACTTGTACTTATGGGCCCTCTTGAAAGACTCTCTTCAGAAAGATTCCGGCGGCCATTATCCCTTTCTCAGAGCATTTATATTGTAATTCCCCATATTATCTCCCTTATAGCCATTACCTTTATCTGCTTTGGCGTATCTTATGCAGTCTTCATGAAACAAGAGATCAGATCTACCTGAGCCTTAATACCAATCCGTTCCCATTTCCTACCTTATTTAGAATTTCAATATGGCCATTAGCCAAAAGATAATATTCATGATATACGATTATTGTTAAACTTATATATTCCCTGTAGCTTGCCACAGGGTTCCCTTACAGTTCCTCCCCCTTGATGGGGGAGGTTTAGGTGGGGGTGATACTTAGTTTGCTCACCCTCCCCTTTATCCCCTCCCATCAAGGGAGGGGGTGTTTGATATTGGATACCCTGCAAATTGCTGTAGGGAGGTTCATTAGATATGGGAGATAAGACATATGCAGATTACAGAGGAAGTGTGGCATGTCGGAGGAGATAGCTTAACAGACCCTGAAGATGCTGCCATATATCTGATATGTTTTGATGAGCAGGCGGCCCTGATAGATGCCGGCACCGGTAAAGGGCATAAAAGACTTATTTCTAATATTGAAAAATGCGGTGTTAATGCCTCTCAGATCGAATATCTATTCATAACCCACTGCCATTACGATCATATAGGGGGTGCCGAGAAGGTGAGAGAAGAGTTTGGCTGTAAGATTATAGCACATGAATTGGACGCTATATATCTGGAAAAAGGCGACAGTAATGTTACAGCAGCCCGGTGGTATGGTGAGGTGTTGGCCCCTTTAAAGGTAGACCATAAGATCAAATCCTTTGAGGAATCATTCTTAGTTGGTAATAAGCAAATAAAATCCTTTCATACTCCGGGGCACTCTCCAGGTTCGGTTGTATATCTGGTAGAATCAGAGGGTAAAAAGATACTCTTCGGCCAAGATGTCCATGGCCCCTTGGATCCTTCTATTCTGTCCAACCAAGAAGACTATATTAAATCTTTAAATTTTCTCCTTTCCCTAAAGATTGATATCTTATGTGAGGGCCATTTTGGGATATTCGAGGGC
>JAUWNK010000068.1 GCA_030612685.1 Desulfobacteraceae bacterium
ATGGGAGTAGCCAGATACATAAAAGAAGAAAAAGACAGGATTAAGGATGTAATACTTCAATCTGGAATCCATATAAAATCTCTTTATACGGAAGATAATTTAAAGGAAATTGGGTTTGACTACAAAAAAGATCTTGGCAATTCCGGAGAGTATCCCTTTACAAGAGGAATCCATAAATTGGGATTCAGGAGCAGGGAATGGACAACAAGGCAGTACACAGGTTTTGGTACACCAGATGAAACAAACAAGAGATTCAAACTCATGATCAGCCAGGGCCAGACAGGCCTTAATGTCGCTTTTGATCTGCCTACACAGATGGGTTATGACTCAGATGACCCTATGGCAGAGGGAGAGGTAGGTCGGGTAGGGATGGCAGTGGATTCCCTTAGGGATTTAGAGATTGCCTTCAAAGACATTGCCCTGGATAGAATTGGCACCGGTCTAACTATAAATGCTGTTGCCTCAATCATGCTTGCCATGTATCAGACAGTGGCAGAAGGGTATGGATTCTCTAAACAACAGATAAGCGCCACCCCACAGAACGATATCTTAAAGGAGATAGTTGGCAGGGGGGCATGGATATTTCCGGTGGAGCCAGCTGTTCGCCTGATTGGTGATGTTATTGAATACTCTATAAAGGAAATGCCCCGGGCCAATCCGGTCAGTGTCTGCGGCTACCATATCAGGGAGGCAGGGGCCACCCCTGTTCAGGAGATTGCTTACGCTATACAGATTGCAAATGCATATATAGATAATGTCTTGGAACGGGGATATGCTATTGATGACTTTGTCGCCAGATTCTCCTTTAATCTTGATGTATTCGGAAATCTATGGGAACAGGTGGCAAAATTCAGGGCAGCAAGAAAGCTATGGGCAAAGAATATCAAAGAGAAATACGGAGCAAAGAACGACAGATCGATGTTTTTAAGAGGTTTATTTGGAGGCGGAGGGGGAGGGCTGACAAAGGAACAGCCCGAAAATAACATTGTCAGAAGCGCCTATTACGCCCTGGCTGCTGCCTTAAGCGGTGCTCAAACCATTGCCCTGTGCTCCTACGATGAGGCCTATACTATCCCCACCCCCCATTCTGCTCTAATCTCTCTAAGGACTTTGCAACTCTTAATGGATGAGGTAGGCCTAAGGGACACAGTTGATCCCTTGGCAGGTTCATATTTCATCGAGACCCTTACTAAACAGATGGAGGAAAAGATTGTTGAAGAGATGGCCAAGATTGACAAGTTAGGGGGAATGGTTAAGGCAGTCTCCTCTGGCTATATACAGAAAGAAGTATCAAGGCAGGCCTATGAATTTGAAAAAGGTGTTCAGAAAGGGGAACTAATAAAGATAGGTATTAACAAATATACTGGAGGGGAAGAGGGAGAGGTAGAGTTACATGAATACACCGATGAGTCGGCAATAGAGCAGATAAAAAGCCTTAAAGAATTGAAGAGGGCAAGGAATAATAAGGAGGTCACCCGAACACTAAAGGCATTGGATAAGGCAGCCAGAGATAAGGTAAATGTTATGCCATATCTCGTGGATTGCTGTAAGGCATATGCCACGATTGGGGAGATGACAGGTGTCTTCAGAGATATCTTTGGAAAATTTGTAGAGCCAAGTATATTTTAGAAAGATTGTACCAGAATCCCACAAATTTTAACCCCCATATCAATATAATCCATTCCCAGAAATTCTGTGTGCTTCGTTCTTTCAGCTTTCTATTATATAGCTCAATTGCCTATAGACACTTTGCATTGCTTGGCATTGAAAAGATGGTGATGGTTTAGAGGCAAAAATAGGATGTTATGAAAAGGCCTTGATCCATTTGATTAAAGATTTTGGAGCAATGAAGAGGCTAACAATGTTTCAAAGAATTTTCTGTTTACTAATCTCGTTCTTTTTTCTTTGCCTTTTGCAAGGGAAAGATGATGTTCATTCCAAAATGAGAGGAGGTAAAAGGATGGAAATAAAAATTACAAGCACTGCCTTTTCTGAAGGTAGCATGATTCCAAGGCAGTATACATGCGATGGGGAAGATGTTTCTCCCCCTTTGTCATGGACTGGGGTTCCTGATGGCACAAAGAGTCTTGCTCTTATCTGTGATGATCCTGATGCGCCAATGGGGACATGGGTACATTGGGTACTCTTTAACATACCGGCAAGCATAAAGGAGTTGCCTGTTAACATTCCTTCCGAAAAGATCATTGAAAATGGCGCGAGTCATGGAAAAAATGATTTTCGAAAGTTCGGTTATGGGGGCCCATGTCCTCCGGGGGGGACCCATAGATATTATTTCAAACTCTATGCCCTTGATACAGAAATTAATTTAGAGCCTGGTATTACTAAAGCACAATTGCTGAAGGCCATGGAAGGTAATATCTTGGCCGAAGGTCAATTAATGGGAAGATATAAGAGATAAAGACATTAGGCCAGAAAGAACATCGCCAGACTATCAAGCCTTAAAGGCAAAGGCCTAAAAACTTCCTATTCTCTCTGATCTATATTACTTCTTCATATGAGAGAAAATATACTTCATAAGTCTAAACATGGCGTTTTTTTAAGCAGTTTTAGTTTGGTTTTGCTGGAACATTGCAAGAATTAGGTAATGTGGGGAGTGGATTAGGGGGTGATCCTATATTTTTCTTAGAGCACGTGGCAAGTACAATCCCTTTCAAGAATCCAGTCGATTTAGCGCAAATGATGGACGCTCTGCACAAGGCGAGGCTGAAGTGAGTAGGATTGGTATGACTTCTTTTAGAGTTCCTGTTTATCACCGCGCAATATAAAACTCAACGCAAGAAATTAAAAGTCCTTAGCATCATTAATTGGGTTGACACATGAGATCACATAAAGTATAATGTGGTCACATTATTTGACTGAAAGAGGAGAAAAGATATGGAAACAGTTGGTATCAGAGAACTGAAAGAGAACTTGAGCAAATATCTAAGGAGCGTAAAGTCAGGACAGAGAATCATCGTTAAGGATAGAAAAAGAGAAGTGGCGATCATTGTGCCTTTTGGAACGGAAACAGACGAGGAGAAGGTTCTTGAATTGATTCAACGAGGTCTTGTTCATTGGTCCGGGACAAAACCAATGGGCATGCGATCTCGGATCAAATCAAGAGGTAGTAGCGTCTCTGAAGCAGTTCTTAAAGATAGAAGATAACAAATGATCCTTTATCTTGATACCAGCAGCCTGGTAAAATTATATACTGAAGAAGAGGGATCCCCGGATGTGGTAAACTTGGTGAGATCGTCGAAGGTGACAGGCACTTCACTGGTCGCCTACGCTGAAGCAAGGGCAGCCTTCGCCCGCAGATTCAGAGAGAACGCCTTCACGCAGCGTGAATACGGACGTTTAATTTTGTCTTTTGAAGAAGACTGGGACAATTATCTGATAATAAGGGTTACAAAAGAGCTCGTTCGTCTGGCTGGGGGCTTGGCCGAAAAACATGGATTGAGGGGTTTCGATGCCATCCACTTGTCGTCTGCTGTAACTTTGCATAAAGAGTTAGATACCCCAATTATCTTTTCATGTTTTGATGAGAAGCTTGAAGCAGCTTCACAGCTTGAGGAGTTGGATCAGCCTGAATAACACAAGAAATTGTGAAGTTATGTCTGAAAAGGGGGCACACTTTGCCGGGCCATAAATTGCATTTTTGAAATAACGTTAGTTTGAACATTTGAAGAATTGAGTGATATGGGATATGCCTTGGCAGATTGCAGAAGGCATAACGCAAGTAAACTTCAATTTTAACAATAGGGAATCCCCATAAGATATAGTGTGTTATAGATTATGTTAAATATTTCAGAGTAAAGCTAAAAAACTTGATATCTTTTTCTAATATTGTTAAAGAGAATCATATATTAAAAGATATCTACATTTAATGTTCTTTGGAAATAAAATATAGCCACTCTTTGAGGTGTTAATAAAGCGCTTTTCCGTCTTGCTTTAGCCTTCACGTGGGCGATCATAATTTTATGCCAAAGCCATTTCTACTACGATATTCGGTTATCTTGAAATTGGCTTAGAAAACCCACCAAGAGATTCACTCTTCTGGAACTCCTCCCCTATGCAAATTTATCCATATTTCTAAGCTCTTTTCTGCAAATAATTAATAGGCCCTTTGCGCTGCTATAAGGGGTTTAATTTAGTTAAAGAAGTTGATTGTTTCTCATTGCCAATAAATCTTTAACCCCTAAAGTCCTTTCGGGTTCAAATGGCAGTGCATTGTTGGGCAGCGCAGGGGCGATCATTCAACTCTTTCTTGAATTGACCAGTTGCATCTCTTTGTCACAGCATAAAAAATAGTCCATTCAAATGCCAGAGTGATCTCTGGCATAATGGTATTTTATTGCAAAACTTCCCAGATGCTAAATGTCCTAACTTTAAGATTACTAAAATAGCTATTCTACCTCTTTGACCATTAATCTTTTAGACCAATTTGCTGTGACTGTTATCCTTATAAATAGCAAAAAATATTTACGGGAGGTATTCACGGATCAAGTAAAAAAGGTGATACTGTAAAGGTCCATTACACTGGTAAACTGGAAAGCGGAGAAGTATTTGACACTTCAAAAAACCGTCAACCAATTGAATTTATCGTTGGAAGTGGAACCCTTATGCCAGGTATTGAAAAAGGCATTATCGGGATGGAAATTGGGGAATCAAAAACTATTGAAATTCCACCTGAGGAAGCATTTAGAAATAGGCGCGAGGAATTAGTTGTAGAGGTTATGAAAAGCGAATTTCCGGATTACATCGCACCCAAGATCGGACAGAGACTACAGATCCGGCGACCGGATGGTCAAGATATCTCCGTAACCATTACAGGTCTGAACGAAGACACTCTCACGCTTGATGCGAACCACGCTTTAGCCGGATACATATTGTTATTCGATATCGAATTAGTTGAAATCGTATAAGACAGCGATTTATTTGAACAGTCTTAATCTGACGGCCATATTTGGAGACACCCTATTCAATGTTTTGTTTTTGATCACGTTATCGATTAAGCTAATGAAATTATTAAAGACACATCAACCAAAGGTATTCCCATATAATATTATAGGCTTATAAGGAGGTCGGAATGAATATTTATGTAGGTAATTTGTCGTACGAGGTTACAGATGAAGACTTGCGAGAGGCTTTTGAGGCTTTCGGTCATGTCGAGTCTGCCAAAGTTATCAAGGACATGTATACCAATAGATCAAGGGGATTCGGATTTGTGGAGATGACCGATGAAGCTGAAGCCCATTCTGCGATCGATGGCATGAACGGCAAAGACATGAAAGGACGATCGCTTAAGGTTAATGAGGCACGTTCTCGTTCAGGAGGCTTTCGAGGGGGAAGAAATCGAGGCGGGGGAAGACAAGGTGGTGGACGGAGTTTCGGCGATTGAGGATAAGATTAAACTCATCTACTGGCCCAATTAGGAGCCCTGTATGGGCATTTCATTTTTTAATTTAGAAAGGAAAAATTAGAATGCAGGCAAAACCTGGAAGATGGCTTTGGGCGCTCGTAGCTGCCTCTGCTATTGTATCGATTGCTTTAATGGCAATGGCATTAGAAAAGCAACCTTTAGAGGGCAAAATTGCAGTGGTTAACGGATCAGTGATCACCAGGGCGGATCTTGATAGAGAAGTAAGTCGCGTTCGCCAGAGGCTTGTCCGCATGGGTAAGTCTCTCAGTGATTCCCAACTGCGGGAAGCTGAAAAGAAGATCCTTGAAAGTCTTATCAACCGCGAGTTGCTCTATCAAGAAAGCAAAGCCAAAGGGATTCAAGTTGAAGAGGCAGCATTAAATGAACAATTAAAGAGGTTGAAAGAGAGGTTTCCCAGCGAAGAGGAATTCAAGAATACATTAATCGTAATGAATCTATCGAAAGCCGATATCAAATCGCAGATTGAAAGAGATCTGACGGTCCAACAGTTTATCGATATCCAATTTGCTGAAAAGGTAACGGTATCAGGAAAAGAGTCCAAGGCCTACTACGATAGCCACAAAGATTCTTTTAGGCAGCCTGAACAGGTGCGGGCCAGCCACATCCTGATCAAAGTTGAGCCGCAGGCGGATGGATCAAAGAAGGCTATTGCTCGAAAAAAGATAGAAGAAATCCAAAAAAAGGTAAGAAAGGGCGAAGATTTTGCTTCTCTGGCCAAAGCTTTTTCCCAATGTCCCAGTAGTGCTAAAGGTGGGGACTTGGGGTACTTTGGGCGCGGGCAGATGGTGAAGCCTTTTGAAGAGGCGGCTTTTGCTTTAATATCGGGCGAGGTGAGTGGTATTATTGAAACCAGGTTCGGTTACCACTTGATTAAAGTCATCGAAAAAAAGCCTAAATCTACGATCGGATATGAGGAGACCAAAGACAAGATTAGCCAATATATAAAGCAGCAAAAAGTTCAGGAACAACTAAATCAATACACCGAGGAATTGAAAGGAAAAGCAAAAGTTGAGAGATTTCTGACGGAAGGTCAGAAATAACTGAAAATCCATCTCAAAGTCTTTTCTCCTGCCCTTAGAAAAAAGAGACTTTTTATCAATAGTAACTTGATTTTTGCCAAAAATAGGCTATTATACCTATGATCAATAAAGGCCCGTCTTTATTTGGAGGGCTGGTTTTATTCTGAGGGGAAGATCCATTTGTCAAAAGTGGCGACCTGAAGTTTGGAACCGTGAGAATTTATTTGAAAGGAGGTTGTTGCTATGGCTAATGGAAGCGTGAAGTGGTTTAATGACCGCAAGGGCTACGGCTTCATTGAGCAAGAAGACGGTCCTGATGTATTTGTTCATCATTCAGGAATAAATGGGGACGGCTTCAAGTCTCTCAGAGAAGGCGACCATGTTAGCTTTGACATAGAGCAAGGGGAAAAAGGCCCTGCTGCGGTAAATGTTACTGTAGTTTAGCTCACTGTTTTCAACAGAAGAAAGGGCATCCCATCGAATTGTGATGGGGCGCCCTTGTTTATTTTGATAAAATAATCGGCGATTACCGGATGTAATTTGCAACGGAACTGTTCAGTCGACAGGTAACGATTTAAGCAAAAAAGCTGGAGGGTGAATAGGTGCCAAGCATGAAAATGTTATCTTCAGATAGTCATCACAGCAGACTAAATGTGGAATTGGTCCTTATATTCATTGTGATAGCCTTCATGATGATATTAGGCTTTGCCAAAAGCAGCAAAGCGGTTGAGAAAGCCTTTCCTTTCTATCCTGGTGAAAAACTGACTTTTCAAGTAAAATGGGGCTTTATTCCGGCCGGAGAAGCCGTTCTTGAGGTACATCCTATTGAAACCACACATGGTGTTAAAACGTATCATTTTGTGATGATTGCAAAAACGAATCCATTCATAGATCTTTTCTACAAAGTCCGAGACAGAATAGATGCCTATACAGACATAGAAATGACCCATTCAATCCTCTATAAAAAACAAAAAGAAGGGAAAACCAAAAAAAATGTCTTGGTGAATTTCAATTGGGAAAAACAAGAGGCCCAATATTCCAACTTTGGGGAAAAAAGGAAACCCATTTCTATATTACCTGGTTCATTTGATCCGTTGTCTATTTTTTATGCCTTTCGCCTTCATGATCCGAAAGAGAATGCAGAGATAGAAATGGCGGTAACTGACGGAAAAAGATGTGTAATGGGGAAGGCAAAGGTTATAAAAAGAGAAAAAATTAAAGTGGCAAGCGGAACATATGATACCTATTTAGCGGAGCCTGACTTAAAGAATATTGGCGGCGTATTTAAGAAAAGTAGAGGTGCTAAACTTGAAATATGGGTCACAGCAGATACAAAACGGATTCCAGTTAAAATAAAGAGTAAAGTAATAGTTGGGAGTTTTGTAGCAGAACTCATTTCTGCTGAAAAAATTGGCACAGATGTATGTATCTTAAAGAATAAAAGGTCAAATGCCCACCCGGGAAATATCCTAACTGCATGGGATAGGTTCCTTCCTAATGTGTGGCTCTTATTATTCACAATCTTTGGATTAGGTAAATAAAAGTTGGGAGACGGCTCAGGGTTTTTACTTCATTGAATTTCCTCAACATCTCCCTTTTAGTTTCTACATCTTTAGTTTCGCCATTGATTAGCGGTGATATATAGATGGCCCCTTTGCTGTAAAAGCTATCTAATCTGTTTCTGGTTAACTCAACAAAAGAAGATATATGATTTTGAGGAAGATTATCTCCAAAGATGAAGTTTGCGGTTACTTCGATCTTTTCATACCTTCTATTTATATCCAGCATCCTGGAGAAGGCCTCGCCAACCATTTCAACAGTAATAGGCTTTTTCAAGACAGCCAGGGTTGCTGGATCAGCAGACTCAAGGCCTATATTTATATAAGTAGAAAAAGGAAGACTGTTTAATGATTCAAATAGAGCATCTTCGGAATTTATCAAGGAGTCAGGACTACCAAAAAGAAACAGATGAGCATCTCTTAGATTAGAACGTTCAAATTCAAATATTTCATAGGCATTTATTGCTGCAAACTCAAGGAGTTCTGAACCTGCGCAAAGGGCGTCAAGTTGCCCCAAAAAAATTGCATTATAATTTCTCAGATCTCGGGCATAAAACTCCTTTAATTTTTTTATCTGCCCTATGATATTTTTTTTGGTGCGAGGCGCGAAATCTTGTCCTGACTTCACTCGACAAAACTCACAGTTGTATAAACAGCCATCAGCCACAATCACGGGAATGACATCATAGTCCACATGCCGGGTATCAGGTGGAAGAACGGTCAGCTGTCCTCCAATCAGATCATGTAAATTGTGGGATCTCAAAGTTAGAGTCCTTGTATTGCTTTCGGTTACAAGAGACAGGAAATTTTTGAGGCTCTGTGGAATAAAGCCTGAGGTTAGTACTTTAATTTTTGTTAGCAATTGCTGCCAGGACTTTATTGCTGACCTCACTGCATTATCTTCAAAAGGGTTGCCGCCAATGATGGAGTTGCTTGGGTATGAGAGACACGGAAGATAATATTCACCAATGAAACCGTAAACACTGCTGTAACTACTACCAATTGAGAAGTATATCCAATCATTGGCCACGGTACGCTTCAGCCATTCTGCCGGGTGCGGCCAACTTTGACCTCGTCCTTGAATGAACTTTATTTCTCCATTCAGGTTAAACTGAAAGATACAATCTGGAGTTTTTATCTCTGCAAAACGGCCATACCGGATTGGATAACTGACCTTGGAGAATTCCCGGGATCCTTCTTTATTAAGGGTTATGCTGAGATTATCAAACTGATAGGATTCCATGCGATATAGATAAGAATGCTCTGTTAATAGTGAAGATAACGGGGACTTAGCATTGAGGCAATATAAAAATGCACATATCGAGCATACCTCGTTCATTCCAAAATTGCTTAGCTATCCTGGCCCCTTTTAATCATATCATACAACGATTTTCTTGATTTACACAAATGCATATTTCTTTTAATGTTTTTTTAGTACGTCTTTTCATCGTGATATCGAATCCCTGACTACTGAGGTTCAGCAAAGGGAGAGTGCAGTGCCGGACATTACACTCTGCATTCGTAGGCCCTGAAACCTAAAGCAGAAGGCAACATGCAAAAGAGAACTCTTGGTAGAACCGGCTGGGAAATTTCTGCAATTGGCTTCGGGGGCATCAAACTGCCTCTGGTCTCTCAGAAAGAATGCGAAATTCTTCTGAACAAGGCTATCGATGGGGGAATTAACTTTGTGGACACTGCCGACTGCTATGGTGACTCTGAGGAGAAGATAGGGTTTGCATTGAGAGGAAGGCGCAAGGAATTCTATCTCTCCACAAAGATAGATGAACGCGATGGCCTTGGGGTACGGAAGAAATTGGAGCGCTGTCTTCGCCGCCTCAGGACAGACTGGATAGATCTGGCCCTCTTCCACGATGTTCGAGGTTCTGAATACGACAGGATATTTGACAGCGGTGGATTGGAGACCCTGGAAAAGGCCAGAAAAGAAGGAGAAATTTTGGAAATCGGGATCAGCATCCATCACTCTCTTCCGATGATGAGGAAGGCCATTGAATCTGGAGTATTTTCGGCTCTGATGATAGCTTACAGTGCCTTTGACGAAGATCGCTTGGCTGCAGACATTCTTCCAATGGCGCATAAAATGGGGGTGGGCTTAATAGCCATGAAGCCCCTGGCAGGGGGAGTGCTGTCGGAGTATCCTTCGTTTCCCAAGAAGAAAAAATTCATCCAAGGAGAATCCCTCGCACAGGTTTCCCTGCACTACGTTCTTTCAAATCCAAATATCACCTGCGCCATCCCTGGGATGACAGAACTATATGAACTGAATGAAAACCTTCAGGTTGGCAGGCAGCCAAGGAAGCTGGATATAGAAGAGATTAAAGCGCTCATGGGATGTGTAGGGGAGTCAGGAAAGGGGTTTTGCAGAAATTGCGGGTATTGCCTTCCTTGTCCGGAGGGAATACCCATCCCTGACATTTTCCGCTTTGAAAGCTACTATGATCGATATAACCTAAAAGAATGGGCGAGAGAACAATATCGATTGCTTGAGGTGAACGCTAATGCTTGTTCCGGCTGTGAGCAATGCTTGCAGCTTTGTCCTTACGGTGTCTCCATTCCGGAAAAGTTGGAAATTGCTCATCGAACCCTGCAATGATCATCATCCCGGTTTTTGAACCATTCAAGGCAAATCAAGGGCTGATCGCATCTCCGTGGTTCAAAGGGGACCATAGTTGAAATAGAGGGAGAGAAGATTAAGATTTATAAGTAATTTTTTTAAGGATATTGCAAGCTTTATCTTTTATCCCAACTTTTAGCCTTGACCACCTTTTTTAAATTTAGCCTTATTCGAATGGTAATCTCAGGTTTTTCAGGATAATTAGTTTTCAGTTTCAAAATACCCCGGTAGTTTCCCGCAGGGCCGGGGATGCTGGTGAAATGAACCCTAAATATCCTGCCTGATTCAACCTCTTCAATCCTGTAAGTAACTTTTTTGCCGAGGTTAAAATAGCTTGATTCAAGTTTCAGGGGTTTGTTTTCTTCCGCCCTGATTCTAACGGCTTTGGTGATTTTTCGTCCAGCCAGTCCCTCTATGCGGACGTATCTGGGAGATAGATAGATGGGTACCTTGACAAATGCCCTAATTACTAATAGTTCAAATTTTTTATGTGGCTCATTGGTGTAAACTCTGGCTCTTTTTCTGATCTCACCCTGGTAACCTCTGGTATTTATCCTTAATGTAATCTTTCCCTCCCCTCCGGGGGGGATGGTCCTGTCAAAATAGGCTAATGCACAGCCTCAACCAGGGCTGACCCTTTTTATTTCAAGGGGACGGTCTCCCTTATTAAGAACATTAAAGGTATGCTCAATAATCTCGTCTTCTTTTACTTGTTTGGCATCAAAATATTTTTCCTTTAAAACCATTCTTGGCCCAATGGCCTGCTGAGCCCAACCTGTGGTGAGGTTGACCATGATCCAAAAGATCAGAAAAGGTATCCCATATAATAACTTTTTCATCCTACCACCCTCCTTGATATCAGAGATATCGAAAAATCCGCCCTTCCTTTATTATTGAATTGAATCCATTTTTGCTCAAGGGAGAATAAGTTAGTGATACTGGTGTGTCAAGCAAGAAAGCCCCTGAACATATGGTGGTTCAAGGTTTTCCTTTTGTGTGAGGGCTTGTTTAATAAAAATATCCTGACCGCTGATTCAGAAACTCATGAGTGCTAAGCGAGTAGGTGATTGTATCATGAATAAAGATCTGGTCCTTATATTCCTGGTTGAAAATTTGCGTTTTTAGGGCCTGATCCTAAGTTCAGGGCAGATAGTCTTCCCTGACAGGGGAGAAGACCGCCACAACCACTGAATCCTCAAGGACCTCCCCTGTGTGCTCCACATCACCTGGGATACACCAGCTATCTCCTTGTTCGGCATCAAACCTTTTATTCCCGATGATCAGCTTCAGCCGTCCTGATACCAGATATTCTGTCTGCTCATGGGGATGCTTGTGAGAAGGAATCGCTTTTCCCTTCTCTATCCTGAATTCACAAAGCAAGGTCTTTTCACCATAAACCAGCGCTTTAAGCAGTATCCCCTCCCTTACCACCTTGTATCCTGTCTCATTCTTTTTATAAAACATTATTCATTCCTCTTAGTTGGCTTCCATTTTTGCAGATTACATGAAGTTGATTGAGATTATCATAGATTTTAGCTGATAGGAAGTTTTTCAGTGGTTAATAAGTCCAAGGAAAAAATGCTAACCCTGCATGTTAACTGATTACACTCACTTTTCTGTAAGCAGAAAAAAATATTGCGGTTAAGACCGAATTCCTCCCCGCTGACCATAGCTAACAAGTTGCTTTGGATCTAACATACCATACCTATCAAAATGTAAAATGTCTGCCCTATAAAATGCTTTGCATATTTCATCAGCGTTGATGTCTGATCCTTTTTTCGATTCTTTACGGCTGTGAGCCATTATTTGAAGGCCACTAACCTTGAGTTAAGGGTTTTAAACACACGAAAGCAAAAAATCTTGTACCCCCTGTGGTATAATATGTAAATAATATATGGGGGGATGATGCAAGAGATGGGATTCTTTATAGTTATCAAGGAGCACATTCGGAAAATTAGACAGAAATTGATGAACCATGACAGGCGGGCTGAAGCTCAAGAAGATCTTAGGCAGATACTGAAAATAAAAGACACTCTATTCTGGCGTGGTGATTCGCCAGGGGGATGCGCAGGTGTTTTCAGTTTATCCGGAGAATTACTGAGGCAGGTGGAACTGATAGAAAATATCCTTCATGATCTTGCCAGGAAAGATAATGACGGGGCGATCTCTAAAATGGTCTGGCACGAGGAAAATGGAGTAATCCCTAAAGATGAAAGTGAGATAGAGATTGTCAAAGAAAAAATGATCAAAGAGAGAAATAGAAATTCCTCCTTCCCTCAGGATCAGGTGGAAGAGTTAATGGAATTTGAAGAATATTTCAACTCCTACAAAAATATTTCCTAACATCCCCCTTTAAAGGCATCAAAAGAGAAGTTTTGAACCCTAATTCCCTTTTAATCATTTATCTGGGTGAGGAAATCTCCAGGAAAATAGGAAGTGCAGGCCATCTCGATCTGGTTCCTCACCAATACGGATACCACGTGGGCGGCCGAGCACCCGGTTAACTTCTGAGACCACCCACTCGGCCTCATCCAGGTACTGCTTTTCACCAAGCTTTCGGTAGAGAGAAACAAGAAGTACAACGCCAAAGGCATCTGTCCAGAGGTACCGACGACCATTCGGCCATATGCGCTGCTCATGCATCCAGCGCAACTTCTTCAAGACCTTAGGCATGTCTTTCAACATTTCGGTAAACTCCAAAGGCATAAGAGTTTTTATCTTGAGACTTCGTTACCGCATAAAGGTAGAGTATGTGATTGGGGTCAGATATAATTAATGATTGAGACCCCCATCAAAAGGCCCGAGAAGTCCAATTGCGTTCTGTGAGGTTCGCTCCGCAACCGTTTTAAGGGACAGTCCTTTAATTTTTGCCACTTCTCTCAAGGTAATTCGAACATCAGATGGTTTTGAGACATGTCCCTGGTAGCTGACCGGGCAATCAGTTTCAAGGAGGATTCTTTCAAGGGCTGCTTCCTTGACAGCTTCCTGATGCTGTGGGCTATACATTAGGGCAGGGGTTGCCGATATATAATGCCCTGAATCAATAATTTTCCGGAGCAGATCCAGTGAACCCGAATACCAGTGGAAGATAGCTCTTTTTACTCCCATATCCGAGATCATGGAAAAAACCCTCTCATGAGAGTATCGACAATGGAGGATCAGTGTCTTATGGTATCGGATGGAGAGTTTCACAATTTCCTGCAAGACGTCTCTCTGCAGTTGTTTTTTTACCTTTGCCTTATAATCTAATCCAACTTCCCCGATAGCAACACAATGTTTGACATTCTCTTTAATAAAGGCAAGATTCTCTCTGATTTCCGGTTTTTTGATTTTCCATGGATGGTAACCGATTGCAGGGAAAACGAGTGTTGGATTTTCTTTAGCTATTGCGAGGATTCTCCGGTTAGATTCCAGACACATCCCCACACCGATAATAACCGATATTCCCTGGCGCCTTGCCTCTCTAAGATCTTTTTCCAGCTCTTCCAGTTCATTGAGATGGGCATGCACATCAATAAGTAGAAGATTCCGGTTCACTGTCAACACTCGTCTCATCACCATCGCAATGGACACTAAACCATTGGCATGGAGAATATAGGATATCCCCTAAATTATTTTAGTTTCCACGCTCGGGGCTTACGCTTCTCAAGAAAAGCACTCGTACCCTCTTTTGCATCCTCCGTAGAAGATATAGCTACAGTAATGTTCTTCAAGTACTCTATAGCATTAGAGATTGGCATATCTGCCGCTTTATAGAATGAAAATTTACCTGCCTGAAGTGCGAGAGGACTTTTGCTTGCCAGTGTCCCCGCCAGGTGAATTCAAGTTGCAAGTGCACCACCTGATGTCTTCCAGAACACTTCGTGAGGTGACTGGTAGCCTAGGCACTTTCTTGGTCTATAATTAAGCTTTTTTACTGCGAATGCAACAGCTTCTTTAGTAATCTTTCTAAAA
>JAUWNK010000139.1 GCA_030612685.1 Desulfobacteraceae bacterium
CCCTAAATAAGATACAAGACCTCCGCGACCCATCAAATGGGACTCCAATTCCTCTTTTTTAAAACGGCCGGAAAAACATAGCTCAATAACATCCTTTAAAGGGAGAGCACCTGAACGTTGTGGGGTAAAAGGTCCTTCATTCAGACCATGTGTCCCATCAATTATTCTCCCTTTCCTGTGGGCACAGATGGTAATTCCTCCACCGAGGTGAGCAAGAATCATATTCATCTCCTCATAGCCCTTTTCAAATCTTCTTGCCGCTTTTCTGGCTGCTGACTTCTGGTTCAGGACATGGAAGGCTGCCTTGCGCTCGATTTCTTTGAGTCCTGATATCCTGGCAATTGGTTCCATCTCATCTGTAACAGGGGAGTCAAAGACGATGGCCTGAACGCCCCTTTCCTCAGCCATCTGACGGGCCAAAAGGGGACCTAAATTGGATGGATGCCAGCCATACCTGGCACTCTTCAAATCCTGGCACATGGCATCAGTTATCAGATAGGGGCCGCTATTTAGGGGGTGGGTCACGCCCCCCCTGCTTACAATAAGATCCACTGCTTCCCCTTTCTCAGAGTGTTTGGTCAGGATCTGATCAATGACCTTCCTGTGAAAGGATAGCCTTTCGCCCACGCCTCCTATACTAAAAAATTCCTCTCCCTTATGATCTACTGTCTCCTTAAAAAGGGATATTTCATTGGCGAACAGTCCCAACTTGGTGGAGGTGGAACCTATATTTATGGTCAATATATAAAATTTCCTCTTCATTGGATTACTGCAAGGGCAATGTTAAAAAGACATGAACTTCTTGTGTCAAGTGGTGTCAGGGTAACTATTGGGATATTAACTCCCCCTAATATACCTGCATGCCTGACCTTTCCAAGGATAAATAGAAACTGGGCCGTCATATAGGCAGATTCAATGTCCGGGAATAGATAAATATCCACATCTCCCGGAACCGGACTGTTAATCCCCTTATGCCTTGCAGCCGAGGCTGATTCGGCATTGTCCATTGCAAGTGGCCCTTCTACTATAGCAGCGCCGAATTGCCCCCTCTCAGACATCTTTGAAAGGGCTGCTGCATCAATGGTGGAGATAAGGGCAGGGTTAACCAGTTCCAGGGCAGCCAGAGCAGCAATCTTTGGGGGACTTATATCAAGAATATTGGCCACATATATTGCATTTTCCACAATGTCAACCTTATCTTTAATATCCGGATAATCGTTTATATAGGTATCTGTCATCATGGTAAGCCTTCCATCCTTTAATGACTCAAAAAAAGAGATATAGCTTAATATCCTTCCTTTTTTGATACCTGATTTTTTCTTATTAAGCATCGCAAATAACCCAGGCCCCATAAGATCTAACTCAATGAATATCCGCGCCTCTCCATCCTTAACCATGTTAAGACCCTTAATTCTGGCCTTCTCTATGTCTGGCTCTTGAATGCATTCAAATTTTTTATAATCCAGGTTAAAATTTCCCCTGCCGATAAACACTGGATCAATCAGGCCTGAATTATAGGCATCAAAAACGGGTGAAAGAAAAGGTGAGGTTGACTCGCCTACAACTACCATCCTTTTTGGCCCCATCCTCTTAGCTGCTCCAATTATGCCGTCAAAATTCATTATTTAAATCCTATCCTGATCCACTCAGAACCTTTCCAAAGGCTAAACTAAGCAGCCTCTCCTCATAGCCATCAGAACGGGAAGGGGTTAAAATGATCATCCCGGCCCCTACCGTCACAGCCTGGCGTAATCCAAGAAAGAGTTGGTCTACACTCTTGACAAGAATATTTCCAACATCGATATTTGGTACAAGAAATAGATCAGGAAATTCATCTTCTCTAACTGGTTGATTACCAAAGGCCTGAATTAGATTCTGGTTTTCATCTATTAAATATTCATAATTTTCATCTTTTAGAGACATATCCCTGATCCTCTTCCCTTCTTTGGAAGAGACTAATTCGGTGCTTATTTCTCTTTTACACGAAAGGAGCATAACTCGCGGTTTTACATATCCTAATCTTTTCATAATAAATATAGCACTTTTCAGCATCTTCAACTTGGTCTCTAAATCCGGTCGAATATTCACCCCCGGGTCAGTAATCACGAATAGCTTGTTGATCCCGCTTACCTGACTGAAAACAAGGGTACAAGGAACATGGTCTGGATTAAGTATTTTAGTTGCCTTAATAAGGGAACGGTATAGGTAAGTGGTCAGGATATTTCCTTTAATTACTAAACCGACTTTTCCTTCTATTGCCTGATCCAGACAGAGATCGGCCCCTTTCTGTTTATCCTCAATATGGATGACCTCTATCCCCTTAAGATCCAGTTCTACCTCCTTTGCCACGGCATGGATATTGGGTTTGAGGCCCACCAATATTGGCTCAATGTATTTGCGCCTTAACCCCTCCTTGACCGCTCGCATAACAGCCTGATCGTGTGGAAATAGGATGGCTGCCCGTTGTGGAGGGAACGATTCCGCTCTTGATAAAACCTCTTGGAAACTTCTAATCATAGTAACTAACCAACATATTCTTTACCTATCATACTCCTGGCAATCAGGAGCTTGGATGGCTCTGCTGTTCCATCACCTATCTGCCATCCAAGAATGTCCCTCAACCTCTGTTCAAAAGGGAGATCTTCTGTATAACCGTATTGCCCATGTATCAGAAGACACTTTCGAACAATCTCGAGTGTCATCTCCGGTATCCACCACTTACACATGGCCCCCTCTATAGTATGTCGCTCTCCCCGGTCAGCCTTCCAGAGCGTCTTGAAGCATAACAACCTGCCTGCTTCAAGAAGAGTTTGAGCCTCAGCAAGGGGAAAGCTAATGGCCTGATACATAGAAATAGGTTTCCCCATGACTATCCTCTTTTTGGCATATTCACAGGCCTCATCAACAGAAGCCTGGGCTGCCCCTATACATTTAAGCCCGATAAAGGCCCGGTTGATGTCAAAAAATTCTGCGGCCAGAATATAGCCTTTTCCCATTTCTCCGATCATGTAGTTTAAAGGAATCCTTACATCTGTAAATTGAACTATACCCCGGGTGGCCCCTCTGGAGCCCATGTCGCTCCAGACCTCGGGCGAACTTACGCCAGGAGTAGAGGCAGGTACCAGGAAATCGGTCAAGGACCAAACCCCTTCTTCCTCCTGCCCTGTTTTGGCACAGACAAAGTAGTAATCGGCATCTACCCAGCTTATAGTATTTTTAATACCGTTTATCACCCACTCCTTTCCATCCCTCACCGCGCGAGTTTCGAATCGAGCCATGTCTGTGCCAGCACCGGGTTCACCAAAGCAAAGGGCAAGGAAACTTTTTCCGCTCAATATCCTTTCCTGAATCGGTCTCTTGACTTCTTCCGGGACGCCCGGAAATTTATCCAGGGTAAACGGCAGGGTAGCCCATACTACTGGCATAGCGCTATTAAAGTCTACATAGGCTATCTCCTCCACCAGGATACCCTTGGTGATATTGTCCATATCTGATTTCAAAAGGCCCCATGCAGCAGCCCTTTCATTTATTGGCAAAGCCGATTTCCTATCCCTATCCCACTCCTTCCTTCTTGGTTCCACCTCTTTCCGGGCAAACTCTCTTACCTTTTTTCTGAATTCACCCTGTTCTTTAGTAAAGGAAAAATCTATCATCTTCAATGCTCCATTCTCAGATTAATTTAACCTTTTTCTCTATATTCATACACCCCTCGACCTGTCTTTCTGCCTAAATGGCCAGCCTTGACCAGCTTTACCAGTAGGGGAGCCGGTCGGTATTTCTCTCCCAGTTCCCGGTGAAAGGAATTCATGCATGCAAGGAGAATATCAAGTCCAAAGGCATCTGCTGCGGCCAGAGGACCTAAAGGAAAGCCAAGGCCTTTCACACAACCCCGGTCAATTTCCTCTGCGCTTGCAAGGGATGTCTCCAGGGCAAAGAAGGCCTCATTTACCATAGGAAGATATAGCCTGTTGATAACAAAACCAGGAGAATCAGTAACAGTAACTGTCTCTTTGCCACATTTGGTAAGAAAAGAAATAATTGTATCATGGGTCTCGTCAGAGGTCTCCATGCCTCTGACTACCTCAACTAAGGGGGTAAGTGCTGCTGGAATCAGGAAATGAGTCCCTATACATCTCTCTGCTCTTTTTGTGACCGCACCCATCTCTGTAATACTAAGGGTTGAGGTATTGCTGGTGAGAATTGCCTCTTTGGGACAGGTGAGATCAGCTTTCCTGAAAATCTCCTTTTTTACTCCTATATCCTCGTAAACGGCCTCAATTACCAGGTCCACACCAGATAGGGCCTCATCTAAACTGGTAGTCGTACTCATGAGGGAATGAATGTTTTCCTTTTCCTCTTCAGTCATTTTTCCCTTTTTAACCTGGTTACTTAAAAAAGATTTTATACCATTCAATCCCTTTTCTACCAGCTCTGTAGATGCATCCACCATTGAGGTCTTAAAACCACCTCTGGCGCAGACAATACCTATCTGGCTACCCATGGTGCCCATTCCTACTACAGTAACTCTATTTATTTCCATTTAAAATCCTCCTATCTTTATTCTTAAGATCCTTGATTTAAACTTATCTTAATGTTTCATTGGCAATTATCAGGCACTGTATCTCAGAGGTCCCTTCAGTAATAGTAAAAAGACGCCCATCCCGCCAGTATCTTTGAATAGGATATTCCATCATATATCCGTAGCCACCGTGTATCTGCATTGAATCAGAGAGGATCTTCTGTAATGTCTCCGCAGTGAACAGTTTTACCATGGAAGACTCTTTTCGGACATTCTTGCCCTGATCATACATCCATGCCACGCGATAGGTATATGTTCGCATAATATCTATATTCATGGCTATCTCCGCTAATTTGAATCGGGTGGCCTGGAATTTAACAATGGGTCTCCCGAATTGAATCCTTTCCTTGGCATACTGCACTGTCAGGTCATATGCTGCCTGAGCTGTACCTGTACAGCGACTTCCATAGGTTATCCGGCCTGATATAAGGGTGTCAGCAATCATATCAAAGCCGCCACCCTCTTTTTCACCGATCATGTTTTTAGCTGGAACTCTGCAATCTTCAAATACAAGTTCACCAGTTTCAATAGATCGGTTACCAACTTTATCCAGCTTCCGAGACACAGAAAATCCTGTGGCACCCTTCTCCACAATAAAGAGGTTAATACCCTCACCTCTTTTTGTAGGGTCAGTATAGGCGGCCACGGTTGCATAGTCACAAATGGGGCCATTAGTAATAAATATCTTGGTACCGTTAATAATGTAACCATCACCATCCCGTGTAGCCCGTGTTTTTATGGAAGCGGCGTCAGAACCAGAATCCGGCTCGGTAAGGGCAAATGCAGCGATCTTTTCTCCCTTAATAGCAGGGATAAGAAATCTTTGTTTTTGTTCCTCGGAGCCAAAGCGATAAATGGGCTGGGTACTCAAGCCACCCTGAACCATTAAAGAGGCAGCAATCCCTGCATTAACTTTATTGAGCTCTTCTGCCATAATACAATCCATAATCTTGTCGCCCCCACCCCCACCTAATTCTACAGGGTATCTGGGGCATAAGAAGCCAAGTCCACCCATTTTTTTGAAAAGCTGTTTTGGGAAGACATTTGTCTCCTCTGCCTCATCCACAAGTGGAGCGATCTCCTTCTGAGTAAAGTCTCGAATAGCATCCTGAAAGATGCGATGTTCTTCTGTGAGTTCAAAATCCATAAATTATTTCTCCCTAATTATCTTGTTCAAAAGAATGGGGTCTATCTCAAAAACTATGTTGAAAGTAGACTCCGGGCCACAATGACCCTCTGGATCTGGTTGCTCCCGTCAAAGATCTGGATCATCTTTGCATCCCTCATCATTCTCTCTACGGGATAGTCCTTCATGACCCCGTAACCACCAAGGATCTGAACCGCATCAGTGGTTACTCTCATGGCCACATCCGAGGCAAAACACTTGGTGGCAGATACAAGACGGCTGCGCAAAGACATATCAGAATCCCCGGCATCCATCAGGGCAGTAGTCCGGTAAAGCAATGCCCGGGCAGCCTCTACCTGGATACACATATCTGCTATCATAAATCGCACTGCCTGTAGATTAGCTAATGGTCTCCCAAACTGAACCCTTTGTTGTGCATAGGAAACCGCATAATCCATTGCTCCACAAGCAAGACCAGTTGCCATAGCACCAGGCCCATAGGACCTCATGTCTGCACCGCCGCTTATCAGGATCTTCCAACCATCTCCGGGCTGTCCGAGCAGGTTTTCCCTGGGTACCAAGGCATCTTCAAAGATCAGCTCAGATATATCAGAACCCCTTAAACCCATCTTATCTTCGTGCTTTCCCACAGAAAATCCAGGAGTACCCTTTTCCACCACCAGAGCAGAAAGCCCCTTTTGCCTCTCGCCCTCACCAGTTCGTACAAAAAGCAAGATTAAATCCGCAATAGGCCCATTGGTAACAAAAATTTTGGTCCCATTGATAATATAATGATCCCCATTGAGAACAGCCTTCGTTTGAATAGAGGCCGACTCTGAGCCATGGTTTGGCTCGGTCAGGGAAAAGGCGTTTATCTTATCACCAGAAGACATCTGATTAAAGAAACGCTCCTTTTGTTCTTCGCTTCCTGCCTCCTTTAGAATCTGGATGAGGGACTGTGTCACAAACAATGTCATGGCAGTAGAGGCATCTACTTTGGCCAGTTCCTCCACAACAAGGGCAATGGTGGTATAGTCAGCTCCTATACCACCGTAGTTCTCAGGAAGTCCCAATTTTAAAAGATCATTTTCGGCCAGGATTTTTACAACCTGGGGCAAGGAATGACCGGCTCTATCTGCCTCCTCGACAAAAGGTGTGATCCTTTCTTTTGCCAGCCTTCCCACCATCTCTTGAATCATTCTCTGTTCGTCTGTAAAGTGAAACATATTTTGTCTCTGTAGATATCACCCGATAAAAAAATTAGGGATAAAGATAAAATAGTACTATTAACTGATCTTTAGCCTCTGAGGAGATTGAAAGACTTTATTATTAGGTCCAGCCCTGAGGATATGGCTTGTAAGTTTTCTTTTCATCATCTTCTCTGCCATAGAAGCACAAGCAAGGAGGAGCTCCATGTTTACCCCTGTTTTAACCCCCATGGATTCAAACATATTTACCAGATCCTCTGTTGGAATATTCCAGGTAGTAACATTATGATCAGGGACACCAAATGGTTTCGTGCTCATACCTCCTACTGCTGTATCAAAGATTCTTATTCCGGCCTCGAAGGCAGCCATGGCATTGACCAGTCCCATGCCCCTTGTATCGTGAAAGTGAACGGCAAGGTTGGCACCCAACTTGAGCTCAACTAAAGGACGGAGAAGATCTTTGACATGCATAGGGTCTGCCATACCTGAGCTGTCAACAAGGGATATTTCACTTACATGCATAAAGTCCAATCTGGTAACAAGTTCCTCAGCCTTCATTATTGGCACCTTGCCCTCATAGGGACAGCCGAATGAGGTCAATATATATGCCCTGATACCTTTCCCTTCGCTCAAGGCCACATTAATAATGGAAGGTAAGATCTTATTCATCATCTCTCT
>JAUWNK010000117.1 GCA_030612685.1 Desulfobacteraceae bacterium
CAATGGAGGAGTAGTGAACAAATAAGTCCGGACCGTCTTCCCGCTCAATGAAGCCATATCCCTTTTTATCACTAAACCACTTTACTGTTCCTTGTGCCAAAGTGCTGACCTCCTTTCTAAGAATGTTCTCTTATGGTCCCAGGCCTCAGGTCGTCACTTTAACAAAAGGAAATAATCCTTCAGAAAAAAAACCGACCCATGAATGTAGCCGGGCCATTAAGAAAACCATAAGATATATCTTTGTCAAAGGTCAAGTGAAAACCTTGATATTAGATAAAGCAAACAGGACAAAGGAGCGCTTTTTCACAGCCCCGTTTGAAATTGTAACAGGGTTTTCTCTATTTCATATCTGTTCCATTATCATCTTCTGTTCCGAATAGATTCCTTATGCTTATTCTATAAGGTGATTTAATAACTCCTTTTTCGCTTATTATAGCGGAAATGTATTTTGAAGGGGTTATATCAAAGGCAGGGTTAAAGGCATCGACACCCTCTGGGCCAATGAGATGACCGGCAAAGGAAATAACCTCTTCTGGTTCTCTTTCTTCAATAGGGATTAAATCTCCGTTCTTTAGGTCTGGATCAAAGGTTGAAATGGGTGCGGCAACATAAAAAGGGATCTTATTCTCTTTTGCCATCACGGCCAATTGGTAGGAGCCAATCTTATTGGCCATATCCCCATTTAAGGCTATCCGATCAGCCCCGGTTATTACTAAATCTATCATCTTTTTTCTCATTAGATAACCTGCCGCACTATCCACTATAACCGTGACCGGGATGTTCTCCTCCATCAGTTCAAATGCTGTAAGACGCACACCCTGGAGCAATGGTCTTGTCTCATCCACGATCACATGGATATTTTTCCCGGCCTCATAAGCTGCTCTGATCACGCCCAAAGCAGTACCATAACCACCTGTAGCTAAGGCTCCGGCGTTACAGTGGGTAAGGATAGTCGCTCCATCTGGGACAAGGCCCAGACCATTTTGAGCAATTTTGAGATTTGTCTCAATATCCTTCTCTAAGATGATCTGGGATTCCTTTCTAATAGTCTCTTTAATCTCCTCCACATCCTTATCATACATACCTTCCAGAACCTTAATCATCCTCTCAACTGCCCACCTTAGATTAACTGCGGTAGGCCTGGCCAATTTCATGAGCTGGGCCATTTCCAAAAATCTTTCCCTGAAGGTTCCGTATTTCTCTGTCTTAATAGATTGAGAACCTAATGCGAGGCCCATGGCTGCAGCCACCCCAATAGCTGGAGCACCTCTTATAGCCATTTCTCTAATAGCGGTAATAACATCCTCAAGAGATCGGCAAACAAGCCATTCCTTTTTTTGAGGGAGCTCTCTCTGATCAATAATATAAATACAGTTGCTTCCCCATCTTATTGTATGAATCATGATAAAAACCAGGTAAGCATTCAACTATCAGCCATCAGCTTTAAGTAAAGACAAAGGGTCTTGAGTTTGTTGAGTTCACTTTAGGCACTCATAACTTTAGGCACTTTAGGCACTTAGTATAGATAACATCACCCTATTCCATGCCTCAGGACCATTTCCCTCTGTCTTGGTGAGATCTGGATGAACCAGCCCTTTTATATAGGTGCCATCTCTATCTTGCATTAAAATAGCCTTGTCCACCACCCTTAACATAGAGATATCATTTGGGCTGTCTCCAAGACCAATAGAAAAAATAGGTCCCCTTAGTTGTTTATAAATATTTAGCACTATCTCCACAGCCTTACCCTTATTCCCATCGAGAAAAAGATGAATAAATCGCCCCCCGTATACACAATCAAGGCCAAGATCAGACGCTTTCTTGCAAAATATCTCCCTATCATCAAGGGGATTTTTTAATACTATTGGTTCATCAAATTCTCTCTTAGAGGCAAGAATAGCCTGCTCTAATGTGAGACCAGTCAAAGCAACGATCTCTTTAACAGGTATTTCCGAAAAACCCTCGAATGGAAAATCTTCCTTTAGTTTATGGATCTTCTCAAGCACCTCCTTAATTGGCCTTCCTATAAATATTGCATTACAACCATTGACCTTTTCATAAAGAAAGTCTTTAGGCAATTTAAACCTATCTGGGAAAAATATTCCCCCACCGTTCTCTGCTATAAATGGGCTGTCAAGAGACAATCTTTTCCTAAAAAACTCAATTTCAGCCCGGGTCTTACTGCTTACCAAGATAAGGGGAATCTTAAGTGAATGAATAATCTTCAGTGCTGGTAGTGCTGGTTTGAAACTGTACGTTTTATCATCTAACAATGTTCCATCTAAGTCTGTAAATATCAAAATCTTAGGGCTTTTCATAATCCACCATTTTTTTGGGCATGGGTGTCCTTTTTTTATTCCCTTAGCAAGCACCGGTTAGGAGCATGGGTATCTTTTTTTAAACACGAAAGAGCAGATGCTTTAAGGCCCGCTAATGGCTCGGCTAAAAGCGGGCGGGAAGGCGTAAGAGGGCTCGCCCATTCACTCTGCTTCGTAAGACTCGTACCCGGATGGCCGCCCGCTTGGATCATCGGTAATGAGAAGGCAAAAGAGGCTTACCAGTTCGTTGTTTGAAAAAAGATACCCATGCTCCTTCCACTGGTTGCTTCACCCATCCCGAGACAGTGCGGGTCGGGAGGCAATAAATAAAAAAAGAGGCACCCATGCCCTTATAAAAGAACCATCATCTTATTTAATGCTAAGTTATGTAAAATCTCAATATGATGTTGGTGTCTTTTTGAACTTTCAACCATGGAAATATTCTTTCACCTGCTTAATGGCGCAAAATTTGCCGCACATGGTGCACACATCATTTTCTGCCGAGGGCCTATTCTCTCTATATTTTCTGGCCTTTATTTGATCAAGTGCAAGATCCATCTGTCTTTCCCAGTTAAGATCCTTTCGTGCCATACCCATCTTTTTATCTGGCTCCATAGCAAGCTTATTACCCCTGGCAATATCAGCAGCATGTGCAGCAATTTTTGTGGCAATAACCCCCTCCCGAACATCATCCACTGAGGGCAAGGAAAGGTGCTCACTCGGTGTTACATAGCAGAGGAAATCCGCCCCATACCATCCGGCTACAGCGCCACCTATAGCACAGGCGATATGATCATGGCCAGCAGCTATATCAGTTACTAAGGGCCCGAGCACATAGAAGGGGGCATTGTTACAGAGGCTTTTCTCAAGTTTGATGTTTGTTTCGATCTCATTTAAAGGGATATGGCCTGGCCCTTCTATCATTACCTGTACATCCTCTTCCCGGGCCAGTTTGTTAAGATGACCTAAGGTCATAAGTTCATGTATCTGGGCCCTGTCAGTAGAGTCCGCCAGACAGCCAGGCCTGAGGCTGTCGCCTAGTGAAAGAACAACATCGTATTTTTTGGCAATGCTCAAGAGCCTGTCGTAGTATTCAAATAATGGATTTTCTCTTTCATGATGCAGCATCCAGGTAGTCAGAAATGCCCCTCCCCTGCTGACTATATCAAGATCTCTACCTTGAGCCTTTAGCATCTCCAGACCCTTAAGAGTAAGGCCACAATGGACAGTAATAAAGTCAACCCCATCGGATAATTGCTTTTCTATTATTTCAAATAGTTTATCCACAGTTAAGTGAATAAGACCACCTAACTCCTCGACCACCTCTATCACTGCCTGGTATATGGGAACTGTTCCAATAGGCACTTTCGATTCCCCTATGATTTTCCTTCTTACCAGGTCAATATCACCACCAGTGGAGAGATCCATCACAGTATCTGCTCCTGCCTCAATAGAGACTTTCAGCTTAGCCATTTCCTCTTCCAAATCAATATGATCAGAGGAGGTCCCGATGTTTGAGTTCACCTTTATTAACAATCCTTCACCAATACCGCATGGGACTAAATTCCTGTGATTTTTATTTGCCGGGATAACAACCCTTCCTTTAGCCACCATCTCTCCAAGGTAGGATGGATCAATCTTCTCTTTTTCAGCTATATATTTAATTTCCGGGGTCAAAACCCCATTCTTTGCCTCTTTTAATTGAGTCATTATATCTTTTCTCCTTTTCCATCTTTATTGGGGGTTGACAGGCCCAGGGTCTTTACCTGCTTTGAATCCCTTGCTGATTGCCTTTCTTGTGAAGCTATTGGCCATCTCGGCCCCTTTTCTGACATTGTTACCCATGGCCAAAAATGTAGCTAAGGCAGCGGAAAAAACACAACCGCTTCCATGGGTATGCTCGGTTTCTAACCGAGGTCCGCCAAAATGATAAACCCCCGCACTATTATATAATATATCTATACATTCAGTCTTTAGATGACCTCCTGTTATAATAACGTTAGAGGGACCAAATTCCTTGATCAGCTTTGCTGCTGCTACCATTTCTTCTACATTACTCACCTTCTGGCCACTTAAAACCTCGGCCTCATGTAAATTGGGGGTCACAACAGTAGCTAATGGAAAGAGTTGTTCCCGCATTATATTTATAGCATTGGACTCCAGCAAAACTGTTCCGGTTGATGATAGGATTACCGGATCCACTACCAGCAAGGGTAATCTATATTTTTCAACTGTTCTCACCACAGCCTTGAGGATGTTAACATTAAAGAGCATACCTGTTTTTGTTGCATGGGGAGACATATCCTTGATCACACTCTCCATTTGGGCTATAATAAAATTAGGTGGAACCCTAAGAATGCTATCCACACCAAGGGAATTCTGGGCTGTTAAAGAGGTTATTGCTGTTAAGGGATGGGACCCAAGAGCAAATATGGTTTTGATATCTGCCTGAACCCCTGCTCCTCCACTGCTATCTGAACCTGCTATTGTCAATACCTTTATCATTTATGTAAGTACTCAGCCACCGATCTACGCTGATTATCGCTGATATTTTTTCTTTTATTATCATACACAAACCTGCCTGTGCGTTGCACGCAGACAGGTCTTTTGAATTCTGGTTTTCTGCCAAAACCTGTTCCTGACAGGGTCAGGAATTCAATAATAAGCCAACTTCAATATTTGTTGCCTGCCCGCCCATGCCCCTACTGCCCAAAACACCTACCCGTTTATGCTTAGCTATAGCAGGCAGGCTTCGAACGACTAAGCAAATAGGGCAATGGCAGGAGGGGTTCATGGTTGCTTTTGTTTTAGCCTTCACTAACCCCGAACCTTGAACCTCTGAACCCTGAACCCTGAACCCATGAACGGTTACGAATAATATCTGTGATTTCTTTATATTTAAACCTATCTGCGGTCATCTGTGTAGCTCTGTGGCAGAATAGTTACTCATATATAACATAATAAACCGTTTTCTCCTTAAAAGAAAACGGTTTATTTTTAACCAGATCACCTTAAGATGCTTATAAAATGACTTTCAGCCGAAATCTTTATGGTAGAGCATCTTATAAATTTAGGTCCTGATTTGTCAATCAAATTTTCCCCTTAATTGCTTGTCTTCTTGACTTTGATGGCTGTTTACCATATATGGTTAAACTTATGGAAACTTAAAAAACTTTCCTCTCTAACATAAAACCTATTATAGAAGAGAATACTTTATATAAGGGATGAAGGATGATTAAAAAACTTAAGTTATTATTTTCTTTAAATCCCCTTTCTATTACTATTTATCTTACTATTTTGATCATTCTTATATTTCTTACAGGCCCCTCATTTCTTGAGATTATTGAGCTCAAGACCCTGGATCTAAGGTTTAAATCCAGAGGTACTATGGAAGGTAGTGATGCTATTGCCCTTGCTGTTATTGATGAAAAGAGTCTTGATAAAGAAGGAAGATGGCCATGGTCACGCTCCAAGATTGCCAGGCTTATTAACTATCTCTCAGATGACGGGGCAAAGGTCATAGGATTTGATATTGGCTTCCTTGAGCCTGATGAAAACAGCAATCTCTCTTTTATCCAACAATTAGAATCTAAATTAGGAAGTTTAAAATTAAAAAACAGGGAGTTAGACAGGTTTTTAGATAAATCTAAAATCCTGGCCAATAACGATCTTATCTTAGCTAACTCTATAAAAAGGTCAAAGGCCAAGGTGGTATTGGGCTATTTTTTTCATATGATCCAAGAGAGTCTTGATTATCAAATTGAAAGGGAAACGATAAACAATAAAATAGCCCAGATCAGTGGATCCAGATACCCCATACAGTTTTCTCAAGAAGATACTAATATCGACCCCTTTTTTAAGGCCTATGCCCCTGAAGTTAATATCCCAATAATAAATCAAGCTGGCGATTCATCTGGTTATTTTAACATGTTCCCAGACTTTGATGGTGTAGTTAGGTGGATGCCCTTGATTATCAAATGCGGACAAGAGATCTTCCCCCCTCTTTCAATTCAATCTATATGGCACTATTTGGATCGTCCCCCCTTGATCGTCAAGATAGCCAGTTACGGGGTAGAAGGAATTCAGATAGGAGATATCAAGATTCCAACAGATGAGACAGGGCAAATGATGATAAACTACTTAGGCCCACCTAAGATATTCCCCCATTACCCTATTACAGACATAATTAATAATAAAATCCATAAGGGAGTTTTTAAGGACAAAATAGTTTTGATAGGAGCCACAGCAATAGGCATATATGATATGAGGAACACCCCCTTTTCCACTGTTTATCCTGGTTTGGAAATACACGCTACAGCAATAGATAATATCTTGAGACAAAATTTTTTGACCCGGCCTAAATGGACCAAAATCTTTGACCTCTTTGCTATTATACTTATCGGTATAGTTATAGGGATTGTCATTCCTCGCCTTAGCGCAGTAAAAGGAATTCTATTTGCTATAGGTCTTTTCATAACATATATATTTTTTAGCAGGATCCTTTTCGTTAAATATGGTCTATGTTTTAATATAACATACCCCCTAATAGCTTTGATTGTTCTATATATATCTCTCACTATATACAAATACATGACCGAGGAAAGAGAGCGGAAGAAAATTAAAGGTGCCTTTTCCTATTATGTATCCCCTTCTGTTGTTAATGAGATGTTAAAACATCCTGAAAAACTCAAACTGGGGGGAGACAGAAAGGAACTTTCAATACTCTTTTCAGATATTAGGAGTTTTACTACTATTGCTGAAGGACTAACACCTGAAGATTTAGTACACCTTTTAAACGCATACCTCACAGCTATGACAGATATTGTCTTCAAATATAATGGTACCTTAGATAAATATATGGGAGATGCTATAATGGCCATATACGGGGCGCCTCTCGATTTGCCGGATCATCCCATCAAGGCATGCCAGTCTGCCCTTGAAATGATGAAGGAGCTAAAGATACTTAATCAAAAGTGGATTGGTGAAGGCAAGCAGCCTATAAATATCGGCATTGGTGTAAACACTGGCCCCATGATGGTTGGGAATATGGGATCGGATCAGAGGTTTGATTTTACTGTTATGGGTGACTCAGTTAATCTTGGCTCCAGGCTTGAGGGTGCAAATAAGAGTTATAAGACCAATATAATAATTAGTGAATTTACCTTTGAGAAGGTGAAAAATGAATTTACCTGCATGGAGCTGGATTCAGTCAGGGTAAAAGGAAAGGAACAGCCTGTTAAAATTTATAGCCTGACAGGAGATAAAGATCTCCCTGATATGCAGGAGGAGATTATAAATCAGTTCAATCAGGCAGTTAATTTATACAAAGAGAGAAAATGGGATAAAGCAATCCATATCTTTGAAAATATTACCGCCATGGATCCCAACCTTTATGCAGCAGAAGTCTACATTGAAAGGTGCCTTGATCTCAAAAAAAATCCGCCACCTCGCAACTGGGATAGGGTTTATACCATGACCACCAAATAGCATATCTCACCATCACTTCTCCCCTATTCTTCCACCTTCTTTTTACGATACTGGATATAGGCATTGCGGAACGCCACGTATGGGTCAACGGCTGCTTCCTTGAGAGATTCGTAATCCCCGATCCGAAATGAAGTCTCGTTTAAAGTCTCGACGGCCCTAATTTCCAAGTATGCTTCGGTGGGATGCACATATGAGACAGGATTCAAAAACGAATCTCCGATCATCCCCACTGAGTCACGCAGGGTGGATGCGCCCAGAATAGGCCACACAATGTAAAACCCGTCGCCGATCCCATAAGTTGCAAGGGTCTGGCCCAGGTCTTCCTCGCTGGGATCCAGCTCAGGCCACCTTTTGGCGGGGCTTCCAAATCCAAGGACTCCCACGGTGCTGTTTATCAGAAACCTGGTTAATTCCGCACTAGCTGCGCGCCCCTTTCCCTGAAGGATGCAGCTTACCATCCGAATGGGCATGGTGAGATTATGGAAGAAATTTTTTATACCCCTCCTGGCGGGCTTGGGTATCACAGCCCTGTATCCCCTTGCAAGGGGCTTCAGAGCCCAGAAGTAGAGCTTGTCGTTAAATAGGAACATAGCCCTGTTCCAGGGTGCTAGAGGGTCTGCCACTTGCACCACCTCTTCTTCGGCCTCTTCGTCCAAAAAACCCAGATCTTTATCGAGAGAATCCTCTTCAACCTCCCTGTTATTCGATGGGGTCTGGTCTGATGTGGATAGGGTCGTTTCCTGGTTGTGATGTAATGATTCGTCCGTCGGGGCGGAGGAAGGGTTGGCAACGTGTCTGTGGGCGCACCCAACAAAAGAAAAGACAAGGAGTAGGAGGACAAATGTTAGATGATTCAATTGATTTTCTGCTCCTTTTGTCATCTTTCTGCAGGACAGTGTGCACTGACCACTAAATGAAATGATATGACATAAATTGAGAGATTCTTGTATGCAAGATTACCAAACAACCGTAGGACAGCCGTCCCCGCCTGCCATCGCTATGCTCAGGCATTAGCGGGCAGGTCGGCTGTCCTTGGATTTCACCTCTTGAGACTCCGATGCTGCTAAATCGGAGTCCTAATGGTTTAAACATTGGAATCTCTTTTTATGGCAAGGAGGATAGGGAATTGATGGTTGTGTGTCAAGCTCTAATCACATGTGTGATGTTGTGGTTGAAAACTTTTTATCAAATTGGTTTGGGGGAAGTTTTCGGAGCAGTTGTACCTTTTCTGTTGACACATAAAGGCCTTAACCCTATACTTTTTCCAGCCAGGAGCGAGTTCCTATTAAAGGGCTAAACAGGAAAACATTGCTCCATTTCAAGAGCTCAAGCACCAAGTTCTTTAATCTGGCATGAGAAGACAAATTCACTGAGTCACAATGAACTACCCCGCAGCAAGCTACTAGTATAGCGTTTCATTAAAAAGTTGTCATTGCGAGCGTTAGCGAAGCAATCTCGTGGCGTAGTTTGTGAGCCTTGTTGAGATTGCTTCGTCGCTTCGCTCCTCGCAATGACGGTGTAAAAGTTTTCATGAAACGCAATA
>JAUWNK010000131.1 GCA_030612685.1 Desulfobacteraceae bacterium
CATTTTTGCATTAAAAATATCTTAATTCATTTTTGCATTAATTTTTAAATAACTTTTTAAGGCTATCGTCAAGAAGAAACCCTTTTTGTTAAACAAAAACCAATACCTAATTGATGTCAAGGAATTTTTTAAGGATAGATAGTTTTGGCAAGTTTTTTGCTGTGTATAGATAGATTAGTCGATTTCTTAGGCCGTAGGACATAGAGGGCTATTTACGGATTTGAAACTAAGTGAAGAACAATCAATATTAAAGGAAACAGTCCGCTCTCTTATACTTAAAGAATTCACTAAAGACTATATTAGCCAACTATGCCTCAACAAAGAGTATCCACCAGAATTTGATAAAAGAATAGCAGAATTGGGTCTTTTTGGAATCTCCTTTCCTGAAAAATATAATGGATCAAATCTGGGACCCATAGAGGTTGCCATAGTAATAGAAGAATTGTCCAGGTATTCTATTGATCTGGGTATATCCTATGGGCTGAACCTATTAGGAGGACTGGCAATCCTAAATTTTGGAAACGAGGCCCAAAAAAATAAGTACCTTCCTGAGATTATTAAAGGGGACCTATCGTTTTCCCTCGGTTATTATGGACCCTTCTTATTCAATGATCTAAGTAAGATTAACGGATACTTATTTGTAAATGAAGGAAAGCTAAAGATATTACTGGGGGCATAAAATAGTTTTCATTTTTATTATGCAAGACATCTTTATTAAATCTGTAGTGTACCGTTTTAGCGGTGCCAATAGATGCAGCCATACCCCGCCCCGTTCCGGGTCGGCGAAGGACTGCGCTGCCCGCCCGCCTCCCCGCCTGCCGTCCGTCGGGCCGGGCCTGAGGCGAAGCCGACCCGCCTGCCAACGCCTGCAGCGTAGCAATGGCGGGCAGGTGGCGGGCAGGCATTCTTTAGATGCAACCAATTATATGCTCTGCGTAATAACTGGAAGGGCTATTTATAGTGAAATGAAAAATCCTAAATACACATGATTACACTAATGATACGAAGCCTTTTGTGAAGTTGATGTGTTCATGCTGAAGAAAGGAGACTTTCTAACATGATTAAATTTTTACGAAAATCTATCGCGTGGTTATTTATTTTAATATTTTACTTGGCGGTTGCAGGTACGGTCTATGGTTCAAACAAAGAAGACCCTCCTTTATTAGAGGAGGGTTTTCTATATTCGGACATGTTTTATGATGTAGCTGTCGTTGGCTCCAATTATTGGACTGTGGGATATCGGGGGAGGTTGTTCTATTCGGCGGATAGGGGAAAAAATTGGACAAGGCAGGATTCCGGAACTGAAGAGGCTTTATTTAGCATATGTTTCGTAGATTCAAAGAACGGCTGGGCTGTGGGTGACTATGGAACGATTATTCATACCTCCAACGGCGGAAAAACATGGGAGTTACAGCCAAACGATAACAAAAATATATTGAGAAGTGTTCATTTTATCGATCAAAAACACGGCTGGGCTGTGGGGACCTGGTCTACCTTACTAATAACCAAGGATGGGGGGAAAAGCTGGCAGGATTTTTCTATAAAAGAGGCTACAGAAGAAGCTACAGACAGGATCTTTAGTAGCGTTTTCTTTACGTCTCCTCTTACGGGATGTATTGTGGGAGAATTCAGAACCATATTACATACCCGCGACGGCGGGGAAACCTGGACCCCTCAAAAAGCCGAGATGGGAGGTAAATATTTTACCTGCGTATATTTCCTGAACGATAAAGAGGGATGGATATTGGGGATTGATGGGCAGATTTTATATACCCCGGATGGAGGTGAAGCCTGGTTTGCTCTTGAGAGTAATACCAAGGAATTACTTTTGGATATTTTCGTAGAAGGGGAAAGAGGATTTATAGTAGGGACTAGAGGGGTCTTCCTCACCAGCAAGGACGGGGGCAGGATCTGGAAAAGATTTCAACAAGCAGGCAGTAGTATCTCTAATTGGTGGATGGGAGGCATTGGATTTAATAATGACCATGGTATCATTGTGGGAGGGCATGCTACAGTAATGCTCACCGATGATGGCGGCAAAACATGGCATTTTTACCAAAGGTAGAATCTAAGGTAAATTAAGAGGAGTATAGCGTGAGAAGATTTGCTGAACATATAATCAAATACAGGTTGTATTGGCTGATAGGAATTATCATTTTGACCATCTTCTTCGGATACGAGGCGAGCAAAACCAGGATGAAAACGGTTTTCGATGACCTTTTTCCACAAAAACATAGATTTATCAAAGTTCATAACACCTTCAGGGAGCTGTTTGGAGGGGCTAATCTGGTTTCCTTAGAACTAAAGGTCAAAGAGGGTACCATCTTTAAAATCGAGACCCTGAAAAAACTCAAAAGGATTACCACAGAGTTCGAAAATTTGCCTTGGGTTCATCCCTATCAAATCTTTTCCCTGCCTCGGCCAAGTGTCAAGGATATGAAGGTCAGCAGTTGGGGTATGCGGAATGTATCGGTTATGTATCCCCATATTCCTAAGACCCCGGAGGAGATGCAAGAATTAAAGGATACCATTTATCATAATGACATGCTCTATGGAAATATAGTCTCCCTTGATTCGAAGTCTACACTTCTCCAGGCTGTTTTTATAAGGGATCCAATGACTGGAGAAGACATTAATTATAAATTACTCTTTGATAAAATAAATGAAATTTGTGAACGGGAGAGGGATGAAAATACGGTTATCACTTTATCCGGGAATCCCATCCTCTATGGCTGGATTTATAGTTATTTTCCTGAAATGATGTTCATTTTTGCCCTGACCATTGGAATTATTATATTCTTACTTTTCGTTTACTTTCGCTGTATTCGCGGAACTGTGATTCCTATCCTCTCCGGTTTTATAAGTGCTATATGGGGGTTGGGTCTGGCCAATCTTCTTGGCTATGATCTCGATCCCTTAATACTGGTTATTCCATTTTTGATCAGTGCCAGGGTCATTAGCCATTCAGTCCAAATGGTTCGCCGGTTTGATGAGGAATTTTATCGAGCTATGGATGTCAAAAAAGCCGCTGTTGCATCCTGTCGTGGCCTCCTTGCTCCCGGTCTTTTAGGCGTTATTACTGATGCCTTGGGAATTTTGGTGGTTCTGGTTGCCCCTATTCCCTTGTTGACCAAATTGGCTTTGATGGGGAGCTATTGGGTGTTGAGTATTATAGTAAGCGTTTTGATCTTAAATCCTATTGTCTTATCTTACTTTCCTCCACCTAAACTTAAAAAAGAGAAATTTGAAGAGGTTCCTTTACTTAACAAGGTCTTAGGATGGTTAGGGCAGATAGCCTATGCACGAACCTCTCGGTGGGCTACTATTATTCTGACACTTATAGTTTTTGCTATTGGGGGATACTATACCAAGGATTTAAAGATAGGAGATACCCACCCCGGTTCGCCAATTTTGTGGCCTGACTCGGAGTATAACCGGGGTACTGCTTCTATGAGTGCTAACTATCCCGGCACTGATCAACTTTTTGTCATCGTTGAAGGGAGTGAGAAAGATATCATAGAAACACCCGAAGCCATAAAACTGTTGGAGGATTTCCAGTGGTACATGGAGGCCTTACCGGAGGTGGGAGGAACAGTCTCTCTTGCCAGTGTAGCACCGAAAGTTAATGCTGCCCTACATTACGGAGACCCGAAGTGGGGGATTCAGTCGTTCCACGATAGAAGATTTATGGCCATGTTGATTTTTATGTTTTCCCAGGGCTGCGAACCCGGAGAGTTGGACCGTTTTGTTAGCAGGGATGTCCGGCTGGCTAATGTGATCTGTTATGTGAAGGACCATAAAGGAGATACTATAGAAAAAGTCATTAACAGGGCAAAAACATTTATCAATGAAAACCCTTCAGATAGGATTAAGTTTAAGATGGCAGGGGGACTTATAGGCATATTGGGGGCTGCCAACGAGGTGATAGCTGCGTCTCAGGCTGTGAGCATAATCCTGGCCCTCTTGGTGGTATTTTTAACCTGTTCCATAACCTACCGATCCTTGTTTGCGGGTTTGTTATTTATCATCCCACTGGCCGCCACCAACTTTTTAACCCTTTCCTACATGGCCTTCAGAGATATAGGCATGAACATTAATACCCTTCCTATATCCGCCTTGGGCATTGGCCTGGGAGTTGATTACGGGATTTATATTGTGAGTCGGATGAGGGAAGAATATGCCAGGGTAAAAGATTACAGGCAGGCCTCCATTAATGCCCTGTCCACAGCCGGGGGAGCGGTCCTCTTTACTGGTACTACCCTGATCGCAGGGGTAATACTCTGGTATTTCCTCTCCAGTCTAAGGTTTCAGGCTGAAATGGGGCTCCTGCTGGCCCTTTGGATGTTCATCAGTATGCTCGGAGGCATGATCCTGATTCCAACTATCGTGGCTATGGTTAGGCCCAAATTTATCGCCCGGGGCGTTGATGTGGAACATAGTAAGGGAATCGAAATATCATAAAGAAAGGGGGGATGGAAAAATAGGAGGAGAGTTTGAAAAAACAAATTCTTAACACTTTTAGGAGGAGGGAGCTATGAAAATAGAAAAAACAAGATCAAGGCTATTTTTCATTGGTTTATTGAGCCTGATGCTGGCCTTTGCTCTAACCAACGTGGCCCAGGGCATGGAATGGGCGGATCGTCGAGTAACCTTAAATGGTATGTTAAAGAACTGGACTGGTTACCGATTCGGCTTCTATGGCGCGGAGAGGGGAGAGGGCACATCCATGTTTCGAAATGTCCTGCAGTTGGAAGCAGAGGCCAAGGTTACCGAGGACGCCAGTCTCTATGCAATCTGGAGAGGGGTCAGAGAGACGGCCTATCACCTTGAAGATGATGCCGTGGCTGCAGGTAACTTCGATGAAGATGTCTTGAATGAGGAGAAATTTAGAGAATACTACCTTGCCTGGCAGGCCACAGATAGAGTCTGGCTAAAGCTCGGAAAACAACAGGTAGTCTGGGGTGATCTTGGAGGTTTGGGGTTACGTGTGATGGATATCATCAACCCTCTCGATCTGAGATGGCATTATGCTGTGGAGGACTATGAAAGCATGAGAAAACCCCTGACGATGTTAAACACCATCGTTAGCATTCCAGAGGCAAATGCCAATATCCAGTTTGTCTGGATGCCAGCTATTGACGATCCATGGGAGAGGGCCAATAGCCTCTACACCAACCCCGGCCATCGATGGGGTGTGAACCAGGTTCCGGCCGGATCTCTCTTTGGCGATCCTGCTTATCTCACTCCTGATGGGAGCTGGTATAATGGTGGAAAAGTTCCGGGGGTATGGGAACCGGATACCTTTGTACCCGGAGTACCGGAGGACGATGAGGCCGATCCTCCAGGTATGCGAAGGAGACTTTCTGATAGCACGTTAGCTATCAGGTGGCAGCAGACCATAGGCGGGCTTACCTATTCCCTCATGGAGTGTTACACCCACAATCACAATCCGACGGTATGGTGGGAAGGGAGTCCTTTGCTTGGCGCCCCTGTAAATATGAAGCATTTCCGGCAAAACATCCTGGGATTCTCCTTTAACTGGTACAATCAGTTGACCAGCTCGGTATTCAGGGGTGAGATCGGACACTTTCATCACGTACCCTATACTGCTGACAAGAGGCTTATGATAGGTGGATGGGCTGGAGTACCCAACCCTGATTTCTATCATCTGGAAAAGAAAGACACGATTAAATTCGGTTTCGGCTGGGACAGAAACACCACCTTTAACTGGTTAAATCCTGCCAGAAGCGTTCTGACCAATTTCCAGATTATAGGAACATACATCCTGGACCATGATGATGATCTTGTGACTCCTGGTTACAACACTGAGGTCAAGGAGTTGGACCTCATGTTTACCCTCTATATAAATTGGGGGTGGTCCAATGACCGGGTGCAGATCAACCTCTATCCTGCCTATAATTTTGACAGAGAATGGGGCATGCTTCAGGCCTGGATCGATTATAAGCCCCAGTGGTTAGCTGGTGGAAATTTGACCATTACCCCCAAGGTCAACCTCTTTTATGGTGACGACGCCTATACAGGGGATTTTGCTATGGTTCGGGGCTGCTCTGAAGCACTACTCGAGCTCAAGTATGAATTCTAAACATTGACACTATTTAACTTTAATTAATGGAGGATCAATTATGTTGAAAAATAGTTGTAAATCAATATTTGCGGGATTGATCTCAGTCCTTTTTGTTTTGGGGGTTTTTGCCACCTCTGGACTGGCCCTTGAAGGGAAGGCCGGCGAGGTGATCAAAACCGTAGAAGAGCTTAAAGAGCTTCACGCCAAAGGACTTTTACACAAGGGACAGTTAATTATCTTTAGCGAGGTAATAAGGGACTTCGGTTGGCAAATCCCCATCGTAGAAACAAAGGATCGCACCTGGTGCCAAAGCAATTCCTACAAAAAATATACTCAGATGAATAAGGGAAAGGCCAGTATTGGCACTAAAGGCGAGCTTGTGAATTATGCCGGAGCGGGTTTACCATTTCCGGATTTGACCCCAGATGACCCCCAATCCGGGGTTAAGGCTGCCTGGAACTTTGATTATAGATCTGTAGGTGATGATAATGAGATTACTTGGTGGTACAAGCTAACTGATAATAAAGGGAATGTTAAACACATGGAAGGGGTCGCTAACAAACTCTCTTTTGCCTTTAGAACAGATCTCGATCCAAAGCCGAATCTGCTTAAGAAAAATCCTCATGGGATATGGCGAAAGCAAATCATACGATTCACTAAGCCCTTCTCTTCTAAAGGGTTAGCCCAACTGACTGTAAGGCATATAGATACCACGAGGGATAATAATATATGGGTCTATGTCCCGGGTCTGAGGCGTAATATAAGGGTTGGAGCTGCAAACAGGTGCGATAGTCTTGGTGGATTTGTCCACGCCATGGACGACGCCTGGGTATGGAGTGGGCCTTCCGCTCTGTTTAACTGGAAGATCTTGGAGGTGAAAGATATGCTAGTTGATGCTCTTATGCCAGCCGGTGAGCACTACCAGTACCTCAAAGGGGCGCATAATTTGGGACATATTCTTGAGCGGAGAAATATATGGATAATAGAGCAGACACCAAAATTCGAGGGTCACTGCTACTCAAAGAAGATTATGTTATTAGATCCGGATTGTTGGAGTTATAGTGTAGGGTTTTCTTATGATCGAGCAGGCAGGTTATGGAGAGGATATTTTAACGCTTGGACCGCGATTCCCAATCCAGAAAGAACAGGAGGTGGGGCAGTCCTTGGCGTTACTTCTGCAGATCACCAGGATTTTAGGATTTGGGAAACAGCCCCTTGCCACCTCACGGCCGTTGTAAATCAAGGTAAGAAAAAAGAAGAGTATACTCTTGACGCTCTGAGAAGAGTAGGTCGGTAATCATTTAAATTTAAATGAGGAGGTATATCATCATCACTTCTACCTCCTAATTACATCATTTGAAGAGGTAGCCGATATCTACTATTGTTTAGGCAAAATAGCCCGTTATACTGGGCAGAGGCATTATATTGTGCGCAAAGAGGACTGGAGTAAAGGTAAAGCCTTTTTCTATAGGCGAAAACTTTAATACCGCTATACGTACTGGACCGAAGAGAGATGGTGGATTGGTTGTATTAGATCAATCATACACCTGGATTGACCTTCTGGCAAAGAGAGAGACAATTTGAGCCTGTTCAATATTCTAACCCATTGAAACAACTTAACTTTTAGCGCATGATTTTCAAAAGTAGCTTAAAACATTTAGGCTCATTTTTGAATTGTCTAACCCCTTGATATTATTTATGAATACAAGTAGTTTTGAAAAATAAATATTGAACAGGCTCAATTTATGAATGGGTTGGTTATGATGAAAACGGTAATCAAACCTGCGATTGCAATTCAGGCCTGACACCAGATATGTTCGGAGTTGATGTGCTCAGGAAGAGAGGCAGGCGCTAAAGGGAATTTATCTTATAAGGAGGTGAAAACAATGAGGCTCAAAGATAGGGTGGCAGTCATTACTGGTGCAAGTCAGGGATACGGCATGGAGACAGCACGTGGGTTTGCCAGAGAGGGAGCAGATCTTGCTATCTGCGCAAGGCGCTTTGATAAACTAAAAGAGGTCGCTGACAGCATTGAATCAGAGACAGGAAGAAAAGTCCTGCCTGTAAAGGCCGATACCACAGTCAAAGAGGAAGTAGAGAGCTTTTTTGAAACAGTTGTGGATCGGTTTAAAAAAATAGACATATTGATCAATAACGCAGGAGTTTTTCCCCCTGCAAGCATATTGACACTTACAGAGGAGGACTTGGATAAGGTCTTTTCATTGAATCTGAAAGGCACTTTCTTTTGTACCCAGGGCGCTGCCAAACAAATGGTCAAACAAAAGAGCGGAAAGATAATAACTATAGCTTCTTCCCAGGGTCGCCTTAGCTGGACCAAGCATTGGTCTGGTAGTATACCCATGGAGGCTCTTGTCATGTCTCCTTATTCCTGCTCTAAGGGAGGGCTTATTGCTGCC
>JAUWNK010000093.1 GCA_030612685.1 Desulfobacteraceae bacterium
TCCTAGCAGAACAGCAACATTTCCTCTATTAGAAATATGGCAAAGATCTTTGTTGGAACATCCGGTTTTTCTTATAATGATTGGAGGAATAATTTTTATCCTGCTCGTCTCCCTAACTCTGATTTTTTATCCTTCTACTCCCGGGAATTTGACGTAGTTGAGCTGAATTTTTCATATTACAGAATGCCAGAGCTCTCTCAATGCAGACGGATGTTGGAAAAATCAGGTCATAGGGTTGAATTTGTCATAAAGGCCTTTCGAGGTCTTACCCATGAGGTTACAGATCAATCGATACCCGAGATATTACCTCAGTTTAAGGATTCTCTGGCACCATTTTGGGAGGATAATAAACTCGGTGCGATACTTTTACAGTTCCCCCAGAGTTTTCATTATACTACTGAGTCAAGGGTCTATCTGGAATCACTTATCAGGGAATTTAGCCCGATGCCAGTATGCGTGGAGTTCAGGCAAAAGGAATGGTTAAGGGATTCGGTTTATGCCACCTTAAAGGATATGAAGGCTGGTTTTGTTTGCGTTGATGAACCTCAGATAAGAGGTCTCCTGCCCCCGGTTGCACTGGCTACCTCCAACATCGGCTATATCAGGTTTCATGGTCGAAATCGCTCAAAATGGTACACAGGGGATGCAAAAGAGAGGTATGATTATCTCTATAGCGAAGATGAGCTTCAGGAGTGGCTTCCTAAAATTTCTACAATAGCAGAGCAAACAGAGAAGATTTTTTTATTCTTTAATAATCATAGAAAAGGCCAGGCCATTACCAATGCCAGAATGCTGATAGGTTTATTAGATAAATTGGAATGACCAAAATGTAATCCGACAATCAATTGCTTGAAGATTAGATTTGATTTGGCATCCACCTCATTCCAGCCTGCATAATAGTGATGGCTGATTTTCACCTCTTCCACCCTATCCAATGCCATTAATTTTTTTTGGAGGTTTTCAACACAGCAATAGGTCAGGATCCGATGAAGGGATTTAGAGTCAACTTTTGTATTATTGCTATCCTTTCCTCTCCAAAACATCCGAATAAGTTGTTCTCATCGCCTTTTTGTCAAATTTGCCAACGCTGGTGCGAGGTATTTGATCTACAAAGATGAACTTCTCCGGTATCCACCACTTTAATATCTTGCCCTCTTTCACATACTGTGTCATATGTTCCTTCAGTTCCTCCTGGGTGATTTTCCCTTTATATTCATTTTTTGGCACTAATAGCACTACTGGGCGTTCTCCCCATTTCTCCGATTGCGCCCCAAAAACTGCAACCTCCTGGACCTTTGGATGCATGTTTATCAGGTTCTCCAATGTCAGGCTGGAAATCCATTCCCCACCACTCTTTATAACATCCTTAGACCGATCAATAATCAATACACTCTCTTCTTCATCTATGGTGGCCATATCTCCGGTATGCATCCAGCTATCTCTCCATAGCTCTTTCGATTTCTCGGTATCTTTGTAATAACCCAGTGTGATCCATGGAGCCCTGAGCACAATCTCGCCAACTGCCTTCCCATCCTTTGCTACATCATTTCCCTGTTCATCTACCACCCTCTGTTCCACAAATGCAGGTGCCATGCCTGTTTCGCTTAGAAAATCTATCTTCCTATCCTCAGGCCAACTAAACATATGAGGTTTTAGATACTGTAGACCCACTTTTGTATATACCTCTGTCATTCCCCATCCGGAACAGATGTCCATGCCCAGTTCTTTTGCCTTTCTTGCAAGCATGCTGGGAAGTCTCATTCCCCCTCCTTCATAGATAAGCCCCTTAAAATATTCTTTATAGTGCTCTACCTCCGGATGGGAGATAATCATGTTAAGCATCGTAGCAACGCAGGCTATATAACCGCCCTGCTCCGGACTTTTCTCTTTTTTGAGTATTTCAAAAAATACCTTCGGATCGAATCTGCCAGGATATATCTGTTTGCAACAAAGGAATGTCGCCATGTATGGAACACCCCAGCCATGAGCGTGGAACATAGGCACAAGCTGTATTGTCAGGTCACGGCGCGGATCCAGGCCCCTTTCCCCTGAAAAACCCTGGAGCGTATTTGACCAGATAAGTGTATGCAATATATGTTGTCGGTGAGTAAAGAAGCATATCTTTGGATCTCCTGTCGTGCCAGTTGTGTTACTTAATGATGCCACAGTATTTTCATCAAGATCAGGATACTCATATTCTGGCAATGCAGAACGCAACAATTCTTCATACTCTGAGATTGGATTTAACGTTGTCTCAGGAATTTTTTCATCATCAGCTAATACTATGTAATGTTTAACCGTTTTTAATTTATCGCTGACTGATTCAATTGTTGAAATGAAATCCTTGTTAAAGATGAGGACATCATCCTCCACCCGGTTTATGAGATAGACCATCTGTTCCGGTGTTAAAAGCGGATTCCCCATGTGCACCATAGCGCCCATACAGGGCACGGCAAAATATAGCTCAAGGAAGCGGTGTGTGTTCCATTCAAAGCAAATGACTTTTGAGCCTTCCTTCACCCCTAATCCTTTAAGAGCGTTTGACAGGCGCTGGCATCTTTCATAAAGCTGGGCATAGTTCTCCCGAAAAAGATCCTTATAGACAATTTCACCTTCAGGTCGCATCTTTGCCGCGTGCTCCAATAGGTGTTTTAAAATTAGCTGATATTCAAAGCCGACTTTTGGAAATTCTTGCTCTTGTGTCATAACTTACCTCTTAAAATTGTATAATTATGTTCAAATCCTCTCACTTGACCATAGCAGCTCTTTACCATATACTTCCAAAAAATACTACTAAAGCTTTCCCCACATGACATTAAAGCACCATCACCCTTTCTGCTCCCATGAGGGATGGTGGTTCCAATATATCAGAGGCCAAAACCTGCTCTTTCAGAGGATGGGGCAGGCTGAAGGAGTTTTATGTCAAACCTTTATTAAGAAGGGGATTTGTCTATGAAATATCGTGATCTGATCATTAAAAGCCAGGGATCTCTGGTCACAGTGATCCTGAACCGAACTAAAGTGTTAAACACCCTATCGGTGCGTATGCTCAGGGAATTGAAAGAAGTTGCTTTGAGTTTCAACAATGATCCAGGTATCCGTGTTGTCATCCTGACAGGGGCCTCAAAGATGTTCACTGCCGGTTTGGACCTCAAGGATCCTGAGGTCAAAAAGATGTTATCTGGTACAATGGATGAGCGCAGAGAACGTGTAATATTAGGCCCTCTTGCCTGCAGGGCGTGGGAGGAAACCAAACCCATTACCATTGCCGCTATAGAGGGTTTTTGTGTAGGAGGTGGTGTCTCACTCGTTATTTCCTGTGATTTTCGTATCATGGCCCAATCCGCATTCATGCGCATCCCTGAGATTGAACTGGGCCTGAATTATAGCTGGGGTTCCATCCCCAGATTACTCCATCTTATAGGACCTGCTAAGACAAAAGAGATGATATTGTTGGGTCAGCAGGTGCCGGCCAAAAAATGCCTGACGTGGGGTCTTGCCGAGGAAGTGGTTGCGGATGGATCAGCCATAGAAGCTGCTCAAGCTCTGGGGGAGAAGATTCTCAAGAAACCGCTCATCCCTGTTTCCATGACAAAACAGGCCATAAATAATATAACTGCTGCTCTTGACAGGGCAGGCATTTATATGGACGCAGATCAGTTTCTCCTGACTACCTATACAAAAGATCACAAGGAGGGAGTAGACGCTTTTCTGGATAAAAGATCTCCACGGTTCAAGGGGAAATAGGGGTAAGTAGTTCGTTTCTTAAATAATGTTACAATAAAAATCTTCAATAAAATGGCAAATACTAAAATATAAATTTTAAATCAAATCCAAATGACTAAATTTCAAAATTATTCCCCCGAGCTATGGTAAACAGGTTACGGTAACGATGCCCGTTTTGTTGCTCGGTTACGTTATTCGTCTTTTTATGCGCCTAAGGCGCATTAACATTACCGTCACCCTCACCGATACGGGCTTCATCACCCTTACCGTTACCGATTCATGACGTTTTGTCATTTGATATTTTTGTTTGTGAAAAGATGCAATGTTATTAAGGAAACGCTTTATTAGTATTGATCATATCTCAGCCCTGCCAAGATTGACTCGTCATAGAGCCTGGCCTCGATATCTACGTCAAAGAAATCTGCGATTGGTTTGAGGATCTCCGGGTTGTTTTTCCACACCGTGCGTCCTACACCCAATACGACTTCAATCCCTTTATTGGTCATCTTGCCAAGGGGCGGGCGACATGGCCCGACAGGCATGCCAAGGATAGCCATCAGTGTCTTTGTGGCAAGGGGATTTCTGGCACGACAAGTCACTGCCCCATAAGGCGTTTCCTCCTGGGTTTTTACAGTCACAATCCCGAAAAGGGGCTTTAAAGCGACCATGAGTTTTTCCGCCTCGGCCTGTTTGCCTTGGTTGAGGAGGGTGGTCATTTCGTGGACCGACCTGGGAGCTATATTGGAAGCCACTGAGATCACTCCACTTGCCTTGATGACCGGATCGGTCATTATGGTAAAGGTCATGTCATCATCGCCTGACAGGATCGTAAAGTCCTCCCCGCAGCACTCCCTGGTGCGTTTCATGTTTTCAATGTTCCCTGTAGCCTCCTTAACCATGTTCATATTGGCATATTGCTGATGGAGTAAGGCAAGGTCTTCAGGGAGAAGCTGTGTACCGGTGCGCCCCGGGATCACATACGGGATGATTTGAATCTGCGGAAATTTTTTTGCCACAGGAGCAACATATTCCCTGCGGATCTCAAGGGAACTTGGCCCATTGTAATAAGGATCGACCAGCAGGGCTGCATCAACCCCAACCTGGACTGCATGCCCTGTGCTTTCCATGGTTTCCCGGGTATTGTTACTCCCGGTCCCTGCAATGGACTTGCACCTACCCTTGCACTTTTCCGCTACAAAGCGGATTACCTTGTTGTGTTCTTCCCAGGTCAATGTTGGGCTCTCACCTGTCGTACCTACGGCAAGTATCCCACTTACACCACCTGAAATCTGAAACTCAACCAATTTCTCCAGGCCCTCCAAATATAGCTCATGGTCCTTAAAGGGCGTAATTAGGGCTGTATGACACCCACTAAACATTGTAGCACCTCCTTGTTTTAGGTTACCCCCATAAAAAAACAGCCGGAGCCCGCTCCGACTGTTAGACAACCAAGAGAGCGCTCCACGGAAAAAACCGTGACAGTCCTGAGGATCTTATCCACAGGCCCAGCCCACTTTCGCAACAGGCCAAAAGCGGACTTCGGCGATACACCCTTTTACCGCAAGATCAAAATACGGGACCTGCACCCCTGTCATGCGGCTACTCTTGAGCACCGCGCCTCAACTCTGATCTTTGATACCATAGAAGATATAATACTACATGTCAAGAAAAAGTTAGGTTAATCACATGTCCTGAGCATGCTGGTCAACTATAATCTGTGTCAAAATGTTTAAGCGGGATGGATATCTGAAAGGATTGGCTGTCAGGAAATCTTGACCTTTAAATGAATTAATTTTTGTTTAACACCTGATTTTAAGATTACCCTCAATTCATTTAAGCCTGCCTTTTTGCCATCCAGATATATATCTAAATGTCCATTTATTTTTTCGGACATTTTGTCGTCAAAAAGGTCGATCACATCTTCAAGATCCACCATCACCCCTCTTTGTAAAAGGAGAGGGCCAACTTCCTGCGAAATGAAATTAAAAAGCTTAAGATGAATAAGACCATAATCTTGAGTAATATCATTTCTATATTCCTTAAAGGTGATAGTGTCTCTAAAGGGGGCTAAGTGACTACCCCTCCTCAGGGTCGCACCTATAAGCCCAGGCATAGCACCTGAGAGGGCTAAGGTATCATTATTTTTGATTATAACCTTATCAATATCATCCACAGGCTGACCATTCATAAATATGATGCTTATACTCTTATCAACATAGGTTTTATCAAGGCTAAGTTGTTTGCAAAGAAGATTGTTAATACTAACACCAGCTTTAACTTTCAGTTGAACACCGCTTTGAAATAATAGAGAGCAAATTCCTCTGGTGGTATTAATAGAAAGATGGAATTCAATTTCACTGAGGTCTTTCATATGATAAAGAAATTGGTTCGCTTCGCTTACAACCTGCCCGCCATTGCTACGCGCAGTCGTTGGCAGGCGGGTTGGAATAGTGGAATGTTGGAATGATGGGCTCGCCTGCCATCGTCTGGAGCGAAGGCGACTGGCGGGCAGTTTTAGAGGAAAAAACGATCAAAAATTATTTCTTCTGCTTTTACTACCCAATATTCCATTATTCCAGCATTCCATCATCCCATGTGGTAGGCAGAAATTGACTGTGGCCAAAAGACTCCTGATTTCGATAAGTTGTAGAAATTCTAAGACATACAATTAGGGGGCCAAGAATGTATCTCGGCCCCCCTGGAAAGATGTTTAGAAGTTCCAGAATTCGTCCAGTTCCTCGTCCTTGACCATAAATACCTGGTTGTGAGGTGCAACAGGTTCTTGATACATGAATTCCGGAAGCCTGTCGTCTTTATTTGTAAAGCCAGCCCTTGTGTTAAAATCCCTTTCAATCTTGAGAACCTTTTTACCCAATTCTGCTACATCATCTGCTGTCAGGTTCAGCCCATACTGGGCGTTGAGCATCCTGTAGATTGCCTCAAAGGTCTCAGGCTGATCAAGGACAGCAAAGGCGGTGAAGAGACAGAGGCCAGCAGAATCAAGTGCCGCTGTGGCGATCTGAAGATTCCTTGATAGCTCTACTTGTCCCTCGGGTTTTAATGGATCGACATAACCTCCTACCTTCATAATGTTGGTAGCGATAGCATAGCCTGCTGTATGATCTGCACCCATGGTAGATGTGGCATATGTGACCCCAATTCCTTGGATTGACCTTGGGTCATAGGCTGGCATATTCTGACCTTTAACAGCCGGGACCCTTGTTACACCAAGTACCCTGCCAGTTATAACGGCCCCGCTACCGATAAGCTTACCGATCGGGGTACCATTTCTGATATCTTCGTCAAGAAGTTTTATCGCTCTATCCCAATCACCAAAAGGAAGCAGACCACCTTCCATGGCAACCGCAATAGTTCCACCAGTCTCAATTGTATCAAGACCTATGTCATCGCAGAGGCGGTCTAATCTGGCAATCACATCAAGATCACTAATATCGCAATTAGCACCAAAGGCCCATATCGTTTCGTACTCAAATCCAGAGGTGAGGTAATTACCGTCCTTATCATTATAGACATTTGAGCATCGGATAACACAGCCAGGAGAGCATATATGAGTTGCCTTTCCTCCCCTGTCCTTACAGTTCTCTACAAGTTGCTCGCCACTGATCTTGGTAGCCTGTTCAAATTTTCCGTTTGAGAAATTCCGGGCTGGCAGACCACCTGCCTCATTAATAATATTAATCAGTATAGGTGTGCCGTATGTCGGAAGCCCTTTTCCAGTAACTGGATGTTTTAACAGGCCATCAGAAAAGACCTTTGACCATTTCTTGAATTCATCCCTGTCCTTTATTTCCACGCCAGGGGCTTCAGTGTCATCTACCACAATCGCCTTTATACCTTTTGAACCCATGACCGCACCCTGACCACCCCTACCGGCATGTCTGGTTGGCCTGTTATCAGGATCATTAACTGCAATACTGGCAGCGCTTAATTTTTGCTCACCAGCAGGTCCGATTGAGATTATTCCTACCTTGCCGTATCTCTCAGCGAGCTTAGTTACAGTTTGGTAATTGCCCATACCTTTAAATTCATCTGCAGGAAGTATCTCAACCTTATCTTTGTTGATGTGAATCATTCTCAATTTATCATCCTTGGGCACCCCCTCAAGAACTACTGCACTATATCCGAGGTGGGCCAGTTTTTGGGAGACTATACCTCCTACATTTCCCTCTTTGATACCCTCGGTCAATGGGCTCTTACAACCAAAGCTGCATCTCCCGCTGCTTGGAGCAGTTGTCCCTGTAAGCAGTCCCGGTGCAGCGACAAGTTTATTATTCGGGCCAAGGGGGTGACAAAGTGGGGGTACCTCCTTGGCTATTATTGAGGATGTTAGCGCTCTGCCGCCGAGACCGGCATATTCGCCTAACTCCTCGGTTTTGACTGTCAAATCATTCATATTAATCCTTAGAATCTTTCCCATAATATGCCCTCCTCCATTTTTTTGTTTAAATTAGCCATGGTTAATGCCCCTATGGACTATACTTGGAAAATTTTATGATTTTACTATACGAATAAATTATTTTTCATGCAAGATATTAATTAATACTGTCAGGATAGCCAAAAGTCCCCATGGAAAACAGCTATTAATTTTTTAGGTAGTATTTCCACTATAATTGCAATGTTGTTAAAATATAGGGTCACATCGTGATGTGTGATTTATTTCTTGAAAGATGGAATTTATTTAGATAGTTGATAAAATTATGATACTAATAGGTCTTATTAGGTGATCTTTTGCCTGAATATAGTATTTCTGTGAGATAAATTTTGAATATTTTATGGAAATTGTAAAATGAAAGGAGTGAAATCAATTTCTTTTGATACTGAAATAGATAAAGGAGAAATTGATCGCCAGAAGCAACGGGCCAGGAAGCTCAGGCAATCTGCATGGTGGCAACGAAAGGTGTCAAAAGGGATTTGTTATTACTGCGGGCAACATGTTGGTCCACGGGAGTTAACCATGGATCATATTGTACCCCTTGTCAGGGGTGGGGAAAGCACTAAAGGTAATCTTGTGCCTGCCTGCAAGGATTGTAACAATAAAAAGAAGTATCTTTTACCTATTGAGTGGGATGAATACCTGAAAAATCTTGCTCAAAGACAATCTTGAGTAATAAATAATCTGTCTCTAATATTAGGGAGGTGCTCATGGATGAGATAATCCGAATAGATATGACAAAGCTAAAAGTAACAACTGAAAAATCTCCACAGGACTACCAGTTACTTGGAGGGAGAGGTCTTAGCGCCAGGATTCTGAATACAGAGGTTCCAGCCATGACACACCCTTTGGGCAATGAAAACAAGGTTGTGGTGGCACCTGGCCTTCTTGCTGGAACTATGGCCCCATCCTTTGGCAGGATTTCCCTTGGCTCTAAAAGTCCATTGACCAAAACCATCAAGGAAGCTAATGCCGGCGGTACTGCTGCCCAGAAACTCGACCGCTTAGGTATCAAGGCAATTATCGTCCAGGGAAAGCCAAAGGATAATCAAATCCATTTTATCTACATAGATTCCAAAGGGGCACAGATCCTCCCGGCACCTGATCTGGCAGGAAAGAGGAATTATGACCTCGTAAGTAAACTTCAAGATAGGTATGGCAAAGAAATAGGGGTCATTTCCATAGGGCCTGCGGGGGAGGCGAAAATGACAGCATCTACTATTGCTGTTACGGATCAGGATGGCAGACCGTCTCGTCATGCAGCAAGGGGTGGTCTTGGTGCTGTAATGGGATCAAAAGGCGTTAAGGCTATTGTAATCAATGCCAAAGGTACAAGGGCTATCGAACCTCTGGACAAAGAGGGATTTAAAGAGACAGTAAGGGATTTGCTTGAAATCTTGAAACAGGACAAGGGCTCCCAATCATTATCTAAATTCGGAACACCACGTGTAATCAGCTTTCTTAGCCAACTGGGGAGCATGCCCAGTTGGAATTATCATGGAGGTCCTGTTAAAGATATTGAAGATATCTTTGGTGAGACCATCTCCGAGGTCAATCAAGGCAGAGGGGGACGGATGCATGGTTGTATGCCTGGCTGTGTTGTCCGGTGCTCTATAGTCTTCCATGGAGATGATGGCCAGCATCTCACCTCCGCCCTGGAATACGAAACTCTGGCCATGCTTGGCACCAATTTAGGTATTACTAACCTTGATGCAATAGCTCGGATGGACAGGATGTGCGATGAATTAGGCGTAGATACAATCGAGGTGGGAAGCGCCATGGCTCAGCTAATGGAGGCAGGGATCATTAAGTTTGGAGACGAGCAAAAGGTATTAGAGACTTTAAAAGAGTTGGAAGATGGAGGCCCCATGGGTAAGATTATAGGACAGGGCACTGCCTTTGCATCACAGTTCCTGGGTCTGGATAGGGTTCCTGTTTGTAAAGGCCAGGCCATACCGGCCCATGATCCAAGGGCCTGTAAAGCAGTGGGGGTTACCTATTGCACCTCACCCATGGGTGCAGATCATACGGCAGGTCTTGATTACCGGGATTCTATGTCAAAGGAGGGTCAGGTTAAAAAGTCTCGCGATGCACAGATACTGAATGCTACCATCGACTCTGTTGGGTATTGTTTTTTAGCACTGCCCACAAAGGCGCCTATCATTTATGATGTGTTTACAAAATTAATCAATGCCAGATACGGCACTGATCTTAATAAAGAGGACATATTGAATATCGGCATTAATACCATTAAAGAAGAACTGAACTTTAACCATTCAGCAGGATGGACAGATGCCCATAACCGATTGCCTGATTTTTTAAAGGAGGAAAAGCTGCCGCCCCATAATGTGGTTTTTGATATACCGCAGGATGAAATAGAGTCTATCTTTAATTTCTGATAAACAACCACAACAAACGACTGACATTACACATTTTAGATGGCCTTTCCGCAGTAAGGGCAGTATGTAAAATTAGGATCTATAGACCTTCCACAGTGATGGCATTTTTTTTCGCCTGCTGTTTTTCCAACATCCATACTGTAGCCATGTTCATCAAAGGTAGTCTTGCAGTTTTCACATATCAAGAATGGGTTACCTTTTTTAACAGGAAAGAGGGGGATGAAAAATAGGCTCAAATAATGATCCACCCTTTTTAGATAGGCCTCATAATGGCCACATGCAGGACATGACCTTGCTTGCCTATCAACAATGATAGTCTTCGGCTGAATCCCTCCAATAATGAAAAACATTAGCATTTTCCTTTTTTATCAGCTGGAAATAGGGCTCAATCCAGGAAGATAAACATTTCTATTAAAAACATGTAACTACACAGGTTCAAAGTTCCGGGTTCAAGGTTCAATGGTTATTTGCTAAACCATTAACCGTTAAACGCTGGTTTTTCATGAGCCGGTTGAGGAGTCTTGGCATGGACAATGGTTCATGGCTCCAAGTTGAACCCCTGAACTGTGAACCCCTGGCCCAGATCTGATTTAAAGAAGTTGGATTTAAGAGAGATACTTTTAAATAGTCAGGAGTTGCTTTCCTTGACAACGGCCATCGCGCCAGGGCGGGCTTGAACATGACAACCTGGGTAGTTACAAAAACATCTAACATACAAAAGGGTGATTTTGTAAAGAATTATTCCTGGAAACAGGTTGTAATCAGGGAAAGCCGATATGATCCTCTTATAGCTTACAGCATAACATGGAAAGTGACCCATTTCGCCTTTGCTGCCAGGGCGTACTTATTAAGTTGATAGCAGGAATTCCCTTTTTAAGTCCTTGTAGGGGCGGCATTTATGACGCCCGTCATTGCGGCCCGCCCTGGCGCGACATTGTTGGATCATAATGTGGTCGTTGTAGTATTTCACAAGCAAAGTCTATATTTACATGCTTTGCAATCCAGGTCTGGGCCAGGGGTTCGACCCGCCCGCCTCGCCTTGCGGA
>JAUWNK010000041.1 GCA_030612685.1 Desulfobacteraceae bacterium
CATTTTTGCATTAAAAATATCTTAATTCATTTTTGCATTAATTTTTAAATAACTTTTTAAGGCTATCGTCAAGAAGAAACCCTTTTTGTTAAACAAAAACCAATACCTAATTGATGTCAAGGAATTTTTTAAGGATAGATAATTTTGGCAAGTTTTTTGCTGTGTATAGTGTTGATTAGCCAATTTCTTAGGCCACAGGACATAGAGGGCTATTTATGGATTTGAAACTAAGTGAAGAACAATCAATATTAAAGGAAACAGTCCGCTCTTTTATACTTAAAGAATTCACCAAAGACTATATTAGCCAACTATGCCTCAACAAAGAGTACCCACCAGAATTTGATAAAAGAATAGCAGAATTGGGAGTTTTTGGAATCTCCTTTCCTGAAAAATATAATGGATCAAATCTGGGACCCATGGAGGTTGCCATAGTAATAGAAGAATTGTCCAGGTATTCTATTGATCTGGGTATATCCTATGGGCTGAACCTATTAGGAGGATTGACAATCCTAAATTTTGGAAACGAGGTACAAAAAAATAAGTACCTTCCTGAGATTATTAAAGGGGACCTATCGTTTTCCCTCGGTTATTATGAACCCTTCTTATTCAATGATCTAAGTAAGATTAACGGATACTTATCGATAAATGAAGGAAAACTAAAGATAACTGGAAACTCTATTTATAGTGAAAGGAGAGATCCGGATAAGAACCTTATCTTATTTCCCTTAAATACAGAAGAAAAATTAACATTTCTCATTCTACCTCAGACCCTTTTAGGGAAAGGAGAAATCCTGAATACATTAGGAAGGGATCTATTGGGCATAGTAAAATATTCAATTAAGGAGATAAATTGCGGCAAAGAGCATCTCCTTAATTATTATACAAATGGAGAAAAAATATTAAATTTTTTGGTTAATTGGATGAAATTTATCAATTTTATGAGCTGTATAGGAAATATGGAGACTGTAATTACCGATACTATTAATTATTCAAAAGAGAGGGAGCAATTTGGGAGACCAATCGGCACATTTCAATCTCTTATGCACTTAATCGTTGATACTAAAGTTAAGATTGATACTTCTCGATTATTTGGTTATTGGATTGCATATCTTATGGCTAAAGCCCAGAATAATAGTTTAAGTAGTAATGGCATTTTAAAAGAAATTAATATGGCTAATTCTTATATAACCCAGGCCTTTGTTGATGCCGCAAATACTGGATTGCAAGTAATGGGAGGTTTTGGTTATACACTGGAAACTAATATGGAAAGATACACAAGGGACGCAAGACTGACTACTTATTTTATTGAAGACAACTTTTTACAAAAATTGTTAATTGCAGAGAAGTTAGGTATCAATATATAGAGAATCAAATTATTAAATTTTAATTGGGGGTATTCATCAGATGAAATTTGAAGATATCATTTTTGAAAAAGATAATCAGATTGCTAAAATTACAATTAACCGACCGAAGTTTTATAATGCAGTAAGAACAGAAACTTTTGTTGAAATGGTACAAGCCTTCGAAGAAATCATTGTTGAAGGAGGGTGTAGAGTCGTAATCCTAACAGGGGCTGGGAAAAATTTTTGTTCTGGAGGTGACGTAAGTTGGGAAAAAGAGTTTGAGCATAGAGGTAGATCGCGTGATCAAAGATGTATGGTGCTTAAGACCTCTATGCTTGGATGGATGATGCGAAATTGCGGGATCCCTGTTATTGCTTCAGTGAGAGGTTACTGTATCGCTGGGGGAAATGAACTAAATATGTTGTGTGATCTTACGATTGCATCGGAAAATGCTAAGTTTGGTCAGGCTGGACCAAAGGTGGGGAGCTCACCTATTTGGTGGGGAAATCAGATGTTACCCAGAGTCGTTGGAGAAAAAAAAGCACGAGAGATATGCATGTTATGTAGAGTTTATGCAGCCAAGGAAGCTGAGAAAATGGGTTGGGTTAATAAGGTTGTCCCGGATGATCAGTTAGAGGCAGAGGTGGAGAAATGGTGTCAGGAAATAATGGAAATGAGCCCTACAGCTATTCGGGTAACCAAAACAAATCTAAATTTTGAATCTGACATGCTCGAAGCCTCTATTACCCATGGCCATCTGTTATTATCTTTTTTGCATGGTACAGAGGAGTTTAAAGAAGGTTGTACAGCATTTTTAGAAAAAAGAAAACCTAATTGGAAACCCTTTGAGTAAATTAAGCTGATTACATTCTTTTGGAGTAAAAAATAGTTATGGATTTTAGTTTATCAAAAGAGCAGGAAAATTTCGAAAAAGAAATAGAGGAGTTTTGCAGAAAAGAATGCAGCGATGTTGATATTGCTCAATTGGAGGAAACCGGAACTAATCCTGAAGATATAGAACGGAAGCTGGTTGAAAAGGGCTGGTATGGTTTAGTTTTTCCAGTTGAATATGGGGGATTAGGTCAGAGATTTTTCGATCTTGGTCTTCTTCTTGAAGGACTTTTCCGGGGAGGTTATCCTTATCCTGGGCGTTTTCAGATTACTATGTTGAACGCAATGAATCTATTTAGAAATGGTTCGGAAGAGCAAAAGAAAGAAATTCTCCCAAAAGTAATTCAAGGCGAACTTACCATGTCTATATCAGTAACAGAACCCAATGCAGGATCAGATATCGCCTCTATGATAACCAAAGCTATTCCAAAGGATGGGGGTTTTTCAATTAATGGTCAAAAAGTTTATTCTTCAGGGGCCGCTGGAGAAAATAATATTATTGTCCTTGGAGCACGGACAGACCCAACTAAACCAAGGCATAAGGGTTTGACTATTTTTTTGGTTCCTTCGCGAACTAAGGGGATAGAATTTAGGCGATTAGAATCATTAGGGAGGCGTATTGGAGGGTTGTATGAAGTCTTTTTAGAAGATGTCTGGGTTCCTAAAGAGAATATTTTAGGAGCATTAAATAATGGTTGGTCTGTTATGACGAATGGTTTCAATGAGGAGCGTGCTATAGTTTCCGCAGGTTATCTCGGCTTTGCTGAGCGCATTTTCAACGACATCCTTCAAATAATTAGAACACGCTCTATTAACAATAAAATGTTGGGCAGCTATCCCTCTATTGTACAGAAAGTTGCTGAATTTGCAACTGAAGTTCAGGCAGCCAAATTGATAACCTATCGCTCTTTGGTCACTGTTGATGAAGGGAAGCCTGCCATTGAAGAAGTAAGTCAGAGTAAATTATATTGCAGTGAATTAGTGAAGAGATTAGGGGATTTCGGTATGGAGGTCGCAGGCGGATCTGGATACTTAATGAATTCAATGGTTCAATGGTATTTCAGGGAAAGCAAAATAGTAACCATAGGTGCCGGATCATCCCAGATCATGCGAACTATTGCCGGCGCTGCTTTGGGTCTCAAATCCAAGTAATGAATACTTGATTACAGAGTCAAGAAAAAAGAGAAGAATCAGGCGGGATAAACAAGACAAAATTTTTGGCGTAGAATAGTAATGAAAGAATTTTCAAAAAAAGGGCTATGAAATGAAAAAGCGCGAAGCAGATCTACTCGCCAGTCAATGGAATGCAGAGAAAATGTGCACAGATCCAAAGATAATAGAAAAAACAGTTATATATGAAACTGATCCAGCAAAGAAGGTGGCGAGGATTATCTTTAATGTTCCAGAAAAACTAAATGGCCTGCCAATAGCCTCACTTGAAAGAGTAGGTGATTTGGTAAAGGAGGCTGAAACAGACAATAATGTCAAGGTAATAATCTTTAAGGGAAATGGGCCATGTTTTGGTACAGGGGCCGGTGCTGACGAACTCGGCCATTATATTGGTTATAAGTCTGGGTTTAGTAGCGAAGAGAGAAAGCGGCCATCCCAAAGACAGAGGATGTTACCAGATCGTAATATAGTTTTTGGGGCCTTTGAGCGAACTATCATGGAATGTCTTAAAGCCACTATTTGCCAGGTGCATGGTTATTGTTATGGAGGACATATGCAAATAGCACTGGCAGCTGATATTGTTATTGCATCACCGGATTCTTTGTTTACCCATCCGGCTTTTAGATATCTTGGTCCTAGCCCCCAGGACATGTATCTCTGGATAGAGAACCTTGGATTAAAGAAAATGAAGGAAATAATGCTGACCATGAGACCATTGACTGCTGAAGAAGGGTTACAATGTGGCCTGGTAAATAAAATTGTTCCTCTGGATGAATTAGAAAAGTGGGCTGAGGATTATGCCCAGGCAATTGCCTTGATGCCTTTAGATTCCATAATGATGGGCAAGGCTGTGATCCAGATGATTATGGAGGCAAGGGGAAAGGGGGTAGGTTCAATGTGTGGATGGATAGGCCATGGCTGGAGTACCAACTTGGTTTACCAGCGAGATGAATGGAACTTTTTAAAGGAAAGAAGGGACAAAGGGCTGACTCAGGCCTTACGTGAACGGGATCAAATGGTTGCCCCCTTCTTCCGTATGGGAGGAAGGGGAAAAAAATAATTTTATCGCAGTTTCTGCTCCGAGATAAAAAGAAGAGGGGAATAAATAAACAGCCAGTCAGTTTCTTAATAGGATTCTTTAAGGAGAGAAAAAATGAAGAAGCAAGTCATTACTTCAGAGAAATTGTCAGAATACCAAGCTTTAGGCTACTGGAAGGGTATGACCTTAGATATGTGCAGGGACTACGAGTCCAAAGAGTATTGGCCAGGAATAACCCTTCATGATTATTTTTACGATAGCGCATCCAAATTTCCTGAAAGAGAGTTCATTGTTTATTCTGACAAACGTACTACCTATGAAGAGGCAAATGATATTATTAAACGGTTAGCAGCCGGCCTTTTGGAATTGGGATTTAAAAAGGGAGATGTTATATGTGCCCTTCTTCACAATTGTCCTGAAATTGCCTTTTTACAGATTGCCCTATCTCAAATCGGTGCAATCATTCAACCAATCCATTTAGTCTATCGCGAACATGAGATTAAGAGAAGGATTGAGTTTTGTGGGGCTAAAGCGATCGTAATCCCCGAAGAGATCAAGGGTTTTAATTATGTGGACATGATCAAAGGGATGCAGAAAGATTTGGGGTTAGAACATGTTTTTGTTGTTGATGGCGACCAAGATTTTGGCCTTGGTATACAGAGCTTAAAGAGCGTTTGGACTAATACAACTGATACATCATCTTTAGACCACTACCTAAGGAAATCCGAGCCTGACGCCAACGACATTCTACTTCTCAATTTTACCTCCGGAACGGAAACAGATCCCAAAGGATTTATTCATACTCACAATACAATCTTGGGTAATACATATATAGGTGCGATGGATATTTGTGATTTTGCTCCAGGAAAAGAGGTTCTCCTCTCCTTTAGTCCTATGACCCATACCTTTGGCCATATGATTACCTACTTTGCATCTATAACAGGTGCAACAATCATAATGGTAGGCACTTTTGATCCGGGTAAGACCCTGGAGCTTGTGCAAAGAGAAAAAATCACTTTTATACAAGGAACCCCTACCCATCTTGTGCGTTTCTTAGACCATCCTGATTTTAAGAAGTACGATTTAAGCTCTTTTCGCTTTTTTGGAACAGGTGGTGCTCCGATTCCACCAGAATTAGTACAACGGGTTAAAAAGGAAGTAGGCTGTCAATTGAGCAATTGGTTTGGTATGGGAGAGGATATTATTCATACCGCAGTGTGGCCGGGAGAAAAAGAAGAGGTCTTTTTAAATACAGTAGGGAGAGCTATGCCCGGGGCAGAGCTTGCCATTTTTGATGCGGAGGGAAAGGAATTACCACCTGGAGAAGTTGGAGAGATAGGTTTTCGTGGAGCGGCCATGTTTTTGGGCTATTTTAAGAATCCTGAGAAGACAGAAAATACCCGAAATGATCAAGGTTGGTTTTATACAGGGGATACAGGGTTTGTGGATAAAGATGGTTATCTCAGGCTTTATGGAAGGAAAAAGGAGATGATCAACAGGGGGGGATCAAAGGTCTTCCCTTTGACCATAGAGAATTCCCTCTGTTTTCACCCAAAAATTAAAAGTGTGGCTGTGGTGGGAATTCCAGACCCGGAGTTGGGGGAACGGGTATGTGCTTGCATCATTCCGGTCAAAGGTGAAACGGTTACCCAGGAGGATATAGTAGATTATATGAAGGAAAAGGGATTTAGCCGGTATGAAATACCTGAGAAGGTGAAAATTATGACCGAGTTTCCCATGACACCTACAGGCAAGGTCAAGAAAGATCTCCTCCAAAAGAAGGCATTGGAGTAGTTAAGTCAGGATAGAATCCTGAAAATATTTACGAAGGGAGGAAATTAAAATGGCTGATATTTTTTCACCAATAAATATAGGACATTTAGAGCTTAAAAATCGTTTGGCATTTGCCCCGATAGATACCCATTTCGGCACTCACGATGGTTATGTAACTCAAAATCAGATCGATTACTATGTGGCCAGGGCTAAGGGCGGAGTGGGATTTCTCACGGTTGAGGTCAATTTTGTCTCTGACCGGGCAAAAATCTGGCAGGCAGAAGAGGGAGGTGTATTAGATATTGGGGATGACAGCCATATCCCTGGCTTAGCCCAACTTTACAGGGCCGTAAAGGAAGTGAATGAGGACATTAAATGTTCTGTTCAATTCACCCATGTAGGGAAATATGGCCCCGGCACCCGGCAGGTCCCTTCTGCCATAAATCCCCCCTTATATGATCCCAGTTTGCAACTCGAAGAGATGACCAAGGAAGATATTGAATCCTTAATCGATGATTTCATCAAAGCTGCTGTCAGGGTTAAAATAGCCGGGTTTGATGCGGTTACAATACACTCTGCTCATGGCTTATTGATCCAGCAGTTCATGTCTCCATACACCAATAAAAGGACAGATGAATATGGAAAAGACCGGCTTCTGCTTGCGAAGAGGATCATTGAAGGTGTGCATAAGGCCGTAGGCGATGAGCTTGCCGTTATTATGAGAATTAGTGGTGATGAATACCATGGAGAACTTAATTTAGAGGGTTACACGATTGAAGATATGAAAAAGTGGGCACCTGAATTGGTTGAGGCCGGTCTTGATGCCCTCGATGTCTCTGCCTCAACTGTGGATACCTTCCATTGGGCTGTGCAGCCAATCTATTTTCCCCACGGGTGTATTCTCCACCTGGCCAAAGAGATTAAATCGGTAGTGCAAGTGCCTGTAATAGGTATAGGTCGTGTTAATACCCCTGAATTTGTCAAAAAGGCACTTGATGAGGAATGGTGTGACATCCTTGCCCTGGGAAGGGCATTACTTGCCGATCCGGATTTTCCCCGGAAGATGAAGGAAAATAGATGGGACGATATAAGGAAATGCATCGCATGCAATAATTGTATTGCGTGTGCCTTTGAGCGCATCCGGGTATATTGTGCCGTTAACCCCTTATTAGGAAGAGAGAAAGAGTATCAACTACGCCCAAAGACAAGGGCCAGAAGAAAAAGAGTGATGGTGGTTGGCGGCGGGCCAGCCGGAATGGAGGCAGCTATTACCCTTCGCCTGCGAGGTCATGATGTCAGTCTATGTGAGAAAATGGATCAACTGGGCGGTCAACTGAGAATTGCGTGTATACCGCCAGGGAAGGAGGACATCAATCTTCTTACGGAGTATTTGTCGGGCCAGGCTGGCAAGGTTGGCGTCAACGTGCTTTTAAATACCGAGGTTACAGAAGATTTCATCCAGAAAGAATCCCCTGATGTCATTGTTGTAGCAGGTGGAGGCGAACCCTTTAAGCCTGAAATTAAGGGTATTGAAAATGTCAACGTCTGTCTTGCAGAGGATGTCTTGAGAGAAAGAATAGAAATTGGAGATCGTGTAGTTATTATTGGGGGCGAATTGGTTGCATGTGAGGTAGCCCATTATCTGGCGGAAATAAGAGGGAAAAAGGTATGGGCTATGGACATCCAGAAGCAGATGGCTACTAGTATTGAGCCCTTTACAAAGTTTGTCTTAATGAGGGCCTTAGAATCAAAGGGGGTAACTCTTTTACCTGGTATTCAATATAGGGAAATTACACAAAATGGAATTCATTTTATCAACAAAGAAGGTAAGGAGGATTTCTTAGAAGCAGATACTATAGTCCTGGCTGCCGGGAGCCTGCCAAACAGCCAGGCAATTGAGGTTGCCACAGGAAAAACAAAAGAGCAGATTTATATAATTGGCGATAATCGTGAACCAAGAAACATTAAATCAGCCATCCATGATGGTGCACGTGTGGGCAGACAGATTTAAATAGTAAATAATTTAATTGTATAGGAATTTCCTTTTTTCTAGACAGGATAGACAGGCCCGCCGTGGCGCGACTTGCGTACAATCTACTTGTGTAGCCGTAAAATACCCTGACTGGAGCCGTGTACACCTACCCTGCAAAACAAGGTCTGGGCCAGTGATGTTCATGATATAAAAAAATAAAAAAATCTTGTTAATCCACCATACTTCTGGCGGATTAATACAGTCCAAAAAATTTCCGCCTCAGGCGGTTAGGTTCAATAGAAAGGGAAATAAAATGAGCAATGAGTTTAAGTATCTATTTACACCGTTAAAGATCGGCAACATTGTGGTTAAAAATAGAGTCGTTATAACTGCCCACGAAGTAGCTATGGGATTTACCAAAGATGATAATGATGGCCAACAATATATTGAATATATTAGGGCCAGGGCCAGAGGCGGGGCAGGTCTTATTATTGCTGGCGCCGTGATGGTGCATCCAACATCTGAGATGTTGGAACTTCCTCCACCAGCACATGATATTTTTAAAGATAAGCTAAAGCGATTAGCAGACGCTGTTCATGAGCACGGGGCAAAACTCCTTTTTCAGCTCTGTCACTTTGGCAGAGAAATGGATAGTCATGAATCTCTAAAGCCCACAATGGGTTTTTCTGCCTTACCTTCCCCAGACTTGAGAGAAATGCCCCATGAAATGACCATTGAGGAAATCGAAGAGATGATTGATTTATTTGTGGCCTATGCAGTGGACTGCAAAGAGGCCGGACTCGATGGCGTTGAATTGCACGGGTCGCACGGGTATTTACTGCAGGAATCATGGTCATGGTGGGCTAACAGGCGCACAGATCGGTATGGGGAACAAATGGCCTTTGCTTATGAGCTCATTGACAGGGTTAGAAAGGCGGTTGGGGAAGACTTTGTTATTTGTGTACGTATTTCTTCAGATGATCTGTTACCAAGTGGGCTTAAGGTAGAACAAATGAAAGAAATTGCCCAAAAACTTGAGACTACAGGAAAGATTGATTTGATTAACACGAGCGAGGGGGCCTTACTTGCAACTTACGCATATGCTATAGCAACAAATTATGTTCCCCTTGGTGCATTTGTCCCTTTTGTTGCCAAGATAAGAGAGGGATTACAGCATGTTCCGATAGTAGCTGTTGGAAGAATAAAAGATCATATTCAAGCCGAGAAGATTTTAGCAGATGGCCATGCAGATCTTGTTGGAATGACGCGAGCACACATTGTAGACCCCGAGGCTACCAACAAGGCAATGGCCGGTAACCTTGATGATATCCGCAAATGTATTGCCTGTAACCATGGTTGTATTGAGCGCGTCTTTTTATATCAACCTATACTATGTGTTCAAAATCCCACAACAGGCCATGAGAAGGAATATGAAACCCTGAAGCGTGCCCCTGAATCTAAAAGGATTATGATTGTTGGTGCAGGACCTTCAGGCATGGAGTGTGCACGGTTAGGTGCCCTGAGAGGTCATCAGGTGGAGGTATATGAAAAAGAATCCGAGCCCGGGGGTCAGGTGAATCTAATCTGTAAGGATCCAAGGCGCTTAGATTTTGAGGATCTAACAAGATATCAAACCATGCAGCTTGATAAATTAGGGATTCATATCCATACACAAACAGGGGTTACGGAAGAATTAGTTCGCGAAAAAGATCCCCAGTGTCTCGTGGTAGCTACAGGATCGGTCCCCAGGGATATTACCTTTCCAATAGCTGAGGAACTTGTGCCCGGATACAATGAAAAGATCATATTAAATCTCTTTGATGTTTACAAAGATCCAAAAGCTGTTGGTGATAATGTGCTAATATTTGACCGTGTTGGCTTTGTGCAAGGTTTATCAACAGCCCTATTTTTAGCAGAAATGGGAAAACGTGTGGAAATTGCAACCGGGCTTTTCTTTGCAGGAATGAATGCAGGTTATACTTATCTCCCACTCTTATACGATCGACTCTATCGTAAAGGGGTGAAATTTACTCCAAGTGTTGAGATTAAGGAGATAGCTAAACGCAAGATCGTTTTAATGAATGTCTTTAACTTTGAAGAACAGACAAGAGAAGATGTGGATACCTTTATACCTGTTCTTCCACAGAAGGCAGAGGATGGACTTTTTAGATCCCTTAGAAAGGATATAAAAGAGGTGTATCTTATTGGAGATGCGGCCTCACCGAGAAATCTACTCCAGGCCGTTCACGATGGATTCCATCTCGGTCGGCGAATTTAATTATCGGCCAATTTTTCAAGTGGATATAGATTCTATGACAAAGAGCATAATCAGAAAACATTAGGAAGGTAGGAATAATTTGAACAGGTACATACATATCTTTGATCCCATAAAGATTGGCATAATCGAAATACCGAATCGGATTGTTATGCCGGCGATGGGAACCAATTTTGCCGAAGCAGATGGATCGGTTGGTTCTCGGCTAATCAATTATTATGCAGCAAGAGCAAGAGGCGGAGTTGGGCTGATTACAGTGGAGACTACCGCCATTACCCCCATGGGAGGACGGGCTATCCCTGCAAGCGTATCCCTCCATGATGGGAGATTCATTCCCGCACTCAGAGAATTGACCGATATAGTGCATTCTTATGGAGCCAAAATATCGATACAATTAAATCATGTGGGAAGGCAGGCCGTTTTAGAAGCCAATAGCGGCACAATACCTGTTGCCCCCTCCCCTATTCCATGTCCCCTTTGTAGTCAGGTGGATGTAGGTGTTATTCCAAAGGAATTAACGGAAAAAGAGATCGAAGTCATAATCCAGAAATTTTCTCAGGCGGCATTGAGAGCAAGGATGGCTGGTTTTGATGCTGTAGAGGTCCATGGGGCACATGGATATTTGATTGGTCAGTTTTTATCCCCCCTGACCAATAAACGAGAAGACTCTTTCGGTGGGAATTTTGATAAGAGGATGTTATTTGCCCTTAAGGTGATCCAGGAAATACAACAACTAACCGGAAAGGATTTTCCGATCATTATTCGTTTAAATTCGGATGATGCCATTGAAGGGGGATTGACCATTGAAGACAGCAAACAGATTGCCATAAGGTTAGAGGAGGCTGGTATCAGCGCTATAAGCGTAAGTTCAGGTATTTATCCTACCCTCCATCGATGTTTGGCGCCCCCTTACTATGCCCCAGCCTTTCTCATCCCTTTTGCTGCAGAAATAAAAAGGGTGGTAAACGTGCCTGTAATCGGGGTAGGCCGTATTCCTGACCTCGCTCTGGCAGAAGAGATCCTTTCCAAAGGAGAGGTAGACCTTGTTGCTTTGGGTAGGGCCCTGATTGCAGATCCAGATCTGGTTAATAAGAGCAAAAACGGCAATGAGGAGGATATACGACCCTGCATCTATTGTAATTTTTGCTGCATGGACCGCCTTCTCTCTTTTATGCAGGTCCGCTGCGCCGTGAATGCAGAAGCAGGCAGAGAAGTGGAATATGCATTGAAACGAGCTCCAGCATCTAAAAACGTCTTAGTAATAGGTGGTGGACCGGGTGGCATGGAAGCGGCAAGAGTAGCAGCGCTCAGAGGTCATAAGACAACATTGTTGGAAAGAGAGGAACAATTAGGTGGACAGTTATTAGCCTCATCCATTCCTTCCTTTAAAGACTCCCACAGACGTCTGATTGACTATCTTTCACTTCAAGTGAAAAAAGCAGGCGTTGAGGTCAAATTGGGAATGGAGGTGGGAGCAGAGGAAATATTAAATTGGAATCCTGATGTTGTTATCCTTGCCACCGGGGCCTCATCCTATGTCCCGGAGATAGCTGGTGCAGATAATGGGGTGAGCGCCATCGATGTTTTAAGGGGAAGAAGCGAGGCGGGAGAAAGGGTCATTGTGTGTGGTGGAGGTTTGGTTGGTTGTGAGACATCCTTACATTTAGATGAACAGGATAAAAAGGTAACCTTGGTTGAAATGCTTGATGAAATAGCTGGGGATTTAGATTTCTACAGCAAGAATGTACTGATAGAAAGACTCAAAGAGTCAAAGATTAAGGTTATTACGAGTGGAAAGATTGTGGAGGTTTCAACAAAGGGAGTTGTCGTCGAGGATAAAGAAGGCCAAAGAGAATCCCTTGAAGGAGATACTATTGTTTTTGCACTGGGATCTGAACCAGTTCGAGAGCTTGTTGATTCATTAAAAGATAAGATTAAAGAACTTTATACTATTGGAGATTGTGTGAGACCCGGAAGGGTACATAATGCTATCCAAGAGGCGGCCCATGTGGCCAGAGAAATTTAAAATAGTCAAAAAGATAAAATAATAGAGGAGAGAGATGTTTAAAAAAAGAGAGAGGAAGAGAATGGATTTTAGAGTTGGATGGATTATTTCATTTATGGTGATAAGTCTGTTTGGATGGAGTGGCTGGGGAATATCCCAGGAAAATCCGGACAACTCATTCCTGATGGAGACTCCCAGAACTTTGAAACGATTGCTAACTTTCCGGGATAAGTTTTATGACGCTGCTGTAGTTAATAACCATGCATGGATTGTCGGCTATTATGGGACCATCCTTCATGTAAAAGAAAAACCAGTTTTTTGGGAAAGACAAAAATGCCCTACTACTTTTCCACTTTTTGGGGTGAGCTTTGCCGATAAAGATAATGGCCTTGTTGTAGGAAAGAACGGACTAATACTGCGAACAGAAAATGGTGGTCAGACGTGGCATGCAATAAGGGGTCAGACAGATAAGAATCTTTTTTCAGTTTACCTTGTGGACCCTATGCATGGATGGGCAGTAGGTGAATTTGGTACCATTATCAATACCTCTGATGGAGGAAAAACATGGCAGGATCAGTCATTAAAGGATGAGGATATCAGTCTTAATAAATGTTTTTTTATAGATGCAAGTACGGGTTGGGCAGTAGGTGAGTTTGCCACAATTCTTTATACAAGTGATGGAGGAATTTCCTGGCATTTCAAGCAAAGGGATGAAATGGGTGTTTCTTTTTATGACATCTTATTCAAAAACAGACAGGAAGGACTTATTGCAGGACAGAATGGTGTGCTTTATCAAACCCGTAACGCAGGGCAGACATGGGAGCCAATTAAACTTCCCCTGGAAAACAATCTACTTGGGATAGGGGTCTTGGATACAAGGTTTTTAGTGGTCGGTTTAAGAGGTACAATAATAGATGAAACCCCGGATGGAACTTTTCAGGCTAATCAATCGATCTCGGTTCCAGATTGGCTGCACAATATTACCGCCTTTCCCTCTGGTTTAGCAATGATTGCTGGAGATCATGGAAGAATTCTTTATTCACTTAAAGGCGAGAAAAGGAAATGGGCAATATTAAATTAATGGCCGCTAAACCTTGAATCGGAAATCTGATTCTCTCTACACCAAACTTAGAACAGGAAGGAGAATTATGCACAACTTTAGTAAATTTATTATTAGATATCGCATGCCAACATTAATAATTATTATTATAATTACTTGCATTTTTGCCTTTCAGATCCGGAAGCTGGAGGTCAAAACCTGTTTTGACCAACTCCTCCCGTCAGGCCATCCCTATGTGCTGCTTCATAAAGAAATCCGGGATACATTCGGGGGCGCAAATGTAGTTTCGATTGTGCTCAAGGTTAAACAAGGGGAAATATTCAATTATGAGACCCTATCAAAGCTTAAAAGACTTACAGAAGCAGCTCAAAAGCTGCCTTCAGTAAACAATTATCAAATTATATCACTGGCAAGTCGTAAGATAAAGGATATCCGGGCAATCCCTGGAGGTGTTAAGGTCAGCAGCGTAATGTTTCCATACATACCGAAATCAGAAACAGGGCTTCAGGAATTAAAAAGAGATGTGGCCAGCAATGACTCTATATATGGTTCATTAGTTTCATTGGATTTTAGAGCTGCTCTACTTTCCTTAGATTTTTTTGAAGAGGGTCTAAGTTACAGACTTTTATTTGAGAAAATCAAGGAGATGTGTGATAGAGAGCGCGATGAAAAACATGAGATTCATATGATCGGGAACCCTATCCTTTATGGTTGGGTCTACTATAGCTTTCCCCAGATAATGAATATTTTTTTGTTAACTATTATGGCGATTTTGTTTATCCTCATCATTTTTTCAAGGGGCAAATTTCGGGGAGTATATTTACCTATCATCTCTGTTTTGATCTGCGGTGTCTGGGGTTCGGGCCTGGCTGGTACATTGGGCTACTCCCTTGACCCTCTTCTTTTAGTTATTCCCTTTCTGCTCAGTGCCTATGCTATTCCACATAGTATCCAGGTCTCGTCCCGCTTTTTCGAGGAAGAACTTAAAAATGGGGATCGCAAAGAGGCTGCCGTGAAAACGATGGATTCCCTTTTTCTTCCATGTATAGTTGCGCTTATTACAGATATTGTAGGGGCAGCCGTTTTAGCAATTAGTCCGTTCCCCTTATTACAACGACTTTCCATTTTGGGCGCATTTTGGATATTTGTCATCATAATAAGTGTTTTCATCCTCAATCCTATTTTGCTTAGCTACATTCCAGTCAGGGAAAAAACAATTGAAAAATATAGAGAAAGACTAAAGAAACCCGGCTTGGCAGATAAGCTATTTAATAACATAATGCTGCTTAGCGTAAAACTGGCCTTTAAAAAGAAGGCCTCGTGGATTGTTCTTGTTTTCTTTGCAGGGCTCTTGACTGGAAGCATATATTATGCCTTGAAGGTACAAGTAGGGGATGTACACCCTGGCTCTCCTGTGCTATGGCCAGATTCAACCTACAATAAGGACTTTGATGAAATTAATAAATCATTCCATGCATCTGAGCCTCTTTATGTCATTGTAAAAGGAGATAAGCGAGATGCTATGAAAAATCCGCTTATTGTTCATAAAATGGAGAAATTTCAACGATATATGGAAGCAGACCCATCCGTCGGTTATTCAATTACACCTGCGGATATAATTCGTAAGATAAATATGGTCCTTTATGGTGATAACCCAAAAAGAGAGCTTCTCCCGGATACATGGGATGAAGTTGGGTATTTGTATTATACCTTTGTTTCTCAAGGAGATTCGGGTGACTTTGAGAGCTACTGCGATTTCCATTACAAAAATGCCAATATACAATTATTTTGTATGGATCACCGCGGCCAGACCATTTCTCGATTATTGAAAAGGGCAAGAACCTTCATCGACAGGAACCCTGTTGAGGGGAGCCGTTTCGAACTGGCGGCAGGGCTCTTGGGTATATTGGGGGCATCAAACCAGGAAATTGGCAGGTTCCAAATCATCACTGCAATCCTTGTCTTTTCATTTGCCTTCCTTTTCTGTTTGGTTGCTTTTCGCTCTCCTGTAGCCGCTTTTCTCTTGTTGTTGCCCATTGTTTTTTCAAACTTCTTCACCTTTGCATTTATGGCCATTAAAGGGATAGGTCTTAGTGTCAACACACTTCCGGTAGTTGCTCTGGGGGTTGGGCTGGGTGTAGATTTCGGGATTTATATTACCAGGCGGATCCAGGATGAATATGCAGCATCAGGTGATTTTAAGGAAGCCTTAGAGACGGCAATAACCACAGCTGGTAGAGCAGTTATAGTCACGGCGACAACCATAGTGGCGAGTACTATTCTATGGTGGTGGACACCATTACGATTTTTGGCTGAGATGGGCATTTTGCTGGGGATTTGGCTGGGTATAGTGGCCGTCATTGCTGTGATCCTGATTCCTATTTTGATTGTCCTGATTAAACCAAAATTCATCCTGAAGGCATATAAGCCAGGAAATTCGCAATGAATAATAGGCACAAAGCTCAATGCTTAAAGACATGAGGTGCTATGGGATGATTTACAGCAAGGGAAGGGGGTGAAAATTATAGAGGAAAGAGGATTTAAAACCCTAAAAAAGAAAAGGAGGCTAAAATGGGAGAAAAGAGGAAAGGTAGACATTTTTTTTGGAAAGGCTCAATGATCGGGCTTTTTATTGCTCTGTTATTATGCCCTGCAATAAGCATGGCCGTTGAGTTTGGGGATGGAGCATTAAGGCTGAATGGGTATTTTCAGAATGAAACAGGTGTCCGTTTTAAGGATCATGCATTAATGTATGCCGAAGATGGTGATCTGTCCTTGATGAGAAGCACCTTTCAGTTGGATTTTTCAGGTAAGTTTAGCCCCACAGTCACATATGGTGGCGTGTATCGTGCCTGGTATGAGGGGATGTATGATCTTGATGACGATAGTATCGACCAGCGCCCAAGGGATAAAATGCTGAAAGATGGTGATTTCAGGGAATATTACCTTACTGCCGATTTTGGCAATCTTAGCATCCAATTAGGGAAACAACAACTCGTTTGGGGCGAGTCCGACCTGTTCCGCATGGCTGATATTGTTAACCCTCTGGATTTGAGCTGGCATTATGTATTCCCCTGTTTTCAAGATATTCGAATCCCACTACGCATGGCAGTAATCAGTTATGCTCCTCGATGGCACGATCTCCTTGTGGAAGTCGTTGCTATTCCTGAAGATTTTCAAACAGCCAAACTTGCCCCAGAAGGAGCGAATTGGTTTCCCCCGGCTTTTCTTATGCCCGGACTGTACAATCATGCAATTTATTTGATGGAGAGGGATGAACCGGATACCACCCTCAAGAATTTCGAAGGTGGTTTGAGATTAAAGGGTGTTTTTGGTGGTGTGGATCTCAGTCTATTCTATTTTTACTCACGTTCAGATACACCTGTCATGGAATTTGGTCTTACTAATCCACTACCAACAATGCTGCGAATGAAATTTCCCTTCTATCAGGCAGCGGGAGGGACTTTTACCTATTACAATCCTGCTACCAAGACAGTGTTCAGGGGTGAGACAGTCTTCAACATTGACAATCCCTATACCGCCATGATTACTCATCCCTTGCTCGGTGTGCCGGTCCCTACGCCTGTTGAGAAGGATGTATGGGCATTCATGCTTGGCTTTGACCGTCCCACATTTTTGGGCTGGCCCAAAGGAAGAACATCTTTTATCAGTGGCCAAATATTCCAGAAATATATCCTCAACCATGATGATAGCCTCATTGTTGGAGATATGGAAGATAAAGACAAACAAACTATACTTACCTTTACGATTAACACGACCTTGGGCCAGGGGAACAAATATATCCCCCAGTTGCTGATTGGTTATGACGTATCTGGAAGCGGTCTTGTTCAGCCGCAGTTGAAATATACCTATAGCGATAACATTTCTGCTACCCTGACGGCCAATTTCCTATGGGGTCATGATGAGCTCGGTGGGTTTTTCTCGCCGTATAAAGATAATGATGAGGTCTGGCTTCAGCTCAGGGTTTCATTCTGAAATAAGGGCGAAGGTGTGTCTACCCGGTGGGAAAATCAATGGACTTGAGTTGTTGATCTTGCCAAGACCTGTGGTAGACAGGGTAATCTCATAAAGGATACTTATTTAATAATAGCGGAGATGTGTCTATGGCAGGTGTTGATGGGGGCTCTGCTGTGGCAAAGGAAATTATTTTAAATCTAAGAAAGGAGTAATGAAAATGAAAAGGAAGGTTATTTGTTTTTCAATGGCTTTATTATTTAGCATGGTTCTTTTAAGCTTACCTGTTATGGCTGTTGAGCCAAAACCAGGGACAATTATTGACCTCCATAACTGGCAGCAATACAAAGAATGCCTCACTCCTCCTCTTATTGAGCAGATCAAGATGGGGCTTTCATTTCCTGTAGTGAAAGATAGGCCAGAATTACTTAATCCTGCACCCGGCTATATCAAGGCAAGTGAAAGAAATAGGGGAAAAGTAGAGATAGGTCCTAAAGGAGAACTACTTAATTGGGTTTCCGGTCAGCCATTTCCAGAAACGGATATAGACCTCAAAGACCCCCAGGCGGGTCTCAAGGTAGCTTACAACCATGAAAGAAGACCTAAAGGTGATGACCAGAGTTTGGAGAAATATTTCCTAAAAATGGTGGACCCACATGGAAAAGAGCGATGCCTTGGGGGTATGGATAAATCATATTTGATATTGCAAATTATGGGAAGAACTGATCTTGGACCCATGCCGGAATGGTTACCCAACCCAACGGGAATCCGCTTTCTTAATATTCTCTCAATAGATTATCCTTATGACTTGAAGGGGACGATGAGATATATGATTCGGTATGATGATCCTGACAAGGATGATGATATCTGGATGTATATACCAACAATGAGGCGCGTGCGTCGTATGTCAGGAGCACAAAGGCAGGATTCCTTTGGTGGTACAGATTCGACTTACGATGATATCCGAGGCTTTGACGGAAGACCCGGTGAGCATAATTGGAGATTAATAGGCGAGCAAAAGATACTTGTCGGTGTTGATACTCAGGTCCCCCATAAGAGAAAAGGGTTCCTGATTCCTGCGCCGCGAGCATTACGTGACTGCTGGGTTGTTGAGGCCATACCCAAACAGAAAGGCTATGTATATGCAAAAAAGGTAATGTGGGTTGATAAAGGTTTTTGTGCCTTGCCGTGGCATTTCATGGTCTATGACCACCAGGGCCGACTTTGGAAGGTAGGCGAAGACTTTAATACCGCGATGCGTACTGGACCGAATAGAGACGGTGGATTTGTTGTATTAGATCAATCATACGTCTGGATTGACCTTCTGGCAAAGAGAGGAACAGTTTATGAATGGCTCGGTTATGATGAAAATGGAAATCAATCATGCTATTGCAATTCAGGCCTGACACCAGATATGTTCGGAGTTGATGTGCTCAGGAAGAGAGGCAGGCGCTAAAGGGCATTTATCTTAAAGGAGGTGAAAACAATGAGGCTCAAAGATAGGGTGGCAGTCATTACTGGGGCCAGCCAGGGGTACGGCATGGAGACAGCACGCGGGTTTGCCAGAGAGGGAGCAGATCTTGCTATCTGCGCAAGGCGCTTTGATAAACTAAAAGAGGTCGCTGACAGCATTGAATCAGAAACAGGAAGAAAAGTCCTGTCTGTAAAGGCCGATACCACAGTCAAAAAGGAAGTGGAGAGCTTTTTTGAAACAGTTGTGGATCGGTTTAAAAAAATAGACATATTGGTCAATAACGCAGGAGTTTTCCCACCTGCAAGCATATTGACACTTACAGAGGAGGACTTGGATAAGGTCTTTTCATTGAATCTGAAAGGCACCTTTTTTTGTACCCAGGGCGCTGCCAAACAGATGGTAAAACAAAAGAGCGGAAAGATAATAACTATAGCTTCTTCCCAGGGTCGCCTTAGCTGGACCAAGCATTGGTCTGGTAGTATACCCATGGAGGCTCTTGTCATGTCTCCTTATTCCTGCTCTAAGGGAGGGCTTATTGCTGCC
>JAUWNK010000048.1 GCA_030612685.1 Desulfobacteraceae bacterium
ATTCCGCTGAGAAGGGCTTATCTGTCCAGAGGTTAGCCTCTCTTCCCCAACCTTTATCCCCCTTTCTTTGGGGTAATTATATCCTCACGGAAAAAAGGATTTATGCCGGGTTCGTCAATCTTATTGGAGATATAGAGAAGGTAAAAAGGTTAGATGGGAATTTTTTAAGCAGGACTCTTTCAAGGTATAAGCCGATAAGGTTAATCCAATACCGGACATGGGACCGTTTTGACGATTCTCCCTGGGTAAAGAGATCTTTAGAATTAGAAGGGGTTAAGGAATTCCTATGGTTTGCCAGGTTTCCTGCAGCAAGGTATAAAGGAATCATAGATGGAAATAATAGGGTTGAGTTCTTTGACCTCAGGTTTGGCTTTTTAAAAAACAGAAGGCCATTTCTATATGTAGTCGATTTTGATCAAGAAGGGAATGTAGTCTTCCAGGGATTTCTTAGTGCGTCCAAATAATACCCTTTTGAGGCAGAAAATCTAAGTACCAGACAGTGCCTTTCTCAAGGCTGATATAAATTTACAAAAGGTCTCTATTCTATGTTTTCTACCTTGACGTGTCAGATTAAGGAACATTTTTTTTCTCAATCCTTTAGATATTTCCAATTGGACACCACCAACGGGCCGACATCGATTGCATAGGTTTCTCTGACTTCTGCCTTGTAATGCCGGTCTTGGGCTTTTCTCCACGGTGAATCCAGCCTGGATAAGTGCTTTTTTAATCTTTTCTTTGAGTTCGTTATCTAAGCCGCCAAGGTACACCACTTCTTCATCCTCTTTGCAACCATGTAGTGCCAGAACTGCCTTGGACTTTTTTACTATCCTGACCCCCTGTGGCTCATCAAAATTCTCGCTGGTGATATGAAGATCAGAGTTCCTTATTTTCTTTATCCCCTCGAAGCAATAAAAGGTATGTAAACAATCAGCAATTTCGTCGGCAAGTTCCATAGTTCCAGGCTCAATGCCTCCACCATGTGGTGCAATAACGGCTATTCCAGAGGTGCCTTCTCTTAACTGGATCTGGTAGTCTGTTCCTTCTTGCTCGTCCCATCTTAGTTGCTTGTAATTTTTGTATTTGTCCATAGTCTCGATTGCTCCCCATTATTCTGAACCTAACTATGAAGTTTATCGGTGCAGTTTACTATGTCTGGAGCAGCGAATTGTTGTACCCAGCGCCACAACCAAGGAAAATGACCATTAATGGCGGGTTTGAGAGAATATCACAAATCAAGATGTGATAATCATATTTCCTTAGATTTTTATCTTACATTGCGACGTTTCTCCTTGACTTACAAGCCCATTTCTACCTATTCTTCCTTTACTAGAAAGCGAGTTCTTATCATTTAGATTCCTGTTTTAGCCATGAAGATAGATATATGAGAATCTTGAACAGCTTCAATCGTAATGTGCGGAACTATACAAGATGCCACTTTGTTTTTGCAAGCTTACAAATGTTAGCCATGAGCGAAGCGAAACACTACGAAATTGTAACACTTTAGCTCTTTGAAACTAATCGGTTTTGTTTTTGCTAAAGATAAATAGTTATCCTAAGGAAAAGGCCGGGAGTGCTAAATTTTCAAAGAGCTAAAGTGTTACACGAAATTTAATATGGTCAAGCAAGTTTGAAAAAGCGTCAAAAATAGTATGATTATTAGCAAAGGAGGTCATGAAGATGTTTCCAAAGGTAGCCATAGTTGGTATCGGTTATACCCCATTTAGACCAATAACCCCGGATGTCTCTTTCAGGGAGATGGTCTTTGAGGCAGCTTCAAAGGCTTATGAAGACGCCGGAGTCCATCCGCAAGAAGATATCGATAGCTTTGTCACCTGTCAGGATGATTTTGAGCATGGCAGAAGCATTTGGAATATGCAAACTCCGGATAATTTGGGCGCAGTCCTTAAACCTATCCACACCAACTGCGGAGACGGCATTCTTGGTCTAATCGATGCCTATATGCAAATAAAAAGTGGTCTTAGAAGTATAGTGGCTGTAGAGACGCATAGTAAGGCCTCTAATGTTATCAATCGTAATCACTTGATAGCCCATGCTACAGATCCCATATACAATAAGCCTCTCAATATTAACCCTTACTTTATTGCCGGCATGGAAATGAATCGTTATCTATTGGAGACAGGAACAACAAAGGAGCAATGTGCTCTGGTTGTGAGTAAAAATAAGACCAATGCCTTATTTAACCCATTAGCTGCCTATGGGGAAAAAATAACGCCGAAAGAAGTGCTCGACTCTGAGGAGATGTTTTCCCCTTTGAAGCGCCTGGATATGAGTCCCATGGCCGATGGGGGAATTGTCATGGTTTTAGCCTCAGAGGAAAAAGCCAAGGCCTTAACTGATAAGCCGATCTGGATAAGAGGGCTTGGCTGGTGCTCTGAGGCACCAAGCCTGGAGACGAGAGAATGGGGGGAGGCGATATATGCTAAGTTAGCTGGAGAAATGGCATATAGAATAGCTGGAATAAAGCATCCGCGAAAACAGATAGACTTTGCCGAAGTGGACGATACTTTCTCCTATAAAGAGCCTCAGCATATGGAAGCTCTAAAATTATGCCGTCGCGGAGAAGCTGGAAGCATGATAGAGGAAGGAGCTACTCAAAGAGAAGGCGAGTTTCCCACTAACGTATCAGGCGGCAGCCTTGGAGTAGGTTTTTTAGTTGAGGCCACCGGTCCTCAACGGGTTTTGGAAGTGGTATTACAGCTACGAGGTGAAGCAGGCGGAAGGCAATTACCTGATGTCAAGGTAGGTTTAGCTCAGTCATGGCGGGGTATTCCCTATGCCAGTGGTGCTGTAATGATTTTAAGCAAGGAATAAATAAGGAGGCAAAAATGGGTATGCGTAAAGTAGCTATAGTAGGCGCTGGGATGACTAAATTCATGCGCCGCGCTCATGAGACAGGCAAAGAGCTGTCGTGGCAGGCGGCTAAAATAGCCTTAGATTCTTGTGAATTAACATTAGACGATATAGGCTGTGTAGTAATGGGAACAGCGCCTGACGCCTTTGATAATATTCACATGAAGGGGGATTATCTTGGCGATGGAGCCGGCGCCTGGCGCAAACCTTATATAAGGGGATTTGTCGGCGGTGGCACGGGTGTCTTTGTGGCCGACCAGGCTTGGTATCATGTAGCCTCAGGTCTCTTTGATACCTGCTTGGTAGTGGCCGAAGAAAAGATGTCCAGTGCCATGCCTCATCCTCAAGGTAACTTCATCACTTGCTGGGATATGTTTACAGAAAGCCCCTTAGGGCCAAGCCTTTTATGGTTCTTCGCCTGGGAGATGAATCGGTACATGCATGCTCACGGCATTACTGAGCGAGAGATTGCCATGGTCTCGGTAAAAAACAAGAAGAATGCCATGGATCATCCTGCTGCTCAATTACCGGCAGAGATTACGGTGGAAGATGTATTAAATTCGGAGGTGATGGCATGGCCGGTAAAACGTTTAGATGTAAGCCCTACAAGTGATGGGGCAGTAGCTTTAGTGTATGCCGCCGAGCACGTTGCCAAGAGGATTACGGATAAACCGGTATGGATTGAGGGTGTTGGCTGGTGTTTAGACACCATTTATGTCGGGCAGCGCGACCTTTATTACCCTAAATATGTGGAATATGCGGCAAGGCAGGCTTATGACATGGCGGGGATTAAGGAGCCAAGCAAGGAGATTGACATTGCCGAGCCTTATGACCCCTTTGATTATAAAGAGCTTCATAATGCAGAAGGGCTTCTTCTTTGCGGAAAAGGTGAGGCCCCAAAGCTTCTGGCAGATGGTGTAACTCAGAGAACAGGGAGACAGCCCTGGTGTCCCTCTGGAGGAGCATTAGGAGTAGGGAATGCCATTGCTGCTACCGGGCTAATGAAAGTAGCTGAACTGTTCTGGCAACTACGAGGTGAAGCAGGGAAAAGGCAAGTGCCTGGCAGGCCCAAGAAGGGTGTTGCTCAAGCCTGGGGGGATGAGATGCAAGTAGGCTCTGTTATTGTATTAGGAGTTTAAGGAGGCAAATATGAGCGAGAAAATTAAGGAACTTCCAGGAACACCTCTCAGTGAAAAGGATATCATAGAAAAAAAGGTTTTATTTACGGAATGGCATCCTGAATTCATGTGGGCCTGGGATACAGGAATTGGTTATGGTAGATATTTCGCTGAACTTAAAAAAGGCAGAATCATTGGCACGAGATGCAATAAATGCCGTCGCGTGCTGCTGCCGGCTCGCTATTTCTGTGAGTGGTGCTTCCGTCCGGTAGATGAATGGGTTTACCTTGAGGATACCGGCACGGTCAATACTTTTTCCATTGCCTACACAGATTGGTTGGCAAGGCGGATAAAGGAGCCTCGAATTCCGGCACTGATTGAAATCGATGGCTCTGGAGGGGTGGGCATTATGCATGTATTAGATGAGGTTGATCCCAAAGAGGTAAAGATCGGCATGAGAGTCAAAGCCGTGTGGGAGCCGGAGGAAGAGCGGGAAGGAGCGATAACTGATATCAAATACTGGAAACCACTTAAGGAGGTATAGAGATGCCAGTAGAAAAAGTCACCCAAGTTAGCCAAACCAAACCATGGTATGGTGCATTGTCATCTAAATATGGCGAAGCATTACTCAAAACTCCTGAGCCAGGTCTATATGGGCAATACACTTACGGCATTGCTGGAGAACGCTTTTTCAGGGAGATAAAGGATAATGCCAAGATTACAGGCGCCAAGTGCCAAAAATGTAACCTTATTTATGTCCCCCCCCGAATATACTGTGAGCGTTGCTTTGAGGGGCTTGAGGAATGGTGTGAAATCGAAAACAAAGGAGAGATTCATACCTATACTATCGGTTGGGTGGACTTAGATGGTTCCCGTCTGGAAGAACCTGTGATACTTGCTTTGGTCAAATTCGACGGTGTCTATGGAGGAATAGTTCATAAAGTAGAGGAAATAAGCGCCGATAATGTAAAGATAGGGATGAAGGTTTCGGCTGTTTTTAAAGAAAAAAGGGAAGGCTCTATATTAGATATAAAATATTTTAAGCCTATATGAGCTGAAGAAGCCCAAAAGTTAAAACTATAGATACATAGAAGCTGGTATCTTAAAATTTTTTCATCAAGCTGTCTTTCTGAGATAAGCAACAGAACTCATGTAAGCCATTATTTCTGTAAAGATATATTCTAAGTTTTTATATTTCTTATAAAAAAGGTTCAGCCTGATTAATGCTGAACCGATAGATGTAATGCTGTGGTCGGGACGACTGGATTTGAACCAGCGACCCCAGCGTCCCGAACGCTGTGCTCTACCAGACTGAGCCACGTCCCGACTTTATCTGATTGCCTGTTTAATGATAGATAGTCCTCAAAGAAAATTAAGCCCTGTTGGCATACAGGGCATTATATCCCCTGTGTAAAATTAATATAATATTTTATCTATCATCCCCGAGCTTTTGCAAGGGATATTCTCTAACAGTGTAAAGGAAAATTGCCCAAATACTTGGAGAATCTAAGAGGACTGTATTTTAGGCCTTATAAAATTTATAAAATTCTCTAAAATCCTTTCTGTAGCTCCCCAGATAACAACACCCTTGTATATAAAGGCAGGGGTTTCAAATATGTCCCCTTCATAATTTATGGAAAAAGGTTTTGGTTGAGAAGGATCTAAAAAAAACCTTAAGGGGACTTCAATCAAGTGTTCAACCTCTCTCTCATTGATTTTAAATACATAGGGAAATGGTAACACTCCGACAAAAGGATGAATGATGAATCGAGACATCATTGTAGTCATATCATCGAGCTGACCCAGGATCTCTATATCATCTTCTTTGACACCTATCTCTTCAAAGGTTTCCCTTTTGGCAGTTCTTTCCAAGCTATCATCCAACTCATCCACTACTCCACCAGGAAAGGATACCTCGCCTTTATGATATTCTACGGTACTTGTTCGCTTCGTAAGAAGAAGCCAATATTGGCCATCTCTGATAAATAAGGGCAAAAGAACAGAGGCCTGAGTATAACCTGCACCGTTGGCCTGAATCCTTTCGCGCTCTCTATGGGCTAAAATAACCTTTAGATCATCTTTAAATTGATTCAGGTTTAACATATCTACTCTTCTTCAATGATTGTTGCCGGCTTATGGGCTGGAGATGTGGCCTTTTCAATAGTTGTTATAATACTTCCACCCCTAAATATAGTTACCCTTCCACTCGACTCTGAGATTACTAAGGCAACCGAGTCTGTTACTCCAGTTATAGCTGCTGCCGATGAATGCCTGGCGCCCAGACCCTGGGGCATGGGTTCCCCATGATATGCAGCATTTAGATACCGTCCAGCCGCCAGTACTACGCCATCATCTCTTATAATAAAGGCTCCATCAATAGAGGAAAACTCCTTTAGAGTTTCTCGTGCTTCAGGCTTACTGATATGCAAAATATCCTCGGGGTGCCCTTTAAAGGGATTGAAAACCAACTGGTGGGAATATTGAAGTACCTTTTCATGGTCCCCCAGGACAAATGTACATCCAATAGGCTTCCCTTCCCTCCCCTCATATGCCATCTCCATGACAAGAGTAAGAAGAGATTCGAATATGTCAGGCTTTATATTCTCAGGGAAAGGGGAGTCTTCTGCAAAAGTAACGAGTTCGGATTCATCCCCTACCTTTAATATCATTATGGTATCCATATAACCCTTCTCTAATTGCCCACCGACACAAACAAGGATATCACCCTTAGATAATATTCCCTTGGAGATACCCGCCAGAAAGCCGAACTTAAAATAACCATCTCTGTTCAGGTGAACATCAGGGAGCATAATGGTATCACATTTTAATCCAGCTACCTTCTCCTGGTATATTTCACTTTTTGTTACCACTATCACCTTAAACTTTTTGCCCTCTGCCTTCAAAAAGGGGACAATATCCGCCGCAGTCTCCATATTGACCAAGATAGCATCGGCCTTGACCTTATTTGCTATTGATGTGGCCTGCTTAAGCATTAGTTCCGTCCAATTTGCCGACTCTATCCTTTTAGTTTCCGGGCCAATTGCCTCCCTGGCTTTTTTGACACTAATAATAGATAACCTATCCTCTTTCTCCTTTTGAAATTTATCTGTTTCCACGATTCTTCTCCTTTTACCGAAATAAGTGAACTAAAGTGCACTAAAGTTGTAAGTGCCTAAAGTGAACACAACAAAAACAAAATAAGGAATTATGGAGTGATGGAGTACTTGCCCCGTTAAATAAGATGATTTATTAAAATATGCAATTATTATGCACTTCAAATTGTCTATAAATATGGGTATCTAAAAGTTCTTATTTAACGGGGTAAAAGCAATGCAGAGCATAGAACAGCCAATATCCTTTAAGACCCATTACTCCATTCCTCCATTATTCCACTACTCCAATTATGAGCGGAGCGAACTAAGCTACTCCCTGCCATAGGTTTCCATATATTTATCAAATTCCTCCTTTACAGCATCATCCATGGCTCTCTTTTCCCCTGAGATAAAAAGAGGAATCTTATTGCTATAAAGGTGCTCCACAATCTCCCTTATACCGACAACTGAAAAAAACGGGATACCCGTCCTTGAGGCGAACTCTGCTATGGGATTTGATCCCTTTTTATTCAGAATAACATCCCCTTTTTTATCATATAGGGCCGTTGTCTGTTCCCTGTCTACAGCAATACCTAAGCCTATTATCTCATAGTTAAAACCATGAGAATTAGATTCTTTATCAATCTTTTCTATAAGCTCATACTTTGTTTCCATGGATGTTATTACATCATCCACAACAAAAATCCTGCAGCCATCAAAGAAGGTATTGTTAACAAAAAGGGCAGCAGATGAAGACCTCTCACCATGTTTTTTGGCCTCTTTCCTGTCGTAATCGAACAGGAGGTCATGGCCATACAGATGAAAAAGGGCAGCAGCTGTAGCCGAGGCAATGGCACTTCCTTTGTAAGATGGCCCGATTATGATATCTATCTTATCTACAAGGGATCTGCTGACTAGCATCTCAGCAAAAAAAGAACCCAACTCAAGTAGTAATCGGCCGGTATTGAATCTACCCAAGTTCACAAAATAAGGGGTTGGCCTGCCATCTTTCAGAATAAGATCCCTGTCAAAAAATAGGGCACCTGTTTCTGCAAGGATCAAACTCAATCGTTTTTTGTATTCTTCCATATTTTATTGTATGCGTTCACAGGTTCAGAGTTCACCCCTGCCCGACGGATGGCAGGCGGGGTTCAGGGTTACCTTCCTTTCGTTGACCTTGCTTGTAGGTCGACAAATACTTGACCTGCCCGCTCGTGCCTTAACACCAACCTTTTTCCTCAAGCGTGCGCTGAACAGCCCCAATAACTTGTTCTTTCCATATGTTCGCAGGTCTCGCATGGCAGGCGGGTGAAACCACGAATGGCAGCGCGCCCTGTCAGAGTCCCCTAACAGGGTAAAGGTGCGTCCTGCATGATCATACACATACTGGAATTCAGCTTTCTTTATGTATTGTTGATCCAATGCCACGTAAAGCTCACTTTGGGCTTCTGTACATGAGCGTTTCGCATACCTAAGAAAACGAACTTAGGCGCTCACATGTTCAGAGTTTCGGTCAACCCTGAACCTTTGAACCCGTGAACGGTTACATTTTACTTTTTAGTAACATCTCAATAAATAGTGGGAGTATATCCCTGAAAATGTTGGTTTCGATTTTCGATCATTAGTACATATCATTGTAGGGCGGGGTTTTATACCCCGCCGATACAACGGTGGCATATAAAATGCCACCCTACATACAGGTTTTACCCCAATTTATTGAGAATATGTATTTTTTATAATATTTTACCAAAAAAATCAATATCATATTCAACCCCTATAATGCCCAAATAGGGAACAAAATCCTGCCCTCAAGCAAAAGGGCTTTTCTTGACAGATCAAAAAAGAGTTGATATAAGATGTTAAAAAATTTTTTTAACATACGGAGGTTTTACTATGGCAGAGGAAGAAGTCGGTGTAATAGTTAAATTCTTTGCTAAGCCAAGTGTGGCTGCCCTAAAGATTACAAAGGGATCCATAAAAAAGGGTGATATACTAAAGTATAAAGGCCACACTACTGACTTTACCGAAGAGGTAAAGAGTATGGAGATCGATAACCAACATGTAGATGAAGCCAAGGTTGGTGATATGATCGGTATTAAAGTAGAGGAGAGGGTGAGGGAAAAGGATATAGTTTATAAAGTTGTGGACTAAGATAAGATCCAGCCACATCTTACACAAAAATCCTCCTTTTTCTGCTTAAAACCACAGTTGGTGCAGATGACAAAATCCTCGTTGGAAGATATGCTTATTTTTTCAGCAGAGGATTTAGTCTCGGGAAATTCCCCTGTTTCCTGAATATTAACCAACCCGCCAGCATTAATAATGGTCTCGGCATATCTACGGGCATCCCCTAAACTTAAATCCCTTTTTAATACTATTGGAGCCTTTTTGATATATTTGTCTAAGGTAATGTCGGAAATCCCGAGTTTGGCCATATTCTCTTTAAAAATCACTGTATCAACCATCATACCATTAAAGACAACCCTGTATTTCTTGGCCATTCTTCCCAATAATCACTTTTCAATAGATTCATAAATCGGACTTTAATTGGATTTAAGGCCAGAACAATTTTATGTCAAGACAAAAGGGAATAATCCTGCTATTCTTTTCCTTGCATAAAAATAATATGGTATGATAATAAAAGCAGCTTATTTAAAATAGATAATGTCCGTTGAAAGTTGTTCTTCAATAACTATCTGCTGACACTATTTTAAAATATTAGTTGTACATAAAAAATCAGATCAAAAGGGAAATAGAAATAACTTGTCTGAACTATTAAATAAAAGGGAGCTTACCAAAACCAAAAGAGTTACATTCGATAACAATGAATTGGTAAGGAGTCTTTACGGGGAAAGGAACGTCAATCTCCGATTGATAGAAAAAAGGCTAAACATAATAATTAACATTCGGGGAAACGACCTCACTTTACAGGGCAGCCTTTCGGAGTTAGAGATGGCTGAAAATCTGTTAACCCAGCTATATGGATTGCTTAAAGAAGGATACCCCATTTATGAAAGGGATGTTGATTATTCCCTGAGAATCCTGGGCAGTAACCATAAAGCAGAGCTTAAGCCAATTTTTTTAGATAGGGTATACATTCCATCAAAAAAAAGGACAATAACACCCAAAAGCATAAACCAGAAGAATTATATTGATAGCATAAGAAAATACGACATTGTAATTGGTATAGGACCAGCAGGTACAGGAAAGACATATCTTGCTATGGCAATGGCCGTATCCTCTTTAATGAAAAAGGAAATAAACAGGGTAGTCTTAGCAAGACCAGCAGTGGAGGCAGGCGAAAGATTAGGTTTTTTGCCGGGAGATCTCTATGAAAAAGTAAATCCTTACCTCAGACCACTCTATGATGCCCTCCATGATATGATGGATTTTGAGAGTGCCTCGGACCTTATTCAAAGTGGTGTAATAGAGGTAGCTCCTCTGGCCTTTATGAGAGGAAGAACTCTTAATGATTCATTTGTCATATTAGATGAGGCCCAGAATGCAACACCTGAACAGATGAAGATGTTTCTAACACGCCTTGGCTTTAGCTCCAAAACTGTCATAACCGGGGATATTACCCAGACAGACCTCCCTGAAGGGAAGACTTCGGGTCTTATACAGGCCAGAGATATCTTAGCTCATATACCTGGCATAAAATTTGTTTATTTTGGTAGGGAAGATGTCGTAAGGCATCCATTGGTTCAAGATATTATAGATGCCTATGATAAACTGGATAAGTGATACTTGATACTGGAAACTTGATACTCTTCAACTTTAGGCACTTATAACCCTGGCCCAGACCCCTGGCCCAGACCTGGATTTGACAGCTTGCGAAACTTGCCGATCAAATAGAGCTGCTTTGTTACGTTACTATATATGTCTGACAATTCGCGCCAGGGCGGGCTGGTCTATAATATTAATAGGTTGATAAGAGTACATAGCGCCTTATAAACTTAATAATTTGATTTAAGCCCTCGCGCCTCCCGATCCCGTACCGGTCTCGGGACGGGGAGGGCGGGCTTTAGGCACTTTCATATAAATATCATGGTTGAGAAAAAGAAGAAGATCACCCCGGTTAAAAATAAGAAGGGTAAAAAGTTGGAAAAGGAAATCACCTCCCCATTGAAAGGATTGGGGACATGGTTCAGGTTGGTTAGTCCAAAAATACAAATATGGATTTACCTAATTATCTTAAGTGCAATAATTTCCTTTCTCCTTTACCCAAACATATTAATATCACCGAGAGAAGAGTATTCCCCTGGTGATGTGGCAAATAAGGATATCAAAGCATCTCATGACTTTCTTGTTGAAGATAGGGAATTGACAAAACAGAAGAGAGATGAGGCAGTAAAATCATCTCTTTTTGTCTATGACTTTGACAGGTCAGGGGTAGCTATTAGCCATAGGATTAAAGAATCCTTCAGCTATGCCAGGACAGAGTTAAAACAGATTTTGTCAATTGAGTTGGACCCAGCCTTACGTTCAGAAAAACTTGCACAATCAAGAGACAAATTCTTTGAGATTTTAGGAATCACTGAAGACCCTGTTCTCTTTGACCAGCTTGTCAAGAACAATTTTTCTTCCCACATAGAGAACGCTGGATTGATTGCAGTAAATCGAATCTTAGACAAAGGGATTGTAGGGAACAAGGCAGTTTTGATGACCCAGAAAGGAAAAGGGATAATTCTCCGTGGTATAGATACTCAAAAAGAGCTCAAGGTAACTGACCTTGATCCTTTTTATGATCTTGAAAGTGCTCGCCAACATCTCAGTGAGATAATAGACCAACTCACAACAAAGGAAGGTGGATCAGAGATTTCTGATACAATAGAGCGATTTGCTCAATTGCTAATAAGACCTAACATAACTTTCAATAAAAGGGGGACGGAGCTTAGAAAAGATGAGACTAAAAAATCGGTAAACCCTATCTATTTCAAGGTTAAAAAGGGCGAGATGATTGTTAGAGAGGGAGAGAAAATAAATCAAATTCATCTATTAAAATTGGAGACCGAGGCCAAATCAAAAAGAAGCTTCCCTATACGAGGTATGGTTAGCATGATCGTAATGATTGGTGTCTTATTAGCATTGAGTTATGTTATCATTCTCAGGAGGTCCAATACCTTCAAAGCAGATTCAAAAAACCTTATCTTCATTAGCCTGACCCTTTTATTCATGTTTTTGTTTGTGCGCGGCTATAATATAGTGGCCGAAGAGATAGCCCGGGGCTTCTCTTTTTTTAATATTCAAGTTCTTCTCTTTGCCTTGCCAATTTCTTTGGGAGCTATATTAGTCTCTATCTTTCTGGGATTGGATGTTGCGATTGCTTTTTCATTGATCATCTCTATCCTGGCTTCCATTATTATGGAAGGGAGGGTAGAGTTCTTTATTTATTTCCTGATAGGCTCCCTTCTTGCTGCATATGGGGTAAGAAATTGCAGAGAAAGAATGGTATTGATAAAAACAGGAATGAGGGTTGGTCTTTTAAATATTTTTATAGCCTTATCTATCCAGACACTATCTGGAACTCCTTACTCTCCAGCAGTTGCCATTTCCGTTATTTCTGGTTTTTTGGGAGGCATTCTGGCTGGTGTTATAGCTACCGGTTTCTTACCCTTGATAGAGATGGCCTTTGGTTTTACCACAGATATCAAACTCTTAGAGTTGGCCAGTTTGGATCAGCCTATCCTTAAAGATTTGATGGTCAAAGCCCCTGGCACTTATCATCACAGTGTTATAGTCAGCAACATGGTTGAGGCAACAGCTGAAAATATCCATTGCAATCCCCTTTTGGCAAAAGTAAGTGCCTATTACCATGACATAGGAAAGATAAATAAACCAGTTTACTTTGTAGAAAATCAAGTCAGAGGTGACAACAGACATGAGAAACTTGCACCTTCTATGAGTAGCCTTATATTGATCTCCCATGTTAAAGATGGTGTGGAGCTTGCAAAACAAAACAGGCTTGGAAAGGAGATAATAGATATTGTCCAGCAACACCATGGTACGAGTCTAATCTCCTATTTTTATCAAAAGGCCAAGGAGCAAATTAAACAAATTAAAAAAAAGGATGGTAAATCCACGCCTGTTAAAGAGGAAAATTTCAGATATCCAGGACCTAAGCCTCAGACTAAAGAGGCTGGACTTGTTTTAGTAGCAGATAAAGTGGAGGCTGCATCCAGAACCCTTGTCGATCCTACACCTGCAAGGATTCAGGGAATGGTCCAGAAGATTATTAATAATGTTTTCTCAGATGGGCAGCTTGATGAATGCGAGCTAACATTAAAGGATTTAAACCAGGTAGCCAAAAGTTTTACCAAGACATTAAGCGGAATTTTTCATAGCCGGATTGAATATCCAGAACCTATAGCCAAAGGAGAAACAGATAAGAAGAGAGAAAATGGAGATTCAGATAACATGCCAGCACCGCATGGAAAAAATGGGTCCCGAGAAAATAGAAATGAAGTTAAAGAGGATCTTAAAAGACTTGGAATACCATGACTGTGAACTAAGCTTACTCTTCACAGATGATAAACATATAGCAGAACTAAACTGGCGTTTTCTTAAAAGAGAAGGTCCCACAAATGTTCTTGCCTTTCTAATGAGAGATGATAATCATGTTAAGCTTGGGAGTCCAATGCTGGGAGATATAGTCATATCCTTAGATGCTGCTATGAGGGATGCAAAGGGAGTTGGTGAAAGTTTTGCTAAAACTATCGATAGACTTTTAATTCATGGCCTTTTACACCTCTTAGGTTATGACCATGAAGGTTCAGAGGAGGAAGCCCGGCAGATGGAAGAAGAGACTGAAAGGTTATTAACTTTGATGTGATTTAAGTGAGCTAAAAAAGTACTTAAAGTTAATGAATTGTAGATTTAGGAATTCAGGAATTGAGGGATTGACGCAATTATAACTTTAAAGGAGATAATGCCATGGCCCTTTTATCTGTTAATGTTGATCATATTGCAACGATCAGAGAGGCGAGGGGAATAGATGAGCCGGACCCGGTTTTGGTTGCCGGTATAGCTGAATTAGCTGGTGCTGATGGTATTATATGTCATCTGAGAAAGGATCAGCGACATATTAAGGATAGGGACTTAAGACTCCTAAAAGAAACGGTCAAGACCAAATTAAATCTGGAAATGTCAACTGTTAAAGAGTTGGTTGATACTGCCCTTACCATTAAACCAGATATGGTAACCCTTGTCCCGGAAAAAAGGGAAGAGTTAACCACTGAAGGTGGACTTGATGTTATCCATAATAAAGAGGAATATAAAAGAGTTACCAGCAAATTAAAGGAGGCTGGTATTTCTGTCAGCTTTTTTACTGATCCAGATCCTGATCAGATAAAAGAATCTCTTAATGCAGGAGCAGATATAATTGAGATCAACACAGGACATTACTGTGAAGCAAGATCAGAATCAGAGATATTAAGGCATTTTGAAAAAATTAATGAGGCGGCAAAGTTAACAAGTAAGCTCAGGCTAAAAGTACACGCCGGACATGGCCTTAATTATGTGAATATAAAGAGATTTTCATCTATCCCTGAGATAGAGGAATACAGTATTGGCCACAGTATCATTGCCAGGGCAGTGATCGTGGGAATAGATCAGGCTATTCGAGAGATGGTTAAACTGGTATCCCAATTTTAGTGTTTGTTGTATTTATTGCATGCCTGCTTGCCAAGCCTTGCGAGGCAGGCTGGAGTTTCTTGTGTTTTTTAGCTTCCAGGATCCATGGGGTTTAAACCCGCCTGTGAATAACTTTTAACTTATAACTTTAGGCACTTTAGCCCTGGCCCAGACCCGCCTGCCGGATGGCGGGCAGGCCTGGCAAAACTTACTCAGCAAAGATAGATCAGGATTGGTGATACATCAGAAGTAAGCGTATATTCAAATCATGTCGCACCAGGGCGGGCTCACTTTAGGCACTTTCATGATTTATGGTATTGGCGTAGATCTTGTAAATATAAGAAGGGTGGAAAGAGTAATTGATAGATGGGGGACAAGATTTTTGCAGAGGATATTTACTGACCAGGAAATTAATTTCTGCTTTCAACGTCCAAAATCAGTGTCTTCCCTTGCCCTTCGTTTTGCTGCCAAGGAAGCCTTCTCAAAGGCCATAGGTTTAGGTATGAAAAAGGGCATCAGGTGGCGGGATATAGAGATTGTTCACCATCCAAGTGGTCGACCAGACATCAATGTGACTGGAAAGGCCCTTAGTTTCTGTTATAAGCAAGGGATAAGAAGGTGGTATGTTACACTTTCAGATGAGGGTGACTATGGCATAGCCACAGTAGTGCTTGAAAAAGGTGTTACTTAGTAGAAACTCAAAGGCCTTACCCTTGAAAGAAATTTCTGTAAAATATTTGACAACTTCTGTTGAAAAAACTGTTTGGTTGGGCCAGCAATTGGGCGATCAATTGATAGATGGCGATATTATCGCATTAATTGGTGACCTGGGCGGTGGTAAGACATGGTTCACAAAGGGGGTGGCCATTGGTCTTGAGATTGACCCAGGATATATAGTCAGCCCAACATTTACCCTTGTTAATGAATACAAAGGCAGGCGTCAGCTTTTCCATATAGACCTTTATCGGCTTAAAGACAAAGCTGAGATTATAGCTTTAGATCTGGAAGATTACCTTTCAGGGGAAGGGGTAGTTGCTATAGAGTGGGCGGACCGCTGGCCAGGCGAACTACCGGAGGAGACAATTCAGATTGAGTTAAGGATGATAGATGATCATACCAGGGAACTTAGATTTTCCGGCTCTCATCCCAGGGCTAAGGAAATTATAAGGGCACTAAAGGAAAGGGTGGGCGTCTCTTTGAAGGAAATTAAATAAAAATGAAAGTTGTTCAATCAGCCAGCCTTTGTGATGCAAAAAAAGTTAACCAACAGTTTGCTAAACTTTAAGCCAAGGTATAGGATTTAGTTCGCTTCGCTTACAATTGGAGTATTGGAATACTGGAGTGATGGAATAATGGGTAAACAACCCTGCAGAAAAGTGATCGATTGAAAAAATTTTCCTTGACAAGGAGGTTAATGCGCCTTAGGCGCATTAATAAATGAGCAACTTCTTTAGTCAAATCACCATTCCATTATTCCATCTGGCCTACATGTAACATGTTCCATTAATGCGCCTAAGGCGTATTAAAAATACTGTCATTTCAATAAGTTGTAGAAATTCCGAGACGTTTAATTAAAAGATGACGAAGCCAAGCAAAAGGCCATGGCAGAAACTGCCAAGCTAACTGTAGAAGAAGCACAAAAGAAAATCGAAGATATAGACTCCAAGACCCATAAATAGGTTTACTGAATATGGCATTAATAGTCCAAAAGTATGGTGGTACATCTGTAGGCTCTACTGAAAAGATAAAAAATGTTGCTGGAAGAGTAATCGAATACTGTGAAAAAGGGGACATGCTTGTGGTAGTTCTCTCAGCAATGGCCGGACAGACAGATGACTTGATCAGGCTTTCCAAAGAGATAACAGAAACGCCGGACCCGAGAGAATTAGATGTTTTGATGGCTACAGGGGAGCAAATTACAATATCCTTATTTGCTACGGCAGTCAAGTCCATGGGTTATGATTGTTGCTCTCTTCTTGGCTTCCAGGCAGCTATACATACAGACGAAATCTATGGAAAGGCAAGGATTAGGAAGATTGATACAGATAGGATCCTAAAAGAGTTAGACGAAGATAGAATTGTAGCTGTAGCCGGCTTTCAGGGAATCGACGAAAGTGGAAATATTACCACCTTAGGGAGAGGAGGCTCGGATACTACTGCAGTAGCACTGGCAGCTGCTCTAAAGGCCAATCTATGCGAGATCTTTACAGATGTTGATGGTGTCTTCTCAGCTGATCCAAATATTTGCACCCATGCTAAAAAACTTGAGCAAATATCCTATGAAGAGATGTTAGAACTATCCAGCTTAGGGGCAAAGGTCTTGGATATAAGATCAGTTGAATTTGCCAAAAAATTTAATGTGCCCATTCATGTTAGATCATCTTTTACGAGAAATGAGGGGACTATGGTAGTAGCAGAAAATAAAGAGATGGAAAAGGTACTGGTCTCTGGTGTTGTCTTTGATAAAAATGAGGCTAGAGTGACAATAGTCAAAGTGCCTGATAGGCCTGGAATTGCCTCCAAAATATTTAATCCTGTTTTCAAAGCCGGGATAGTGGTGGACATGATTATCCAGAATACCAGTGCCGAGGGCATAACGGATCTGACATTTACAGTCACTAAGGCAAATTTTGACGAGACTATGAAATTGGTTAGAGAGGTTGCCAAAGAAATTGACGCAGAAAAGGTGCTTGGAGATCAGAATATCTCTAAGGTGTCTATTATTGGACTGGGCATGAGAAATCATGCTGGAGTTGCTTCCAAGATGTTTGAGACCCTATCAAAGGAAAATATCAATATAAGTATGATTAGCACCTCAGAGATAAAGATTTCCTGCGTCATAGAAGAAAAATATACCGAGCTTGCAGTAAGAGCCCTACACGAGGCCTTTGGTCTGGGTGATGAAAAAAAACAGAATTAGCAGCCAGCAAATGGGACTTTCCATCCTTATTTTAATCCTCCTCATGGGATGG
>JAUWNK010000006.1 GCA_030612685.1 Desulfobacteraceae bacterium
GCTTCACAGCTATGATGTTCCTGAAATAATCGCCTTGCCCATTATCGGTGGCAATCAGGATTATCTGGAGTGGATAGGCAATGAGGTAAAACAAGGTGCTGGGGGTGACTAATAGCCATGCTTACCAGAGATGAATTAGAAAGGTATGACAGGCAAATAATGATTATGGGGGTGGGGGAGGAAGGGCAAGAAAAGCTTAAAAAGGCAAAGGTCTTTATTGCCGGTGCTGGCGGGCTTGGCTCGGTAACACCCACATACCTGGCGGCGGCTGGGGTAGGGGTGATACGGGTAGTTGACCATGATAGGGTGGAGCTTAGCAATCTGAACAGGCAGGTTCTGCACTGGGACGAGGACATAGGCAAGAAGAAGGTTGATTCGGCTGTTGAGAAGCTCAAGAGGCTAAATCTGAGGGTGAAAGTAGAAGCTATAGAGGAGATGATAACAGAAGTCAATATTTCTCAGCTTGTGGATGGCTTTGACCTGATAGTTGATGCCATGGATAACCTACCTGCCAGATATCTACTAAATAAGGTAGCTATAGAGAGGAATATACCTTTCTTTCATGGGGCAGTTCATGGCTTCGAGGGAAGGGCAATGACTATAATCCCGGGCGAAACAGCCTGTCTGAGATGCATCTATCGGGGGGCTATTATTGAAGGGAAATTCCCGGTGATTGGGGTTACACCAGGGGTTATCGGCTGCATCCAGGCAACGGAGGTAATAAAGTACATCGTGGGAATTGGTGAGCTGTTAACCAATAGACTTTTAATCTATGACGGGCTGAATATGAAATTCACTGAGTTTAAGGCAAAGAAAGATCCTTATTGCGAGCATTGCGCCCAAGTTAGTAAGGGGCAAGATAAGAAATGAGTATAGAGGTAAACATCCACCGATCCTTACGTCATCTTACTAGAGGCAAGGCCAAAGTTGAGGTTAATGGTAATACTGTTGGTCATTGCCTTTATGGCTTGGTTAAACAGTTTCCCGGCATTGAGACGAAGCTATTTGATAAGAAGGGTAAATTACTCAACTATATTGATATCTATGTTAATGCAGAAAGCTCTTACCCGGAGGAACTATCCAAGCCGGTTAACGACGGAGATGAGCTTTCCATAACACTTATAATTGGCGGAGGGTAGAGCCGAATTCAAGCATATGGGGCAGGCGGTCTAAAGAGATTGCTTCACCCAGTGAGGTTTTCCTGAAACTGGATATCCTACCTTTGAAAGTTTTTCTATAATCTTGTCAAGGCTGGTTTTCTTATCATCAAATGTTACAGTTACCGCAAAATATGTGGCATTTAGGTTGATTGGCTAAAGAAAAAGAACTCATGATGGGTAGGCAATGTGATTACCAGATCTTAAAGATTTATTGACGATTTTTATTATCGTGAACATCTTCTTTGTGTATTGGAAGGATGATGGTAAAGGTTGTCCCTGACCCCCATTCACTTGATACGCGTATGTTACCTCCATGCTCTTTTATAAATCCATAACATACTGATAGACCGAGGCCAACATCTTTAACACTGTCTTTTGTAGTAAAGAAGTCATCAAATATCCTATTAATGTTTTCCTCTCTGATCCCGGTACCGGTGTCAGTTATTTCAATATAAACATTATCCCCTTTTGCCATAGTCTTTATAGTCAAAGTTCCCTCATCCGGCATTGCATCCCTTGCATTAGAGATCATGTTGAGAAAAACCTGGCGTAGCTGATTCCTGGAGGCATAGACTTTTCTCAGATCATCGGCAAAAGAGGTAGAAATGCGTATACTGTTTTCCTGTAATTGTTTTCCGACCAGGAGCAAAATCTCATCAAGTATTGTATTAACATCCGTAGTCTGTTTTTTTTCCTCATCAGGCTTTGAAAAACGGAGCATTTTACGGAGCAATTCAGTCAAGCGCACTGTCTCAGAGAGGGCCATATCAAGAATCTTTCTCCTCTTGCTCTGTGGGGAAATCTCTGTTTTAAGGAGTTCCAGGGTGTTCATGATTCCATACAGGGGATTGTTTAATTCATGTGCAATCTGAGAAGTCAGCTTCCCCATGGCCGCCAATTTCTCTGACTGTAACAATTTCTCCTGAGTTTCCCTTAGCTTACGTTCCATATCCAGTCTCTCTTTAAGGTCTACAAATATGCCCACTGAGGCAATCTCTTTTCCCTGAGCATCATAAATTAGTGCCGCGGAAAGGTTCCCTTCAACAATTTTACCATCCCTCCTTACATGAACCATTGGATAGGACCTACATTTGCCAACACCACCATATTCAGGGCTCCGCACCATTTTCATGACCTTTTCTGCCATCCCATTTGGATAGACCTTTCTGATGTTCATTTTGCCAATGACTTCTTCAGCCTTATATCCCAAGATCTCTTCAGAGGCCCTGTTCCAAATAACAATATCACCCTTCAAGTCGGTTGCCATGATGGCATCGGGGGAGCTCTTTATAATCTTATCTAAAAAATCATAGGCTTCCTTGAGTTCCTTCTCCATCTTCTTTCTTTGGGATTGATCCACGTTGATCCCTTCATATCCTATGACCTCTCCCTGCTTATCATAACGCACATGACCTGTATGGATGACCGAGATAGGTCTTCCATCCTTGCGTTTAAAATCAACTTCATAATCTATTACATAACCATCCCGTTCAACCATCTCCTGCCATTTGCGACGATCCTCTGGGTTGAGATAAAGATCCTTGGCGATATCAATTTTAAGGAATTCCTCCTTGTTTTTATAACCCAACATATCCAGGAGGGCCTTATTGGCATTTAAAAATTTCCCTTCCTTGCTGCTCACGTATAATCCACAGTGGACATTTTCAAATAATCTCTTGTAATCCTTCTCTGAGGCCCTGATTTTTTCTTCACTCTTTGCTCTCAGGGCAATATCTCGATATATGCACACCTTGGATACGGTGCCGTCGGAATTTTTCAAAGGGAATTCAATAAAATCATACAATTGATCCAGATTTGGGATGTAGTGCTCCCAGCGAATTGTTTCCCCGGCAAACACCTCCTTTGCCTTGCACCAGGAACAGACTTCTTCCATCCCGTATATAATTTGATAACACTTTCTTCCAATGGCCTCTCCAAAATTCTTAATCATGACATTATTCATGTATTCCATATTAAAATCATCATCAACAATATAGACTCCATCCACCATGGCTTCAAAAATAGTGGTGATGTTTGTTCTCTCTGTATCAATCACAATTTTTCTCCATTTAGGTTTTTTATTATTCGTAACTACACAGGTTCAAAGTTCCGGTTCACGCTTGCCCGCCGTAACTCTGGTGGGCCTGCCCGCCGGATGGCAGGCGGGGTTCAATGGTTATTTGCTGAACCATTAACCGTTTAATAAGCCAAAGGCTTATAAACGCGGGTTTTCATGAGCAGGTTGAGGAGTCTTGGCATGGACAATGGTTCATGGCTCCAAGTTGAACCCCTGAACTGTGAACCTTGAACCTGACAACCTGGGTAGTTACTATTGTTCTTAGTGTAACATTTCCAATAGCCCTTGCAAGATAAAATAAAGGCTGACTGGATTAGCAAAAAATAATCATCTTTCCTTTTTAATTCTTCATGGCTGTATCATTTCCAGTTGACTATAAAAAAATAACAATATAATATACGCACCAAAATTTACAGTTTTTCTTTAACCCTATAACCATTGAAAAGCATAGAGGGAGGGAATATATGGCTAATAATAAACTGATCCTGGTAGTTGATGATGATCCAGATCTGGTAGAGGCAATCTCTATGAAATTAGAGAGCAAAAACTATAGGGTGTCAAAGGCCTATGATGGGATAGAGGCCTGGGATAAGATACAGGAGGAAAGACCTGATTTAATTATCTTGGACGTTATGATGCCTCGCAAAGATGGCTATGAACTCTGTGATGAGCTTAAAAATAACCCAAAATATGAAGATATTACTATCGTTCTATTAACAGCAGTTGGATCAGCAGTCACCAGTACCAGATATACTCACCAAGGTGGAATGAGTACCTTAGCTGATGATTATATAGCTAAACCAATCGATCTGGATAAACTGATGTCCATGATCGACGATTTTACTGGCCAATCTTGAGGTAGGCCTTACATTCTCTTAAATATCATGCGGAAAGGACTTTATAGGCTAATAAGCCCCTTTTTTCTATGGTGGCCATATAATGGAGAAATTGAAGGTAGGGGGGCTCAAACAGAGTCTTGAACTATGCCAATTTGACCTGAGAGGGCCGGACTCATCAGAGGAAATAGCCTCAGGGGTAAGTAAACTCCTGGTCTCTCAAAAAATTAATATGGAGTTTATTACCTACTACCCAAACAAAAATAGTTACCATCAACTCACCTTTTGTATCAACCAGGATAGATTATCTACTGCCTCAGAAATCCTTAAAAAAGAAGGCTCTTTACCCATGGGTTGGGAGATAAAAAGCCGGAGACACGTGGGTATAATCACTATCTTCCCACACCAGTCGGCAATAAAGATATTGGGCGCTATCATGGTTTCATGGGCAGCGCAATCTATACCTATCTACGGGATAGCTACATCACTATCCGCAATCTCATTTTTAACTGATTACCAGCTAATAGATAAGGCCATCGAAGTTATTCAGGATTTATTCCAACTGCCTGAAGATCATGCTCCTATAAAACCTGAGATCCGTTACTACCAGAGTACTGAGGTTAAAAAGGGTAAAGGGGACTAAATTAGTTCTCAGAAATTCTATAACTTATTGAAATAAAACGCCTTTTACTGGCCACCTATTTATGCCATCCACATGGAGTGATGGAGTATTGGAGTAATGGATAGTAAAAGGAGAAAAGATTACTCAACATTCTCCATTATCCACCATACCAAGACTCCAATATTTAATTTGCGGAGCAAAGTTCTATGGAGACAATTGCTGTTTATTGGGAATCCCGGATCAAAACCTATGGGTTTCAAAGGATAACTGATTTATCCTTTATTGAATTTTCTTACCCCCTCTCTGAAATCAAATCCTTGGGAGAAATCCTTTCCCAGGATGACCTTCAAACCTTAAGGCCAAAATTTTTAATAGCCCAGGAGTCAGATCATAAAATCACTTTTATTTTTTGCCTCCCTGTTAAAGAAGGTAAGGATTTCCATGCGTCTCTGGAAAAAACCCCAAGGCCAACTCCTCACAGATATATCTATCCTGTCAGCATTATCTTTTTCTATGGCCCGCACTTTGGTGATAGGTACGGTATAGCTGATGCTACATTCTCTACCCTTTTAAAGGCAGATATAAGGATTATAGCATCTGGCTGTTCCTCGGCCTCTGTCTTTTTGGTATTAGACCAGGATGATATAGACAAGGCTGAGGATGTATTGAGTGAGACATTTGAGGTAGCAAAATAATATTCTTTTAGGTCGGTATGATATGGAAAACTTTGACTGGCTTGATAACCTATTTGAATCACTATCGTTTCCAACCTTGATCCTTGCTCCTGATATGACCATTTTCGAAGCAAACCATAGATTTCTCGATAAATATGGCTACAGTAAGAAAGAAATCATAGGCAAAAAATGTTACGAGATCATTTATCAATCTGACGAGCCATGCAGGGAATCATCCTGCCCTATTCCACATGTCCTGAATTATAAAAAAGGGACTTCTGGCCTTAGAAAGACCACGGATCTTGATGGGGCCGAGGTATATGAAGACAGGGTATTCTCGCCTATTTTAAATAATAATGGAGAAGTGGCATATATAATGGTGAGTTTAAGGGATGTCACCAGAACAAAACTCCTGGATATGGAATTACGAAAAACCAATGATTTTTTGGAAGGCATCATTTTCAGTTCTGCATCTGCCATTTTGGTTGCTGATATGAAAGGCGTAATCCTGCGCATGAATGAAAGCGCCAGCAAATTATTTGGATATACTAACAAGGTAGCTGTTGGCAAAAGCATTGCTGAATATCTGTATACCCCAGGGGGGGCAAGGAGTATAATGAAGAAACTCCGGAGCCCCGGCTATGGTGGAATGGGTAAACTCCATTCTACAGAGATGACAATAATTAATTCCTCAGGGGAGGAGATACCTGTTGAAATGACCGCCTCCATCATATATCAGGATGGCAGGGAGGTCGCCACCATGGGTATCTATAATGACCTGAGATCCAAGATAGAGACGGAAAAGAAATTGAAAGAGGCTGAAAGGATTAAATTGGAGCAATCGAACAAAATGGCCTCGTTAGGTCAACTGGCTGCTGGGGTGGCCCATGAAATAAACAACCCCCTCAGTGGGATACTGATAGACGCCAGCTTGATCCTCGAGGAACTGGACAAAGATAGCGCTATCAAGAATGATATACAAAACATTATCGTTGATACTCATCGGTGCAAGGAGATTGTTAAAAATCTTCTTGCATACTCCAGGCAGACAGAGGCCAAAAAGGAACTCTTCAATATAAATGATGCAATAGAGCAGACCTTTTCCTTTATCGGAGATCATGCTTTCCTGTACGATATTACCATTGATAAAGAATATTGCCCATCTATGTTAATGTGTAAAGGCGACAAAAACCAGCTTATTCAGGTTTTCACCAATATGATAATGAATGCTGCCCAGGCTATGGATCTCAAGGGGAATATCAGCATACGTACCAGCAGGGATAAACCAGAGGGGAAAATCTATATTGAAATAACCGATACCGGATGTGGCATCGCTGAGGAAGACCTCCCACATATTTTCGACCTCTTCTTTACTACTAAAGATGAAGGCAAAGGGACCGGACTGGGTCTGGGTACCGTGCAAGGTATAATTGAAAAACATGGAGGAAAGATTAAGGTCAAGGAAACAAGCCCTAAAGGCACAACCTTTCTCATAGAACTACCCCTGTTTAAGGTAACTGATGAAGATACCCCCATGTAAGAGGAGAAGAAATGCTAGAATTGGAATAATGCTTAAATAACATTATTATTTTCAATGAGTTGTAGAATTTTCGAGAGGTTTATTTATGGCACTCATAGAAGATCAGACATATCAGCCAACAATACTTGTAATTGATGATGAAAGGCGAATACGTGAAGGATGCTTTAAGATACTCAAAAAAGAGAACTGCCTGGTCGAGATGGCTGAAGATGGAGAGACAGGGCTCAAGATGTTAGCGGAGAAACATTACGATATTATCCTTACTGATTTGATGATGCCGGGTATAGGCGGAATGGAGGTTTTAGCTAAGGTTCGGGAACAACATCCTGATTCTGTTTCCATCGTGATTACTGGCTTTGCAACCCTGGAACATTCCATTGAGGCAATGAAGAAGGGCGCCTTTGATTTCATACCCAAACCCTTTACACCGGATCAGTTAAGAGTTGTAGTCAGTAAGGCTGTTAAAATGACCAGAACCCTTCAAGACATTGCTACAGAAAGAACCCGCCTTAAAACAATAGTAAACTATTTAGCCGGTGGCGTATTGGTAACTGATAGAAGCAAAAATATTATACTCTATAACCCCGCCTTACTAAGGATGTTGGGTTATCAAGGGGATTCCCTCAATGATCAACCACTCAGTGCCTTAACTACAGATGAAAAATTGACCGGGATTATAGATGGTATCCTTGAATTGAATACAGGTGAGTTCAAGGTTCTTAGCGCTGAGATAGAGCCGCATGAAAGAGGAGAAGGGCCGTCTAATCAATTATATCTCAGGGCACAGGCTGTTCCCTTTCAGAACAGGTCAGGTGAGATACTTGGTTCTGTAACCATTATTGATGATATAACCCATCTAAAAGAACTGGATGAGATGAAGTCCGCCTTTGTCAGCATGGTCTCTCATGAGATCAGAAGCCCCCTTTCCACTGTTTTAAGTCAGATCAAGATCCTCATGGACGGGCTGGCAGGCGAGTTAGGTGCCAAGCAAGCTGATATACTCGGTAAAATATCCCGGAAGGTTCAGGGTCTTGTTGAATTGTCCAATGAACTCCTTGATATTTCCCGGATAGAGGCAGGGTTGATAGTTCAGGATAAACAGCAGGTACAATTGATGGATATCCTCGAGAGCTTGGTGGAATTCATACAACCCAAGGCAAAGGAGAAAAATATCGCTCTGAGCCTTAAAAAGGCCGATTTACCCCTTATTAATGCAGACATGAAAAGCATGGAGGAAGTTTTTAGCAATCTAATCACTAATGCTATCATCTATACCCCGGAAGGCGGGAAGATAGATGTAAGGGGGGAGGTTAAAGGAGATTTTGTAGGAATAAGTGTTAGTGATACCGGTTATGGTATCGCACCTGATGAGCTACCTCGGATTTTTGAGAGGTTTTACCGGGCAAAGACCGAGAAAACCAGAAACATTGTGGGAACAGGCCTTGGCCTACCTATAGTAAAAAGCATTATTGAGGCACACAATGGAACCGTTAAGGTAGAAAGTGAAGAAGGGGTTGGGTCCACTTTTTATGTCCGCCTTCCTATATAATAAGCCCCGCATTACCTTCATTAAAATACATGAACGGCAGAGGCCTTGAAAGAGACATAGACTGGGATTCCCTCTTCCAGACTAAGCTCGATAAGGGCCACCTTTGTAATCAGGCCTTTAAAAGAAACGTCTTTCACCCTCACCTCAACTTCGTAATAAAAACCCTGATTTTCGATTCTTGTTACAATTCCTGAATAATTATTTCTCATGCTTGAGGAAAATTTCTCCCTGCTTATAACGATATCTTCAGGCCTGACTGCCAAATAATGTGAAGAGGGATCAACTGTCCTACCAATTTCAATTCTTAGACCAGACACCATGGCATATGTTCCGCTAAAAGAGGCCTTAAAAAGGTTTTTCATTCCTACAAAATCAGCAACAAAAGGAGAACTCGGTTTTTCAAAGATTTCTTTCACATCACCTACCTGTTCAATGAGGCCTTTATTCATCACTGCGGCTCGTCCTGCCAGGGATAGGACCTCGGCAAAATCATGGGTCACCATCAAAAACGTCGTGATAGAAGATTGATGAAGTCTCTTGAGGGCGGTTCTAACTTCTTCCCTTAACCCAGGATCCAGCGCAGAAAGTGGTTCATCAAGAAGAAGTACCCCGGGCTCAACTATCAAGGCTCTTGCCAGGGCAACGCGTTGCTTTTCACCGCCGCTCAAATTGATAGGGAGACGCTCTTTAAGGTGGGAAAGGTTCAATATTTCGAGCAAGCGATTAAGTCTTTTTTCTGCTTGTTTCTTGTCGATCCTGTGAAAGTGCAGGCCATAGCTGATATTTTCCAGGACGGTCAGGTGAGGGAAGAGGGCATAGTCTTGATAGACAATGCTGACGCCCCGTTTTTCAGGGGGTAATTTGGTTATGTCCTTTTCTCCGATGAGAATCCTGCCACTCTTTATGGGAACCAGACCTGCTATGGCTTCCAGAAGGACTGTCTTACCTGCCCCGGTAGGACCCATGAGAATGAAAAATTCTTTTTCCCCTATGCTCAGATTAATATCGCTAAGATTAAATCCCGGCAGGCTTATGTTAAGGTTCTCTATTGTGATCATTCTTCTCTCGGTTTGCGCAAGGTAAGGATTCGGAGTATCAGGAAAAGGGCAAGGCAGATAGTAACCAGCCAGACCGCGACTGGCTGGGAATATTTAAGCCCATAGGCCTCAAAACGTTCATAGATCATTACTGGTGCGATCATAGGATGATAGGCAACAATTACCACTGCTCCGAATTCGCTGATCGCACGGGCAGAGCACATGATAATACCTATAAGCATGCTGCGCCATGCAAGGGGAAAGGTAATTCTGAAAAAGGTGCTGAACATGGAAGCCCCCAGGCTCCGGGATACCTTTTCCAGTCTGGGAGAAATGCTTTCAAAACCGTTTTTTGCAGCATTGATATAGAAAGGCATCCCCACGAAGGTTAAGACAATAACAATACCGGTCACGCTTCCCATAATCCGTATCCCAAGTTCACTGAAAATTTGACCGATCCAGTGGTTCTTCCCTGCGACACCGAGGATTGCAATGCCCACTACAGGATGCGGAATGACGATAGGGAGATCAATGATGCCCTCTACAAACCGTTTGCCTGTGAAGTTACTTCGGGCCAGCAGATAGGCAAGGGGCGTTCCCAGGACAAAGGAAATCAGAGCAGCCAATCCTGCTGTGTAAATACTAAGCCAGATTGAACGCACTACATCCTTATCCTTTATGGTCTCCTTGAGCATTGCAAGAGAGGGAGCGGTCATCATTTCGATCAGGGGGAGAAGGATAAAGGCCATGATCACAATACCGCAGGATATGGTAACCCAAAAAAATGGCTCCTTTTTCATGACTTATATTTTCCTGTTAATTTTGTAACTGATCACAGGGTAATCGGGTAATGACCCCTTTTCTTCAGTTCCAAGGCTCGCGGCCTGGTCTTTTCAGCGACTTATCTACGTGAGAGTCTTGCCCCCTCCGCATTGCCCCGATTTATCGGGGCCTGCGGTTTCCCCCATAGATAAGCCGCGAAAAGACAGCGGCCTTCCACCAGTCACCTCAGAAAAGGATTCATTACCTTATAAATAACCCACTGGATGAGTCCCCTGTGATCACGTGTTTAGTTCTTGACCTCCACCAGTGGCTGTAACTCTCTTGGAAGTGAAATCTTTATTTCCGCTGTTGGAACCCTGCAGGGGATAAATGGGGGTTGTCCCATCTCTTGCAGGATCCTAAGGCCACCCTGGGGATCAAGTATATATTGTAAAAAGGTAATGGCTGCCTCCTTGTTAGGTGCATCCTTTAGGAGAGTTATTCCGTAGGTACAGGATTTGCCTTTCTTCTTTATATAGGTGCCGGGTTTTTTCCCGGTGACCTCCACTACTGCCTGCCCGTAAAAGTCGTCATACTTATAATTTCCCAGGTTGATCTGATTGGGGAGTTCCACGAATTTAAGCTCATGTTGAACCGCCACTGACCGGTATTCCCATGCATAATCCATGTTTCCGGTCTGTAGAAGCACAACCAGCTCCACCGATTTGGGCCTGATATTTTCTTTAGGCCGGTTATCTATTAGTTTTTTATACAGTCCCGGTTTCTGGTAGTACTTTTCTGCCAATTGAAGCACCATCAATGAGCGGTAACCGCAGGGATCAGCATTTGGGTCTGAATGACCCCACACCACACCCTTTCTGCTCAGGATCTCATACCAGTTTTGAGAATTAATTTCATTAGCATATTTACTCTTGTCTGTATAGCAGAGGACCAGCCTGTTGGTGGCAAATCTGATATTCCAGTCGGCATATGTAGGAATTAGCATTTGATCAATAACGGTGAAATCGGCGGAGGCCATTATATCACAGGGTTTTTTGAGATCAGTAATCTTCCGTGCGCATCTTCGACTTCCAGCCGGCTCTCGCAAAATATCCACCTTGGGGTATTTAGCCTCAAAAACTTTTTCCATTCTGGCAAAAGGAATTGTCAGACTCCCTGCATTGAAGACTATCACCTTGCCGGTTGGTTCCCTAAATGCTTGAACAAAGGGAATGGCATCGGCAGAATAAAGTGGTTTGCCAAACTCTTTCTTCCCGTAATCCCTGATGATCTTCTGCCCTGCCGGTGAGGTGATAAAACCGATGAAATTAATGGCCAGCTCATAATTCCTTTCGGGGTATTTAGCCGGGTTAACCGCAATTGCATTGTAATGGTTCACCAGAGAGGGATCACCCTCAAATAGGATCTCTAAGTCGACCTCTTTGCTCAAGTAGATATAGGTGCTGCGGTCAGTCATAAAATAGCCCTGGGCCTTGCCAGCCTCCTTCAAGGTGGCTCCCATAAACTTCCCGGTTGTTCTATACCAGTTCCCCTTGGGTTTGATAGCGGCCTTTTTCCATATAGCCATCTCTTTTTTATGGGTGCCGGAATTATCGCCCCGAGAAAAGAATAGCGATTTTGAATGAGCAATTCTTTTGTAAGCCTCTGCGGCATCCTTTGATCCCTTTATCTTAGCCGGGTCTTTCTTGGGACCGGCTATGACAAAGTCGTTATGGGCTACTAATCTTCGATTTAATCCATAGCCATCTTTAACGAGCTTTTCCTCTGCCTTTTTGGCATGGACCATAATCACATCTACATTGCCTGCCCTGAGCAGTTTTATGGCCTTGCCGCTTCCTGCCTTCACTACATCTACCTTACAATTGTACTTTGCCTCAAACGGCCTTGCCAGGGCATCTATCAAGCCCAACTCATAGGGGCTTCCGGTAGAAAGCACAAGTTTCTCCTTCGCCCATCCCACCTGGGGATAGGCCAGCAGGGCTGCCATAAAAAACGCAAAAACCAGTGTAACTATCGAAACCCATCCTCTTCTCTTCATTTTTATCCTCCTTTTTTATAATCTTTGCTACATTTTGAAAAAAAGACCATGAAACCTCCTTTTTCAACAAAAAAGCCAGCACCGTGTCTGGAAATGGATGCTGGCTTTCTTATTCATACTCCTTTTCAAACACGGGAGGCATGGTCGTTTCCAACCATACCCTATCGTCTATCTCTCTTAGATTTACTATCCTTAGGGAAGATAGATCGGAGCTTTATTCTATCTCTATCTTATTATTTTGACATTATCTGTCCGGAATCCTTTGTGTCATAACCCCCCATTTGTTCTATTTTTGCTTTAAATTCCTGAGATCTTACTACCTCCAGCAAGGCAGTTAAAGGTTTGGCAGAAAAATTTTCTTTAGGGATAACAAGATCATACCTCTCTTTGGTAATGTGGATGAATTGCAAATCCAGCATTTTTGCCGCTGACAATATCCCTAAGCCTACTTCAGCCGTGCCGCTTAGCACTGCCATAGCCACCTCATTATGGGTGTTGACCTCCTTTTCGTATCCATTGATCCTGTTAGAATCAATTCCCAGCCTCTCCAGTTCAAAATCGAAGAGGATTCTGGTGCCTGATCCCTCCTGGCGGTTAATGATTCTGATTTTAGGTTGGGCCAGATCCTCAATCCTGGTAATATTTAACGGATTTTTAGGTTTTAATATTAGACCTAAATCACGGTATACCAGATTGACCACAATGGTTTCCAAATCAGGCAGATAGCGTGGTAAATAGGGTAGATTGTATTCGCCTGTTTTTATATCAAAAAGATGACAACCAGCTATATGACTGCTACCCCTCCCTAAAGCAATAAGCCCCCCTATGCTTCCCACATTGGAGAAGGAGAGACTATATGCTGGATACCTCCTGCTTAACTCATGGGAAAGTAGCTCTATGGTAAAATCGTTACTTCCCATTATAACTATATGATCTTTCAGTTCTCTTGTCTTTTTCACTCCTATATTTTCATTGGCATTTTCTATTATCCATTCATCAATCAATTTTTTGGGGAAGGTCCATTTGCCGGTAATTTTAGTCGCAGGGATTTTCTTTTCCTTTATAAGCCTGTAGACCTGTTTCTCATTTATGTTCAAATAATTGGCTAAATCTTTGGTGTTTAACATCTCTTTATTCATGCTGTTAAAGACCCACTTAAAATGAAGTTAGATTAACAAAGTATTGTAACTTGTCAAGAAAAAAATAACAAAATATTACCTAAACTACCTAATAATAACTGATATTCCATTTAACCAAGAGTATAGTTTTGTTATTTTGCCCATTAATGCTAAACTTTTAGACCCTTACTGCTATCAAATAAATCTCATAAAGTTTGAAATGTGGACCCAAAAATAGAATTAGATATCCCAATAAAAACTGATTTATACTAAGTTGCATTCAAACAGCTATCATTTATAAACGTCATTGCGAATCCGCCAAAGTTCTCTGGCGGATGAAGCAATCCCTAGCCCAGACCCCTGGCCCAGACCTGGCATGCAAGGGCTGAGTTCTATGGATTATACACCCGAAGTATTACAGTTGCTCTACAGTATTCCAGCAAAGTCGCGCCAGGGCAGGCTGGCCTTTATGAATATGGTGATGGAAAGGTGCTCTTGCAGGATCAACGGGAACAGTAGCATATTCAAATCACGTCGCGCCAGGGCGGGCTCAATAAGATAGATTGCCACGTCGCCCGCCCGCCTCGCCTGAAGGCGAAGCCGATGGCGGGCAGGCTTCGCTCCTCGCAATGACATGATTGCGACTTGGTATTAGTCACCAACCATATATGAATAGTTTCAAAGGCAGATTCACTCTGGAGACTTCTTTGCCAATGCAGTATATTTTGTCTTATGGTATTGTAGTAATTGCTCAAAATATTGTGGATTTCAACCCGCCTGAGGCGGGTAAAGATGCAGATAAAGGCGGGCGATCTACCATAGAGGAAATGCCCTATTCACTGAATCTGGCAATCTCTACCTGAGATGGCCGCCCGCCTGGATCATCGGGAAAGAGCCAGCTCTAAGCGTTTGCCTAGTTCGTTCGCAAAAAAGAGACATCCATGCTCTTCCATAAGATATTGAGCATATACGTATTGTAATTTCTATTGGTAATTTTAGGGGAATCCTATGATTGAAAAAAAGGTAGATTTATTAGACATATTATTTTTTGAAAACCTATCAGAGTTTAAAGAAATCGGTCATTTTGTATCAACTCGAAAAGGCGGCTTCAGTAACACCCCATATAACTCCCTAAATCTGGGCCTCCATGTTGGAGATGACCCGGAAGATGTCCTTAAAAATCGAAAGAGGCTTGCAGCTACAATTAGAATACCATTAAACCACTTTACTATAGCCATACAAATCCATTCCGGTAACGTTAAAATTATATCAGAAGAGTTGAGAGGTAAAGGTTGTTCTAATCATAAAGGGGCAATCAATGCTACAGATGCCATGGTGACCAATATAGCAAATATCTGTCTTATGGTTCTTGTAGCTGACTGTGTTCCGATGCTATTTTTTGACCCGGTGAAAAGGGCTATAGGAGTCGCCCATGCAGGGTGGAAGGGTACACTACAATTTATTGCACAACATACTGTTAGGGCCATGGAAAAGGCCTTTGGTTCTTCGCCCCAGGATATTATAGTTGGAATCGGACCATCTATCGGGCCTTGTTGTTATAAAGTTGGTCCAGAAGTTATCTCTCAGGTAGCAAATATTTTCCACACCAAGAAAGAATTTATATTAAATGAATCCAGAGATGGCGAGGGTTATTTTGACCTATGGGAGGTGAATCTTAGACAACTTCTTCATGCTGGTATAGAGAGAAAAAACATAGAAATAGCAATGGAATGTACCTGCCATAATCCTGATCTACTCTTCTCCTACAGGCATCAAAAAGGAAATACAGGAAGATTTGGTGTGGGCATTGCTATCTGCTAAACCTTTCCGTCAATAATCAAGAAATACCACTCGATACATATCTGGCAAAGTTCTGAAGATATAGTGCCACATTGAACTTAGTTCGCTTCGCTCACAATTGGAATAATGGAATACTGGAACAATGGGTTCTGGGAAGCGCACCGCTTTAGCGGTGCCATTAGCAGCCCTCTCCGAGCTGGAAGCTAAAGGGCTGCGCTACGTTTTATCAAGAATCAAGAGACCAGATCATGAAGGCAAAGCCAATGGCGGGCAGGCAGAAACCAGCATCCAGTTTCCTATTATTCTTTCCACCATGGTGTATTAGAAAACTTGACATAAATCCGCCTCGGGCGGATAAATCCGCCGTAAGCCTGCCCGCCGGACGGCAGGCGGGTCTGGCGGATAAATTTTAAGGTCTTAGGTTATGTAGACACATAGTTACATGCAATTAAACCATCATGATATAAAATGATTGAAACCCCTTATATCAATTTCCTCTATTGACCCATCATCATTAACTATTCTAATCCCTTCTTCCTCTCTTATTTCACCTATCAGGTAGAGGAGTGATGGTCTTTTATCTTTAAATAGTAATTCGAAATCCTTACTGTTCGCTTCATGGACCGTTACCAATAAAATGTAATCTTCTCCGCCTGAAAGGGCAAGGTCAAGTGGGTTGAACCTGGTACGAGAGGCAAGGAGTTTGAGCTCTGAGGAGAGAGGAATTTTACTCCTGAAAAGCATTGCCCCGACGCCACTTTCCTTACAGATATGCCCTAAATCTGAGAGAAGCCCATCACTCAGATCTATCATAGCGCTGGCAAGCCCTGAGGTTGCTATAATCCTTCCGGTCTCAATCAACGGCTCTGGTTCATTATGGACTTTGATAAAATGGCTGCCAATAGAGTTTGGGGGCGATATCTCGTTTTTTAAAATCTTAAGTCCTGCGGATGAATCACCGACATTTCCTGTAAGATAGATCTTATCTCCTGACCTGGCACCGGACCTATAGATAACCTCCTCTTCTTTTGCATCACCAATCAGGGAAATATTGATAATCAATTTATCGGGTGAGGCAACCGTATCACCTCCCAATATGTTAACCGTGTAATGCTCACAGATATCTTTCATACCCTTGTATAAATCCTGGATTAACTCAACATTCGTTTTAGCAGGAATGGCTAAGGAGATAAGTATATAAAGGGGCCTGCCTCCCATAGCAGCAATGTCGCTTAGATTTACGGCTATTGCCTTCCAGCCTAATTGATAAGGGGTTAATTTATCCCTTAAAAAATGGATATCCTCGACCAGCATATCAGTAGTAAAGAGTAAAACCCGTCCAGAATATGGGCCAAAAACAGCACAGTCGTCACCAATACCCTTGATAACACCTTTCAAAGAGGTGATACATTCCTTTTTGATAGATTCTATAAAACCGAATTCCCCAATCTCACTAAATTTCAAGGCCCTTTTTCCTTTCTGTGTTGAATGTCATTACATATAAAGGATATTAAATTTGACGGCTTCGTAAAAAGTAGGTTTAAGTGAACCTGCCCGCAGTCTGGCAGGCGGGTCTGTCATTCCGACCCCTTCGCTTCTGTCATTCCGAACGAAGCGAGGAATCTTAGTATTATGCTCAGGACAGGCTCTGGAAGAAATCTTATATTTTCAGCATGTTAGACCGAAAAGATTTCTCATTTCGCCCCGCCCGCCTCGCCTAAGGCGAAGCCGATGGCGGGCAGGTCGAAATGACAAGGTATGTGGACTTTTTATGAGTTTATCAAATTTTACCGGAAAAACATACAAGATAAAAGACGCTTATAGAACCAAATCTTTGTTGAATCGCTCATTTATCTAACTTGATTCCCCAGTCTTTTTATGTATAATAGAATATTGCAACCACTCAGGTTCAAAGTTCCGAGGTTCACGGTTCAAGGTTAAAGAGCGATGAAGATTGAACGGTTTGAAGATATTGATGCTTGTCAGTTGGCCCGGGAGTTAACTCGCAAGGTCAACGAAAGAAAGGTAACCCTGAACCTTGAACCGTGAACCTGACAACCTGAGTAGTTACGGCTAGTTAAACAAAAAAGGAGATTTAGTTGTTTATCACCTTTGAAGGAATAGATGGTTGCGGGAAATCCACACAGCTTTCCAGGTTTGCAAAAACCCTTAAGGAAACAGGAATCTCTTTAGTAGTTACCAAGGAGCCTGGGGGGACAGAAATTGGTCAGGCTATAAGGGAAATATTATTACATGTGGATAATAACCATATAGTTCCATTAGCGGAGCTTTTTCTATACGAGGCTGACAGGGCCCAGCATGTAAGCGAAGTAATCAAACCAGCCCTTGAGGCTGGAAAGTGGGTTGTTTGTGATCGATATTTTGATGCCACAACTGTGTATCAGGGAATGGTCTTAGGGCAACATGAGGAATTGATTGAGTTATTAAACAATGAGGCCTCTTTAGGGTGCCAGCCAGACATTACCTTTCTTCTGGATTGTCCAGCGGAGATAGGTTTGGAAAGAATAGAAAAGCGGTATAATAATGATAAAAAAAAAGATAGATTTGAGAGAAAAACCCTCAATTTCCATATCAAGATACGATATGCATATCTTGCCTTAGCCAACAAGCATAAAGACAGGTTTAAGATTATTGATTCTACATTGCCCGAAGACCAGGTGGCAAGAAAGATCAGAGAAATAATCTCTCCATATTTACCTGAAAAAGGGTAGATAGAACATATCGCACCTTTGGTGCGGACTTGTAGTGCAGAGCTTTAGCTCTGCCATTGAGATGCAGGGCTGAAGCCCTGCGCTACGTTTGAAAAAAGGAAATTCCTATAATATCAAGTTACTGGTTTTTTTAGGCATGGATGTCCTTTTTTTCTTTACTGGCGTATCTATCTCAAGGAGAGCATGGGTATCTTTTTTCAAACAATTCACCCTGTTGAATATAGCAGACCAGTTCCACAAGCAATGGCAAAAAAATTATTCAACAAGGATAGGAAACCTTTTCTGCCCTTGGGAACACAGGTATCTTTTTTTTATTCAATGCCCTAAACAAGGGGCCTCACAGGATCCCGATAATCGGGATTTAAAGCAACTCGTCTATGCTATTATATGCTCCGTCTGGCAAATCCCGATTATCGGGATCACGCTGATGCATTTATAAGGGCATAATAAAAAAAGAGATACCTGTGCTCCTACCATTGCCGCCTCGCCTGAGCGAGAGCGATGGCGAGCAGGTGCTCCAAGCGGTTCCGCTAGAAGCGGAACTTTATCCGTGCCATTAGCTGGCCGTAAAGCATCAGCTCTTTCGTGTTTGAAAAAAGATGCCCATGCCCCTCCTTAAAATTTTGAGTGGATACCATCAAATTCCCAGTTTTTTACCTATAATCCTCTTCATGATCTCATTGGTGCCTGCATATATGGGGTGTGCCCTTACATCCCTGAAAAGCCTGCCAACTTGATAGTCTTCTAAATACCCATAATCTCTGTATATTTCCATACACTGGGATATTATCCTATTGGCCATATCAGAGGTCCACCATTTGGCCATTGATACCTTTTTGATGATATCCTTGCCCATGATGTGATCATGGATAAGACTATTTAAAAAGGTGCGTCCTATCTCAATATCAGTAGCCATCTCCACCATCCCGGTAGCATCAATCTGTATCTCTGGTTGATTTAGGCCTTTGCTTTTTTTGTAATAATCAATTGTCATCTGGAATGCAGCCTCTGCTGCCGCCTGAGACATGATAGAGCTTATAAGTCTCTCTTGTTGGAGTTTTTCCATCATATAATAAAAGCCTTTTCCCTCCTCTCCCAGGAGGTTGGATACCGGGACCTTGCAATCTCTGAATATCAGTTCACCTGTATCCTGGCTATGCCAACCTGTTTTTTCCAGATTTCTACCCCTGGAAAATCCAGGTGAGCCATCCTCCACACAGATAAGGCTTATATTTTTATAGGGTGAGCTTTCATCTGTCTCTGTTTTGCAGGCGACAACAATCAAGTTAGATAGTATGGCATTAGAGATAAATACCTTCTCTCCATTGATTATATAGTTATCTCCATCTTTTACTGCAGTGGTTCTGATTGAGGACAGATCTGAGCCAGCATCAGGTTCTGTCATAGCTACGGCCAGGATTATATCGCCTGAAACACAGCCAGGAAGCCACTTTTTTTTCTGCTCTTTATTTCCAAAGCTATATATATATGGGGCCACTATATCACTGTGAAGCCCAGCCATAAGGCCATAAACTCCGGCATAGGCCATCTCTTCAGTGATGATAAAAGAATATTCGAGGCCGAGCTCTGCGCCCCCATATTCTTTCTCTACCCAGGGGCATAGATATCCATGCATACCCATTTTCTTCCAGGCATCTTTGGGGATAATCCCCTCTTTTTCCCACTGGTCATAAAAAGGGATTATCTCTTGGGAAAGAAAACTTTTAAATGATTCTCTAAAAAGGAGATGTTCTTGAGATCTTTGCATAACCTCTATTCTGACAAAATTTGACTTCAGCCTTTTTTGAATCCTTTGGCCAGGAGGATCTCTTTTTTTACTCTTATGCCCTATGGCAATGTGCCTTGCTATGCCGTTTCAAAATGGTTTATAGCAACTTGACAATGTTATTATACACTCTGGCTTGATAAACCATTTTGAAACGGACAATGTACTTAACCTATATAAGGGCATAAGTAAAAAAAGAGATCCTCCTGGCCCCCAATCCCGCTTAGCGGGACTAAGCTGGATAAGGTCGTTCAAAGGTTTCGATGTTCTTTTCTGTAGAGGGTTTCATGCATGGTTGTTTACAGGAGGGAGTCAGGAAAGCCATCTTTTTCGTCTCTTGTAGTGCTTAACCTCCTTGTAGCTTTTCCTTTTACCGACTTGACTAAGACCAAGGTAAAACTCCTTGATATCCTCGTTTTCTTTGAGTTTAGAGGAGAGGCCATCCAATACTATTCTACCGTTTTCCATGACATATGCATGCTCTGAGATTGAAAGGGCAGCAAAGGCATTCTGTTCAACTAATAAGATGGATGTATTATTCTCTCTATTTATGAGTTCAATAATCTTGAAAATCTCTTTTACCATGGAGGGGCTTAACCCGAGCGATGGCTCGTCAAGGAGCATTAATTTAGGACTGGCCATTAAGCCCCTTCCCATGACCAGCATCTGCCTCTCCCCTCCTGAAAGGTAGCCGCTGACTCTATGCCGCATACCTGTCAGTATGGGAAAGTATTGATATACATTTTCCATGTCCTTTTTGATCTCAATCGTATCACTCCTTGAATATGCCCCCACCTTTATATTTTCTTCTACAGTGAGTTGTTCAAAAAGGGGACGGCCTTCCATAACCTGAACAATACCCAACCTTACTATTTCTTCAGGGCTTTTTTGATCGATTATTTTGCCCCCAAACTCAATGTTACCATCCGTTACCTTACCTAATTCGGTCTTTAAAAGACCGGATATGGCCTTTAGGGCAGTCGTTTTACCGGCCCCATTGGCCCCTAAAAGGGCCACGATTTTTCCCTCCATGACATCAAGAGAGACCCCCTTAAGGACCAATATAACATCGCTATAGATGACCTCAATGTTGTTTAGGTTTAGCATGGGGACCTATTTCTTTTTTGGTGGAGGAACGATTTTCAGGGTTGAGGTTGCCACTCTGTCAGAGTCTAAACCGGTGGCATTAATCTTATACACACCGGGAGGTATTGGCTTTGCCGCTTTAAAATTTGGTCTTAGGAGGGGTGTCCAACCTACCTGAAAAAACCAGTTGAGGGTTGCCGTAGGGGCCATAGCAGCAGTAAAATTCCCCTTCTCATTAGCGGTTGCAAAGGCAATTCCAACATCCTCTCCCTCTTTTATTCCTTTCATCTTAAGGCCAGATGGGAGAACCATTTCTACTGAGATCATCTCCTTGGGCTGAAATCCTGAACCTTTGAATGTCACAGGTTTTTTGAACAGGGCGGGAGAAAGAAATACCTCAGCGGGAGCTATCACGAGAGTTGCCTTTGGCCCTGTTAATGATTTGAGGGTCTGGCATGAAATAGCCCCTAATGCCAGGCCAGGGATAATAACAAACAGCATAATTACCTTAAAAATTCTCATTTTTTGCCTCCTTTCGATATCTTATTAAAATTTATGAAGGCTTACTGCATCTGGTGTCTTTTGCCAGCCAGTTATGGGGACAATCTTACCGCCTTTTACGCGATAAATTTTGATTTCCCGGCTTCCCCTCCTTGAATCAGAAGCGTATGCACATGGGCCTTGGATACCAGCCCTCTCAAAGCCGGTAATACCTTGATAGGCCTTATACATGTCCACTCCCTTAAGTTTTTCATAGCCAACAGAATTAAGGGCGATCTTTAAAGCACCAACATAGGTCATACCCCAGGCTATTCCCATACCATAAACTCCATTAAGTTTATCTAAGGAGCCCCTGTATTTTTTCCAGAGATCCGTTACAGTCTTGTTCATCTTGGTATCCTCACCCCTCAGGAAAAAGGAGTAATTCACTATCCCTTCCAGGGCCTTGGCATGAACACTAAGACCTAAGGCAGTGGGACCCCAATAGCCAGTGGTAAATTGTATCTTCTTGGTAAGACCTAAGGCATATGCATCCCTGATGACATTGGTAGGTGTAGGATCAATGCCGCCTGCATGAATATAATTTGCGCCAGCTTTAGCAAGCCGTGTAAGGTAGACGTCGTGTTTAAGGGTGCCTGGTGGGAAAAATTCAGGTGGAAGCATTTTTATTCCCAGTTTTTCTGCATATTGCTTGCCACCCCGTAAGTGTTCTCTACCATAAGCGTTATCCCAGTTAAGGTATCCCACGACAGGGGCACCGGATTTTCCTTTGGACTTCCAGTCATCCATGACCCAGTCCATGCTTGCGGCAAAGGCATCCTGATAAGCAGGGCCCCAGATAAAGGTACTTCCCAGATGGGCCTGGAATTCTCCATCTCCAGGAGTAAGTTGAACCCTCTTATCTCTCGCAAGTAACCTGCCAACGGCCCTTGCTATACCAGTGCCGATTGAGTTGACAACCAACAGCTTTGGGGTTCTTCTATAGCGTTTGTATGCAGACACAGCCCTGGCAACATCGTACCTGGTATCAATACCAATGAATTTTATCTTGACCCCATCGACCCCGCCTTTGGCGTTTATGTCCTTGATATAATCCTCAGTACCCTTATCAGCGGGAACATTCAGGCCGGCAATAGGGCCGGTATAATCTGCGAGAGATAAGTAAACAACCGATTTCTCTTTAGCAAAAGATGATGAACTGAAACCAACCATACTAAGGCAGATTGTTAAAACAATTGAGAGAAAAATTAAACATTTTTTTCTCATTATACTCCCCCTTTCTTTATTTAAGGTTTAAGTAATAGATAGCGGCTTTTTAATCTTTTTACCACCTCCTCTCTCTACTACTAATAAGCAAATGGATATAGCCTATAAGAGGCCTTAAATATCTCCCAGCGATGTGCCAGGCCCCTTGGTTCAAAGATCAGGAATATTACTACTGCCAGACCAAATGCAGTGAGGCCAAGAGCGGCAGCCGGCGAAGTTCCTAACCATGGCAACGCCTTTGCCAAAACTGGTGATGTAAACATGACAACCTCGTTAAGGATACGAATAAAAAGAACGCCAAAAAATACACCAGGAATGCTTCCCATACCTCCAATTATCAACATGCCTACATATTCGAGGGCATGTATCAGGGTAAATTGCTCGCAGTCAACAACTGTTATCCAATGAGCCCAGAGAGAACCGGCAACGCCTGCATAAAAACAGGCAATAAAAAAGGCAAGCAACTTATAATAATATAGGTTAACTCCCATTACCTCGCCAGCAAGATCATTATCCCGGATAGCCACAAAGGCCCTTCCAACCGTAGTCCTGCTCAGGTTTCTGGCAGCATAGGTCATGATAAACATAACAGTCATGATGATATAGTACATTCTCTCATCTGTATCGAATTCAAAACCTCCCAAGCTTGGGGGTGGTGGAAAAAGGCCTTTAAATGAACCGGTTATCTCTAAGTGAAGTATTAGCCAGATAACCACGAAATGGATGGCTATCGTTGCCATGGCCAGGTACATTCCCTTGATTCTCAAGGAAGGAGCGCCACCAATGATGCCAATTGCTCCTGCAACAATACCAGATAGGGGCAGGGCAATCCAGAAGGAAAATCCAAGCTTTATAGTGAGTATTGACGAGGTAAAGGCACCGATAGCCATGAATGCTGCCTGGCCAAAGGAGATCTGCCCACAATAGCCAGTTACAATCTGTAAACCGAGTACAACAATAACACTAATAGCCAGCGAATTCATTAAACTAATTAGATAATAAGAGCCAAATAAGGGAAAGATGTAAAGGAGGATCAGGGCAGATATAAGGATTACCCAGTGTTGCCATGTCCTGATTATGGCAATATCCAGAGTGTAGCTTTTATCAAATACACCACATGGTCTCATAAGTTAACTCCGCTTCGCTCCGTCCCCGCTGAAACAGCGGGGGGAAAGTTGGAATACTGGAGTATTGGAATGATGGGTTAAGGAGAATTTAAAACAGTCAAAATAGATTTATTCCTATCTTATCCCCAGTTTTCCAATATTCCATCACTCCATTATTCCATGAGAGTTATAAAAAATAAGAAGCTTAAAAAATAACCCTAACTTCAAGAAATCATTGAAACTCATAAAATTCTGATCATATCCTCTCTATCCTGACAAGGCCAAACAGGCCGTAAGGCCTGATCAATAATACTAAAAGAAGAACGACATAGGCGGCAACATCCTTAACCCCGCCACCTACAATAGGATCAAGATAACCGGCCCCGACATTTTCAACAACACCTAAGAAAAGCCCGACTATAAGGGCTCCGGGCAGGGAATCAAGCCCGCCACAAATAGCCACGATAAGTCCATTAATCCCAATATAGGGGAGCATGTAGTATATGTCCATCACATTTGCCGTAGCGATTCCTGCAATTGCTGCAACAATAGCAGAGAGGATCCAGATATAGGAGAATATGTTCCTCACATTTACGCCTGCGCTCTGGGCCAGGCGATGATCCTCGGCCGTAGCCCTCATTCCCAGTCCAACTTTGGTATATCTGAAAATAAGAGACAGGGCAATAAACAGTAATATTGCCACAAAAAAACTTATAAGCTGATTTATTGGCATAGAGATACCATAAATTTCAATATTACCTGTGGGCAAAAAGGCAGGCAGTGCCCTCGATTCTCCCTTAAGATAGAGGACAAAGATACCCTCTAAGACAATAAAGATAGCAAAGGTCATAAAGAAGGCGGCAAACAGGGGCTGACCAATAAGGGGGCGGAGGGCCAGTCTTTCGATCAAAAGCCCCATCAAGGCCGTCAAGACAAATGCAGGAATAAGGCTTATCCAGAAGGGAATACCAAGACCACCAAAGAAGAGCCAGAAAAAAAGGGCTCCGAATGCAACTAACTGTCCATGGGCTAAACTTACTACATGGGTTGATTTATAAACCAGGACAACGGCAACACCTACCAGGGCATAAAGGCTGCCAATCATCAGGCCTGTTATAGCTTGTTGAAGAAATCCGATCATTTCTTCTCCTGTAGTTCATTGATATGGATTGAGGTTTCAATTGTCCCTTTCCTTCCGTCTCTGTAAGTCACACTGGCTTCAACCTTATATGTATCTTTATCGCTATAAAGGACTTCAATAAGATCCTTATACTTATCTTCGACAAATGTCCTCCTTAATTTCCTTGTTCTGGTAAGCTCATCTTCATCTGCATCAAATTCCTTATGTAGATTGACAAATCTCCTTACCCTTGTCCACTCTGGTAGGGTGAGATTGACCTTGACTATCTCTTTTTTTATGAGATCTATTACCTCTGTCTTTTGAGATAGATCAGTAAAGGTTGTATAGGCTATATGATGAGCTTCGGCAAACCTGCCCACATTATCAAGATCAATATTGATGAGGGCGGTGACATATTCCTTATCAGGGCCACCAATGATCAGGACATCTTTGATATACGGACTGAATCTAAGCCTGATCTCTGTATACTGGGGAGAGAATTTTTTCCCTCCAGCCAGTTCTTTCAGGTCTTCCATTCTGTCAATTACGATTAGATGACCATCCTCGTTCATATGGCCAAAATCAGCGGTATAAAACCAGCCATCTTTTATTTTTGCCTCTGTTGCCTCAGGGTCTTTATAATAACCGGAGTAGGGATATTTGTTTTTAATAAGGATCTCCCCTTCATCTGAAAGCTTGATTTCTACCCAGGGAACAGGTGGGCCTGATGTCTCAGGCCTGATGTCGCCTTCTCTGGGCATGGTCATAACACCCTGTTCCGTGCTTCCGTAGAATAGGCGGACATCTATTCCAAGGGCCTTAAAATATCTGATGATATCCGGGCTGACTGCTGCACCAGCCGAATATACAACCTTTACGTTAGAAAGGCCTAATCTGTCCCTTAGCTGTCTAAAGACGGCATGATAGGCAAGAAAGTATATTATCCTCCATGGCAGGTTTATTCTTCTTTTACCGCTTTTCATATCGGCCGCCTTTAGTCCTACAGGGAGAGCAAGTCGGTATATGAGACGCCTCAGGAAGGTGGAGTCAATCATCCTTGCCTGGATCATCCTGTTTAGATTTTCCCACAACCTGGCACCGAAGAAAAGGATATCCGGACCTATTTCTCTTATGTTTTCCTGTACTGTTTCAGGTTCTTCCGGAAAGTTTACAACCATAGGTCCAAGAATAGTAGAAGCAATACCTATTCCCTGCTCGGTAATCCATGCAGGCGGTATAAATGATAGGTATTCAAAATCTTTTCCAAACCAGCCATCTAATTGACCCCACTCCCTGATTGACTCCACCAGCCACGTTTGACTTAGCATAGGCCCTTTGGGAAGCCCTGTGGTTCCTGAGGTATAGCAAAAGGCGGCGATATCGTCACCTGTACCCTGATCAACAATCTCGTCAAAAAGTTGTGGGTGCTTTTTCTCATAATCCTGGCCCAACTCTATGACCTCATCAAAGGAAAGGAGTATTGGATCAGTGTAACTCCAGAGTCCTTTAGGATCCCAGTAAATAACCTTTTTGACCTTTGGGATATCATTTTTTATCTCAAGAAGTTTATCTACCTGTTCCTGATCGTGGACAACAACAAAGGTGGAGTCTGAATGTTCTACATAATATTTAACTTCCCCGGGCAGGCAGTCCGTAAATATGCCAACAGCCGCTCCTCCAGCCGACTGAACAGCAAGCTCGGCCCAGAACCACTCCGGCTTATTTTCCCCTAAGATCGAGACCTTGTCACCCTTTTGGAGCCCAAGACTAATAAGACCAAGACAGAAATGTTTGACCTTCAAGTAATAATCTTCCCATGTATACTCTTGCCATATGCCTCTGTCCTTGACCCTCATGGCCACACGATTGCCATATTTTTTAAAATTCTCTCTCAATACCTGAGGTAATGTTTCAAGAGGCATAGAATTTAGCTCCGCTTCGCTCCGTCCCGCAAGATTGCGGGAGAATAATGGAGTACTGGAATATTGGAATGATGGGTTAAATGGAAGAAAAAATAAAGATTAACTATGATTTTTTCCGTTTTCAAAGCACAATATTCCATTATTCCAACATTCCATGTTGTTGGCATAAAGCAAACGCTAATAAAAGGGTTATGATTTTATTAACTTGACAGCATAGGAATTTCCTTTTTAAATACTTGTAGGGGCGGCATTTATGACGCCCGCCCGCCCGCCTCGCCTGAGAGCGCTTGCTCGCGATGGCGGGCAGGCCCGTTATTACGGGTTCGATAAATCGAACCCCTACATGTCCGCACCAAAGGTGCGCTAAGTTCTGGAATTTCCAAAACGTTTCTTTATTCCTCACCCAAATATGCCTTTATTACTTGAGGATCATTTTTTATCTCTTGAGGCAAACCCCCGGCGATTTTGCGACCAAAATCAAGCACAGCTACCCTGTGGGATATGTCCATGACCACATCCATATCGTGTTCGACAAGGACTATAGGTATTTTTTTAAGCTCATAAATATCAAGGATAAACCTGGCCATGTCCTCTTTTTCCTCAACATTCATACCTGCCATGGGTTCATCTAAGAGGAGAACAGCCGGGTCCATGGATAGAGCCCTGGCCAGATCGACCCTTTTTCTCTGGCCATAGGGAAGTGAGCCCACCACCTTTTTTCTGATAGATTCCATCTCCAATAGATCAACGATCTCCTCAACTTGCTGCCGATGAGCTATTTCCTCTCCCCTGGTTGGGCCAAAAAACATACAACCTAACAATGCACCATGTCTCATATGGATATGCCTGGCAGCCATCAAATTATCCAGGGCACTGAGACCTGAATACAGTTCTATGTTTTGAAATGTCCTGGCTAAACCCAGTGCGGCTATTTTATGGGGCTTGAGGGCTGTTAGATCTCTGCCCTTGTAAAGTATTTTTCCTCTATAAGGATGATAGAATCCATTGATGCAGTTAAGAATACAGGTCTTTCCTGCACCATTGGGCCCGATTATGGCAAGTATTTCTCCCTCTCTTACCTCCAGATCAACAGTGTCAAGGGCTTGTAACCCACCAAATTTGAGGGAGAGACCTTCTATACCTATTACAACTTCATTATTATTTTGAGTCATTAAAAAACCACTTAAATGATAGAGTCTTTTTTGTCAAGGTTATTTCTCAAGCCGATAGCCTTTAGGTGCAGGGTGTCCATCTACATAAACGCTATTATTTTTATCCAGAGAAAAACGCCCCCTTGCAATCATCTCCACTGTTAGAGGAAAGATATTCCAGTCACCTATCTCTTTAAGGCGTTTCTGGTGAACGTCAACAACTTTTTTAAAGGCTTTTCTGTCTTTAAGTAGATCTGGCAATGGAAAAGGCAATTCAACTTTTATGGCGTTTGAGACCATCAAAAGGGGGCCAGTATCCACCCCTGCATCTGTCCATATGGTTGAGGCATGTAAAGATGTTTCTCCATTGGCTATTGCATCAGCTACTGCATGATCGCCAACGTATTTCCTTTTTCCATCAGGCGTAAAAATGGAGAGATCACCTGGATGCACATTTACACATCTGTTTAGTGTCAGGTAACTCATATATCCTGCAAGGGCTATTATATCTATATCAAATGCCCTGATTAAACGAAAGGCTATAGAGTCAAATTTCTTTCTGGCTGACATACCTTCAGGGGTTAAGGAGGTCCTCTTCAATCCTTTTAGGGAGTAGAATTTTCTTATATCGTAACTGAAGTAGGGGATTCCTGTATCAAGGGCAATCTTTTCCCCTGCTGAGACGCCATCAGAACGGTCACTGAAGATGAAGATAATTTTAAAGGGGGACCCACCCGGCTCCTGCTCCAGTTCCCTTTCTCTTTCAAGAAGCCGCATAACATTGGTCCCTGAGCCTGACATAAAGGCAGCAATCCTCATGACCCTGCCCATTTGTTGAGGATCAAAGATCGGTGTAATTTTCATTATGTTTTTAAGAGTCGCTCTACAGGTTTAATCTTAAAGGGGCTCCCCTCTTCTAACGCCTTAAGCACTGTTCCCCCCCCTGTAAAATAATAGCAATCGGGATTGTCCAAACCGGATAAGTATATACCAGGTGTTATGTTCTTTAATTCCTGGAGGGTATCTCCTCCTCCGTATAATTTTTGGGCGCTGCTGTTTTCATTTATTGCCTTGTAAAGGGCCTTTGAACCATCATTAAAGTAAGGAGTTTGACCCATAACCGCATTAACAAGGATGGTTTTGGCAGATCTAATTATATCAAATAGGGGCTTTTCCTGAAATGATAGTGGATCAGCGTCAAGGATGTATTTGTATCTTTCACCTTTCCGGAAATTTTTAATAGCTATGGTTTTTGTTTTTCCTTCTTTCCTTTCCCCAAGATTTTCGGCCTCTATAAGTAATGGTAGCTCTATTATCTTATTTTTTTCCTTATCTGAGTGAACAAGTTCTAAGGCAAGGTCAATATCCTCCTCTGGAACGCCGGCTATATTCACCCCATATTTAGCACAAAGAAAGGTATTATAGATGCGACCACCTAAAATCAAATGATCTGCCTTCTGATATAATTCCTTCAATGGCCCTATCTTTGTATCGTATTTAGCCCCGGCTACTATTGCTAAAAACGGTCTGGTGGGATTAAGAACCTTTTCAAGGTTTTCTATCTCCTCTTGCATTAAAAAGCCAGCATAAGAAGGAAGATATTTCGTAATATCAAAGGTGGAGACATGAGGTTGCCATGATCCAAAGGCATCATTTACAAATATATCTGCCAGGCTGGCCAACTGTTTGGCAAACCTGGTACGTGCGGGTCCATCTGTCTGTTCACCTTGAAACCACCTGATATTCGGAAGATAAATAGCCCCTATCTTATACTCTTTTAACCTCTGGATAGATTCCTGAATAGAATTGTCAATATCGGTTATCCCAATGTCTGGTTGGATGGTAAAAGTAGGGCTCTCAATCTTTATCCTTATTTTTTTCTCTAAATAGTCAATTACAGGATTGACTGATCTATCCGGGTAGCAAGTTATATTTCCAGTTTTTTTATCCCGTGGCCTTCCAACATGGGTCATCAAGATTGGTCTTCCGCCCCTTGATACGATATGGAAAAGGGTGCCCAGGCTTGCATCTATCCTGGAAGGGTCCTTTATTTCCCCTTTTTTTACTACATTATGGTCAACCCTGATGAGCACAACTTTATCATTTATGTCTGCTTCCTGTATGAGTCTGAGCTGTGGGGCTACCTTTATTTCAGGCATTTTTCATCCTCTTCGCTATTTAATTCAAATTTAACATTTTTTTTTAACAATAATCAAGATCGATATTTACCCTGTTAGAACGTCTCTTGTTAAAGCTCCTCTAAATCTCCATTGCCTTTAGTTCCTATATTTGTTAATAGGACATCAAGTATAGATAAATTTTCCCATAATCCTTATATAAGACAGGATTAAAATGAAGAGCATCAGAAGCCAGATATCATTAATTATCCTTATTATATTATTTTCCATACCCTTATCTGCAAAAGCTGATAAAGATCGGCTGATTATTACGAACTTTTCCCAGGGTGTTGATGAAAAAGGTGTCCCCCTTGGCTGGGAGCTAAAAGAAAAGGAGGGATCTCCCACTTTTAGATTGGAAAAGGAAGAAGATGCCTATGTCTTACATTTTATAAGCAAGAATAGTTCCTTTGGATTAACAAAGGAGATAGATGTAGATATCAAAGAATATCCTTATCTCAATTTCAGGTGGAAGGTAAAAGAGCTACCAAGTAATGGAGATTTTAGAAAAAAGGAAACAGATGATCAGGCTGCCCAGATCTATGTCGTCTTTGGAAGGTTTAAGTTTTTGGCCAAAATAGTAGGCTATTTGTGGGAGACTACAGCACCTAAATTAATAACTGGCATCAGTCCTGTGTGGAATAAAACTCGCTTAATTGTTCTGGAAAGTGGGCCTGAAAAAATAGGGAAATGGGTCTGGGAAAAGAGAAATATCTATGACGACTACAAGCTCCTTTATGATAAAGAGCCACCCAAAACAAATCTTATATCAATATATATCAACTCCCAGCATACAAAAAGCAGGGCCGAGAGCTATTTCGGGGAGATATATTTCTCAAAGAATTAGGTAATAAAGCCCTTAGTTAGGGATTAAGGGATAGGGAACTTTTTTCTTCCATAAAATCCTTTAACATATCAACTACAATTAAACCTCTTTTAGCCATAAAAGCCCTCTTTTAATCTTCCAAAAAGAAGCTAATTCAGCCAATCTAAAAAATTCAATCCAGTTAAAGCCAGGAAAACATCTTGACAATAGTAGAAAAAAAATCGTAGAAAATTTTATATATGATTATCTAAAGTAAATCAATCTTTATTAAGGAGCAGAAAGTTGAAATCTAAAGCTATTTATTTAGGTCTTTCTTTGTTTTTCGCTCTTTTTTTAAGCCTATCTCCATCCGTATCTGCAGGCCAAAAACTTACACATATAGTAAAAAATGGGGATACTCTCTGGTCAATCTGTGAGCAACATTACGGTGATCCTTACCTCTGGCCAGAGCTATGGGAAATGAATAAATTTATTACTAATCCTCACTGGCTCATGCCTGGGGATGTCATAAAGCTTTTAGAATATGTAGAAAAGAAATCAAAGCCTGAGAAAAAGATTGTTAAAACTAAAAAACTGCCTTTAAAGAAACAAACTTTAAAGAAACTGATGGGAATAGATGTTTCAAGCCTTACCAATACAAAATCACTCGGCTTTCTTCGGCAAGAAAAGATTGAGGCATGGGGCAAAATTTTTGACTTTAAGACTGAAAAGGTATTAGCTGGCGAAAATGATATTGCTTATGTCAAGATGTATCAAGGTGATATCAAGCCTGGTGAAAAATTTATAATATACAATATCTTAGGTCCTGTTAACCATCCTTTGACCAAAAAAGAATTTGGCTACATTTATTCCTTTAAGGGAATACTGGAGATTAAAGAGGCTCAGAAAGATTACTACATTGCTAAAATAAGTGAATCATTCAGAAGCATTTACAAAGATAGTCTCCTTATGCCTTATCGTCCAGTTTCCTCCTGTATACTCCCTGTTCCATGGAAGAGTCCTCTTACGGCCTATATTGTGGCCGCAAAAGACAACTTAAATCTACTCGGACAGTATTCAGTGGTATATATTGACGCTGGCCGGAATAGAGGGATAAGCAGAGGTAATCTCCTTAATGCCACAACAGAAAGAGAATATACTTCTACTGATGAACAAGAAAAAAAGACTGTTGCCTTGCCTCCCACTATTATCGGCAAAATCCTGATCCTGGATACCACTGAAAATACCTCTACAGGAGTGGTATTTTGGTCATTAAAAGACTTCACGAATGGGGTTAAGGTCAGGCCTCAGACCTGGCATAACCTACCAAGAGAATTGGCCAATTTACCTCCCTGCCCTGTTAAATAACTATCCTCCTATTAAGGGCAGAATTAGCCAAGGTCATGAATCATGCAGTAGATCTGACTAAATCTAACCTCAGATGAAGCTTCCTTTATCACCGGGACTGCTTTACCTGTTTCTGGTGGATGGGGAGTGTGATTATAAGGGTAATTTTCAAACATATTTCAGCAAGCATCATATCAGGTATATCCCCTGCTCATATTTTTCTAATCCCCATCTGGCGAAGTTAATCCACCTTTCCTACATATAAAAGTCAATTGAGGAATGATATTATTCGCTTCATTAAGTGCATCTGGAAATTTCCTCAATACTGTGCTAATAGTTATATCTTGCAGTGAATTCAGAGGAATTATAGAGCATATCTTCAAGATATAATCCCAAATTTCGCAAGGCTCTCAAAATGTCATTGCGAGGAGCCAAGCGACGAAGCAATCCCCTCACTAAAAGATTGCTTCGCTTTCGCTCGCAATGACAGCAATGGTAAGGCTTTTCAAAAACCCTTGCGAGATTCGGGATAATAGAAGCCAAACAGTCTTTCATAGTGATTACGACTAAAAATGGGAGAATCAAAACCTAAAACAGAAGGGCATAGAAAAAGACTAAGGGAGAAGCTTATTAAATCTGGTATCACTGGTTTCCATGACTATGAAATAGTGGAGCTTCTCCTGACACTGGGAACCCCTCGAAAAGACTGTAAACAGCAGGCAAAAGCAGCCATAAAGAAATTCAAGACCTTAAGAGGTGTGTTAGAGGCACCTCTTGAAGAACTACAAGAAATCAAGGGAATTGGACCACACAATGTCTTTGGAATAAAACTTGTTCAAGAAGTAGGCAGGGAGTTTCTTAAAGAGAAAATCCTTAAAAAACCCATATGCAAATCGTCAAAAGAGGTCTTTGATTACCTTTACCATTCCATGCGTGATCTTAGAAAAGAGGTTTTTAAGGTCATATTCCTGGACGGAAAAAATCACATTATAGAGGCAGAAGATCTTTTTAAAGGCACATTAAATTTGAGTTCAGTTTACCCAAGGGAGATTATAAAGAGCGCTATCAAACATAACGCCGCCTCCCTTATCTTTGCCCACAATCACCCATCAGGCAGTCCGGAGCCTTCCTCAAGCGATAGAGAGATTACTAAGGAATTGATCGCAGCCTCAAATACTATGCAAATTAAAGTATTAGATCACATCATTATAGGCGACAACCGGTATTTCAGCTTTGCAGACGAAGGGTTGATTGAAGAGTATAATCTAAATTTTTTGAGCCTTAAGAGAGATAAGAATGTTTGAACCAAATTTCAGGTATACAAATAAAATAGTGCAGTTACTTACCAGAATTTCTGCCGCAAGAGAGGTGATCCTCAATTCACCTCTAATCCCTAAATGGGAAGTTGCCTTGAGGCGTGAAGCAATAATCCACAGTGCCCATTCATCCACGAGCATTGAGGGAAACAGGTTGTCTTTGGGGCAGGTAAGCGACCTAGTGCAAGGAAGGGACGTAATGGCTGCCCGAAAGGATAAACAGGAGGTCTTGAATTACCTGAATGTACTGGAAAATATTGGGAACGTAATAAAGGGCAGCTCTATATCTGGGCAAGATGTTTTAAATATCCACCGTATGGTGGCAAAAGATACCTTAGACAATCCGGATGATTGTGGGGTTTATCGTAGCCGCTATGTTGTCGTGGCAAATAGACTTACCGGAAAAGTCTTTTTCAGACCACCAAAAAATGAGGATGTGCCAGGGTTAATAAACGATCTGCTTGAATGGATAAATTCAGAGGAAGCAAAAGAACTTGATCCCATTATTGAAGCCGGAATTTCTCACTACGAATTTGTCAGAATCCACCCCTTTGTTGACGGAAACGGCAGAACTACAAGGGTCCTGACAACTTTGATCCTTTATCTAAGAGGCTTTGACACCAAACAGTTCTTTTGCCTTGATGATTACTATGATTCGGATAGACAGGCTTACTACAGGACACTGCAAAGTGTTGATCAAGAAACTCTGGATCTGACCGCCTGGCTAGAATATTTTGTTGAAGGCGTAAACGTAAGTATCGAGACTGTTAAAGAAAGAGTAACAAGGCTTAGCAGTGAAAGATTAAGAAAGGGGGAAAGGGGACAGATTGCTTTAACCGAAAGACAGATGAGGATTGTGGAGTTTGTAAATCAGAGGGGAAGAATAACGAATCGAGATGTAAGGGAAATGTTCAAGCTTTCAGATGAAGGTGCCCTGAAAGAGATCAAGAAGCTTGTAAACTTAGGTGTTATTAAAAGTCAAGGGAAAGGAAGGGCGCTACATTATATCCTTCAATAAGGTTGGCGATTAAGTTGGCGATTAAGTTGGCGATTTTGATGACGAAGCAACATCTTGGATACGATCTCAAGGGGCACGCCATTGCGACTGGCGAAGGCGGCCGAGTGCCGCCTCAGATCATGGGGATTCAGTGTTATGCCGAGTTTTTTATATAAAGATTTCCTTTTTTGAGTCCCGCTTGCGGGACTTTCTATAAAATCGCTTCGCGATTTTATAACTTAAAGTGCATCTCATAGGTAACGGAAGATATGTTGTTGATTCCTCTATACTATAAAGGTAACGAAACGATATTCATTGCCAGACATTTGCAGTGTCTTTTGTCTTGACATAAAAGCCTGGATACCCCTATACTTCCTGCCTCAAAAAGGGAGGTCCATATCACTACAATGGCGGCAACAGAATCGATACCTGATGATGGCGACCTCAAGGTGTTCCTGGAGGCAGTGGTAGAGTACCTAAGGGCTATCGACCCGAAGACCGGCAGACCGGAAAGAGGCAACAAGGAAGCGAAGCAGGCATTAAATTCGTGTAAAAGCATCACAGGAATTCTCCCCTTCAATACCGATATTCGCTACAATATCTCACGCATTGAAAAAATCCTCGAGTATCTGGATACCCGCATCAGAAATAAGCCTAGCCTCCACGACCTTGTAAGCAGGGCGAGAAGAGAGCTTGCGTTGTACCGTGAGCAAGGCACCAGACCACATCCAATATCTCAAAGGGGTTTTGGGAGGAAAGAGGCGGAGATCCTGCTCACAACGAAGGAGATTCTCAAAGGGAGGTACGCAGATTTTCACGATATCTATCAGGATGCCGTGGAATCCGTCAGAAGCCAACTGCAACGTGAATTAAAACCTGAGATATTCGAGGATCGCCTCAATCGATTGGAGACTAAAATCAAAGAGGAGTTCACAGGAGGCATTGATGGTTTAAAGATCTACTTCGATGCCAAGCATAGCGAGCTTCTTTATGCCTCTCAAGGAACACCAGCCGAAGAACAGAGAGATTTTCTATCCAGAGTGGCGAAGACATTTATCGGAGCATTTGTGAGAAATAACTTCTATGAGCTCAACAAAAGGATCGCTCATAAATCCATAGAGAATGTTGATTCCTTTGTCTTTAAAAGGATCGCTCATAAATCCACAGAGGATGTTGATTCCTTTGTCTTTAGAATGGCCAAGAAGTATACCGACATAAAGGCAATTAAACCAGATGCAGGAATTACCACATATCAAGATGCAGGGGGAAACATCCTACTGAAGGAAAAGTAGCGCAGTCAACCACATCAACTTGGAAAAACAAAGGCCTAATTCCCTCCCTCGAAGCCTCATCACTCCCCGCTATGATAGCGGGATCTTCTACAAGGGGGAGGAGATAGTTTTTGATGAAAGCCAGAAGCCCCGCCTTTTAAGGCGGGGAGCTTCACTTTTGACAATTTTTAAGCCTATTGAAAAATAGTCTTGACTTTTTTTCATTTTAATGAATAATAGTCGATATGGATACGAGAGAACCTTATTTAAAAATCTGGCAGGAACTATCCAGAGAAAAAAGCATGATATTTCTTGTAGGACCGCGCCAGGTAGGCAAGACCACACTCGCCAAGATTATTTCCAGGAATTTTACAAATAATCTCTATTTCAACTGGGATATTCCACAAAACAAGACCCGACTTATGGAGAACCCGACTTTTTTCCAAGAAATAAAACGCCGAGATCCATCGATTCCTCTGATCATATTTGATGAAATCCATAAATACAAAGACTGGAAAAACTATCTCAAAGGTGTCTACGACCAATTCCATGACAGCTATCAATTCCTCGTCTCAGGAAGTGGCAGGCTGGACATTTATCAAAAAGGCGGGAACTCTCTGGCTGGTCGCTATTTTCTCTTTCATTTATGGCCTTTTACAATGTCAGAACTGGGGAGGAGAAACCTCACCATTGATGACTTTTTGAAGAATCCTTTACAAATCGGTATGGAAAACAGCGAAAATCTCAAAGAAAAGTGGGTACGGATCTCTAAGTTAAGTGGTTTTCCGGAACCCTATTTAGCTAACCGGATGGCTACCTACCGTAGATGGTCAAACACCTATTCTAATCAATTAATTCGGGAGGATATTCGCGACCTCACAGGCATCAAATCTGTAGGAGATATGGAAACGCTCTATTATCTGCTACCTTCTAAGGTGGGCAGTCCTCTCTCAGTCCCATCCCTGACCACCGACTTAAAAGTATCCTATAACTCGGTTCGAGGATGGCTGGCTGTCTTTGAGAGATTTTTCTTAATCTTTAGCATCTCCCCATGGACTGAAAGAATTGCACGGGCTATTCAAAAAGAACGCAAGATCTACCTGTGGGATGCACCTCGCATAGAAGATCCCGCGGCCCTGTTTGAAAATATGGTAGCCACGGAATTGTGGCGGGCGGTTACAAACTGGAATGACTTAGGCTATGGCCAGTTCTCATTGCACTTTATAAAGAACAAAGAACGCCAGGAAGTGGATTTCTTGATCGCAAATGGGCACAAACCGGTTGTCTTGATAGAGGCTAAAATATCAGAGACCCAACCATCTTCACCGCTCAAAAAATTTCAAAAAGCCCTGAGCATACCCGCAGTTCAGCTCATAGGCGAGGATGAAGGATATCGGATGTTCTCCAACAATGACCAATCTATTCTTGTTGCTCCGGCGTACCAGTGGCTCTCCCAGTTACCTTAATTCTCATTCAGCCCTTTTTTCTTTTTTAAATATCTTTTCCCTACTCCTTAAAACTTTTTTTGAATCAACGAATTCTAATGAGCTGCATACTCATTCTTGTTTTATTGATTTTAGCATACTTCAAATACTATTTCTTATTTTTGTGTCATGGGTTTGTTAAGATACCATGCCCGCCTCCGTAACGTGATGCTACCTCTTTGTGGCAATTCATGTATGTAAGCCATGTTTTCTAATTCTCTTCTGTGGTTTGGTTTACGTTTGATTTTAGATAGACTTATCCATACGGAATTGATTACATAGTTTTCGGGTATCGCTTTGATATCACAACTCTGGGATGATTTAAGGTATTGGCAAGATATTCAAACCTGTTTTCCTGGTCTTCGTTCAAAAAAAAGCGTAGTTTTTAAGACAATACGAAATAAGTTGTTTTAGAACCAACGACCCGCTTGCCGCGGTCGGTGGCGGCTTCTTGGACGGGTACGCAGGAAAAGTTAATAATTGCAGGACAGAATAAGCTAAATAGCGCTTGACAAAATAAGCTAACAATGATACAACTAAATGAGCTAAATTTGGTAATGCATGAAAAGCTAAATATTGTACGGCGCAATAAGCTAACGAAAGCACGAGAGCTATGGCAAGTCCACATGAAAAACTGGCCGAATCCCTTGAGGCCCTTAGAGCACTGCAAGACCGCGGTGTCGTCGCCGTGCGTTCAGGTGATCTGACTAGGAGGCATCGGGAACGCCTTGTCAAAAACGGCTTCTTGCGAAAGGTCATGAAGGGCTGGTACTACATCCCTGGCCGCCCGGACGAGGCCACGGGAGAGAACCGGGTATGGTACGCATCGTTCTGGGGTTTCTGTGCAGCTTATTTGAAGGAGCGTTTTGGGGCGAATTGGAGCCTCTCTCCTGAGCAGTCACTATTGCTGCATGCCGGGAACATGACGGTTCCACGCCAACTGCTTGTACGCTCACCGATGGCCCGCAACAAGATCACAACGCTGCCTCATGATACGTCGTTATTAGATACACGTGCGACCCTGCCCGAGGCTGGACAAATTGCAGAGAAGGACGGCTTGCGTCTGTTCTCTGTACCTGCGGGCCTGGTAAGCTGCAGATCTGGATTCTTTCGACAGAACGCGACGGACGCACGCGCGGCTCTGTCCATGGTGCGCAATGCATCTGATGTGCTTGCATTGCTCCTTGAAGGTGGACACACAACGGTTGCTGGGCGTCTCGCAGGTGCGTTCCGAAATATCGGTCGTGACCGTATTGCCGACGATATTGTCAGAACAATGCAAACCGCAGACTACAACATTCGTGAAAAAGATCCATTCGAAGACACAATAAATCTGATCCTGCCAGTGCGTGAACAGTCGCCGTGCGTGAACCGTATTCGCCTAATGTGGCAACAGATGCGAGAACCAATCTTCAAACAATTTCCGTCCGCCCCTGGCTGGCCTTCCGACATCGCTGCCTATCTCAAGGCAGCCGATGACATTTACGTTTCGGACGCTTATCACTCGTTGTCCATTGAAGGCTACCGGGTTAGCCCTGTGTTGATCGAACGGGTCCGCAGTGGCAAGTGGAATCCGGATGAAAACGAGGATGACCGCGAACACCGTAATGCCTTAATCGCACGCGGGTACTGGCAGGCCTATCAGGCGGTCCGCGAAAGCGTACGCAAGGTACTAGAGGGCGCTAATCCCGGAGCAGTTGGCGATGATGATCACGGTGCTTGGTACCGTGAGATGTTTGGGCCGAGCGTAACAGCCGGCCTCTTGCGGACAGCGGACCTCGCTGGCTACCGCAACGGCCAGGTATATATCCGCCGCTCAATGCATGTGCCACCGCGCCATGAAGCGGTGCAGGACTGCATGCCGGCATTCTTTGATTTGCTGAGAGAAGAGCCGGAACCATCGGTGCGTGTTGTTCTGGGGCACTTCGTGCTCGTATATATCCATCCGTACATGGATGGCAATGGCCGTATGGGACGATTTCTTATGAACGTGATGCTCGCTGGGGGCGGGTACCCCTGGACCGTTATTCCACTGGAAAAGCGAGACGACTATATGGCTGCATTGGAAAGCGCGAGCGTGGAACAGGATATCGCGCCGTTTGCAATGTTTCTTGGGCGCCTTGTTTCTGACAGTTTAGAAGGTAAGCCAGCACCACAGGTGCCTACCAGTTAATTATTGATATTGAATTGATAAGATTCCCTTTTTAAGAGCGGATTAAGTGAACACTCTGGATTGTGTATAGGCTTCAACTGCAGCCCAACATATGCAAACCCAAATAAACGGAGATGGTTAGCATCCGAGTAACGAAAGCGTAGTTTTTTGTCCATATCGATTTCTTAGGAGGGGGCTAAGATTTTCGGCCAATTTGAGCATAGCTCACCGCTCGACCGGCAGCCGGCTATTTTTTATAGGTATACTTCAGCCGGATAATCGGCATCGATTATGTAGTCATCAATAAAAGGCGCAGGCGAATCGTCATCAATGGTGAAATGGGGTTCAAACCCTAACTAGTGCTGGTTTCGTGAGTGATGCAGGTTAGAAAACCATCCTTCTGAAAGCCTCTTTTTGGGGCAGATCGTTTTCTCCTCTTAGGTCTGGGATACGAGAACCATACCCACAATAAAAAGGGAAGTTGATAATATGTGGGTCTGGCAAGCCATCACAAGCCTGATTTTTATTTTTTGCATAGGGAAGATGAAGCTATGATTAGTAATCGATATTCTCAAAAGCCGGGAGAACTTCTTATTAGTGATCGTATTGTGAAATTTTCAGGTAGACCCTAAGCAGAATAGGCTAATAATAGAAATAACCTTAAAAATTTTAGTAGCAGAATGCATGACTTTTCGGTCAAATAACCCTTATCCCATATATAGGCATACTGATAAAAGAGTGGTGGAATATTTTCATGTCGCCTTCCTGTCTATAGCATATTGGGGATAACCCAATCGTTTTTCAATGGCCGGTTTCATTTAGGCTTCCTGATTCGT
>JAUWNK010000114.1 GCA_030612685.1 Desulfobacteraceae bacterium
CTCTACAACCAGATAGCCCGGTATCCAAAATTAGAGATATCGCCAAAATAATTAAAGGAGATAATACTGATATAGAGGCTAAATGTCGAGCAGGAGATCTTGGAAATGAATTAACCATAGGGGCTATCGAGTTAAAAGGTATTGTGAAAGGTATCTTGGATACTGTTGGTGGCAAGGTTTCCGGATACACTTTTGTTGATAAAATTGCAGAATATGGCCAAAGGGTAAAATCATTCCTTTTATATTTTTCTCCTTTAGTCTCAAATACAGGAAAGATTATTTTAGCAGCGACATTGGTTGCTATTTCCCCTTTTGTTTATCTTTTCCTTACCATGGAATCGGAAGATTTCTTGCTTGAAAGTGTAAAAAATGATCTTGCATATATAGAGACACAAAATGGTACACTCGAGAAGCACAGAAAGGAATATACAGAAATCAGTGAAAAGCTCGAAGTTCTTGATCAGAAGGAGTTAAATAGGGAGGATACAATCGAATTGCTAAACCTATCTATGAAGGAAAACAAGATTAAGGAACTCATAGAAGAAACTATATTTTCTATAGAAATAAAACAAAAAGAGATTGCAGAAAAAAATAAAGAGGCAGAAGAGATTCGGGAAAAATCATTTTTCAAGAAGTTGTTCAAGAGATAGAGGTAAACATTGTTTCATATCATGAAGCGATGAAAATTACTCTTTTCTTTTCCATTGGCCAAAAGTGTCTGGTGTTTGGAGTCTATTGTTAACCTGATGGCAACGGATTGTTTAGCATAGGCATCACTGTAGGACACAGTTATAGAGGCGACTAACTCTATCTCTTCCGGTGAGAGGTCTCCTGTTGCCAGAACAGTGGGACCGGGAAATGACTCAACTGTGAAAATCGTATCCCCTTCCCTCCTTAAGGAAATAATGATCTCATTTTCTTTCTGGTTTCGGCCTACCACAATCTTGGTTTTTTCACTAACCCTAAAATGTCTCCCCTGTTTGAGAAGCTCTATATCTCGCCTTGAAAATTTTGCGTTAAAGTATATTAAATCTTTTAGGCGGCGGGAAAATACCCCTTCTGTCAACAGACATCCTCCTGCAGGAGCAGGATACTCCTTGACCCCAAATTTCTTGGCCAATTTCATCTGTGGCTGGCGGGAGCGGCCTGAAAGCCCTAATAGCCTTTCTCTAATCAGCCATCCTTCTTTTTCAAGAAGGGTCTCCGATAATCTTTTTGCTGAAAGGGGCCTCAGGATAAGATCCTTAAAACCCGAATCACGTACAATAATGGAAAGGGATCTTAAATTCTGTGACATAGGACGCTGGCCTATCACCTCTCCGCTTATGATAAAATCTGCCCCTTCTTTTTTCAGCATTTCACCCGCTATATTGAACATAAGTGCATGGCAGTCAATACACGGGTTTAAGCCTTTTCCATAACCATGTTTTGGCTTGAGCACTATCTTAAGGAGACTATCCGTGATATCTACAATTCTAAGGGGGAGTCCCATATTTTGAGCAGACTGGGTGGCCTTTTCAGAGGAGAAAAAGGGGGTCTCAAAACAGATACCAATGACACCGATCCCTTGCTCCTGAATAAGCTTCACAGCCAAAATGCTATCAAGTCCACCAGAAAAAAGAGCTAAAGCCTTCATTAAAATAACCTCATTAACCAACTTTATTGTATCTTAGAAAACCACGTCCTCTGGGCGTGGATTCTTTACTTAGTTTATCAGGCAGCAAGCATGAATCAAGTAAAAAGAAAGAGAGTTAGAACTTAGGGGCTTCGCCCCAATTGGAATAGTGGAGTGATGGAATGGTGGAATGATGGCCCTCCCCGTCCCGAGACCGGTACGGGATCGGGAGGAGCATATTCCATGTATGCAAGCATATATCCAGATAATCAGGCCTGGGCCAGGGGCACGACTTTCAGGGGATAAGCTCCTATCGCTGTAATATTATGCTCCGCCATGCAAATCAGGTCTGGGCCAGGGGTTTAAAGTAATTTTAATATTTAAAATTGATTTTTTCCGATTCTATCCCCAGTATTCCATCATTCCATCATTCCATGTGGGAGACATAAATAGGAGGCTATTAGGAGCATCATGATTTCAATAAGTTGTAGAAATTCCGAGATACTTAATTACTGTCACCCCTTCCTGCATTTCTCCTAATGATCTCGACTAAGAAATTCAGAAGCCCTAATCTGACAGCTCTTAAAGATAATAGAAGCAGGCTTTTTTAATATTTTACTCAAGAGACTTTCCTTTGTTATGTATTTAATTCCTTGCGTAGTTTTTGACTTGCTGGTATTTTCTATATAGTTGCTTGCCTTATCTATTTTTTTCTTTTGTTAACAATTTTAAAAAGTGAGGAAGACAAAAAGAGAGTTTGTTTTCTATAAGTATCCCCAATACTGCGGATATGACACTATATTGGAGGCATAAACGCAACAGCGAAATTATTTTAAGCTATATGAAATTTTGTCGGTCAGTTTGAAGGAAACATTGTTTTTTAACCATTGAGTACAGTTAGGAGGGGACAATGAACAGCTTTAAGGATCGTATTATTCGCGCTGCTAAGTTAGATGTTAACCTGTATGAAGAGGGCGAGGCTGACAAGAGGGCACTGGGTCAGGCCATGGGGGTTGTTGTTCTCTCCAGTATAGCAGCTGGTGTAGGAACCATCGCAAGAGGAGGGCTTGGTGGGGTTTTGATAGGGACGATCACAGCTATTATCGGATGGTATATCTGGGCCTATCTTACTTACTTTATTGGCACGAAACTTCTTCCCGAGCCACAGACCAAGGCAGATCACGGTGAGTTGTTGCGAACTATCGGCTTTTCGAGTTCCCCAGGGTTGATTCGAGTATTAGGTATCATTCCAGGGATAGGAGCGCTGATTTTTTTAGTGGCTTCAATTTGGATGTTAGTGGCAATGGTGATAGCGGTCAGACAAGCTCTTGATTATAATAGCACATTACGAGCTGTAGGGGTTTGCGTGATCGGCTGGATCATTCAAATGCTATTTTTTATGTTATTGTTTTCCATATTTTTTGGTGGTGCTCCAAAGCCGGTCTAACTCTTTCCCATGTTGTTGCCATTTACCCTGTTAGAATGCCTCTCTTGCCCCGTTAAATTTCACGCTGGGAACAATATTTAGCGAGATGAACACAGGGTATAATGCCCCCGGTGAAATCTAACAGGGTTTACTAACTGAACCGGTTTTGATAAATGAAGCCCCCCGCAGTAAGATGCGGAGCATCTTTTACCTTCCCCTCCCACTCCCGTAACCGGGATCTTCGACACGGGAGGTGAACTTAGAGGATGCCATTCATCCCCAACTTAAAAGTCAGGGCATTCTGGCATGTTTTCGTAAACGTGTTTGACTATAGTCAGAAGTATCTGCAATACTGCGGATATGATACTATTCTGGAGACATAAACGCAATAATGAACTTAGCCGCCTGCGGCGGAACTTTTTCGACAGGATTAACAAGATTAACAAGATTTTCTTATTTTCTTTATATCCTGAACATCCTGTCTATCCTGTCTAAAAAAGGAAATTTTTATACTATCCAGTTACTTTAAGTTTTGTGGAATTCTACTTAAGTTTAAGCAAGGGAATTAAGGTATAAATATGCCAAGGAAACCTAAATTATACTTGGATACGTCAGTACCGAATGCTTATTTTGATGAGAAGAACCCTTATCGCCAAGAAATTACAAGGCAATTTTGGTTGAAACTGAAGGAGTATCAGGTATTTATTTCGGATCTGGTAATAAAAGAAATGGAGGCTACTGGAGACGAGAAGTTAAGAGAGAATCTAATCAATCTTGTTAAAGATTTTGAGTCACTCTCGACAAAAAGCGAAGATAATAGGATCTTATCTGAGGAATATGTTTCAAGAAGGATTATACCGGTGAAGCACATTGAAGATGCAGCTCATATTGCAGTAGCAACGATTAATTCAATTGATATTTTAGTAAGCTGGAACTTTGAGCATATTGTTAAACTGAAGACTAAGAGAGGAGTAAACGCGGTGAACGTTTTACTTGGGTATGCTTCAATTGAGATCATTGAACCTGCAATGCTTTAAGGAGGTGATATATATGTCTTATTTCAGCAAGTTCTATCAAGTAGACGTTCGGGAAAGCATCACCAGGGAATTCACAAATTCAATAGGTGAAGTGGATGATATGATGGCTGGACTTCACGAGATTAGGGTTAGAATGGCAGAAAAGAAATACAATCTAAAAGAATTAGAAAGAAAGGTAAAAAGAAATAAAGCAGAACTTCGCTTAACACGGCATAAGCTACGCTGACGCTAAATTGCCTTCGGCTGCTTCGCATAGACTGTAAACGTTAAATACCTGTAACTGCTCAGGTTCAAAGTTCTGGGGTTCACGGTTCAAGGTTAAGCTGGTGAAAGAGAGGTTCCATTGCGAGACGAATGCTAAATCATCCGCTTCTTGCGGTAGCTAAGGCTGTCTTACACGTGAGTCCAGAGCGAGTTCTATGTAGCCCCGGGGGAGCCCAATCGTGAACTGTGAACCTTGAACCTGACAACCTGTATAGTTACAAATACCTTTAATATTGTTAAACTTCCTAACAAACTGTTACCGAAATTTTAAAGAATCACACTCTTTATGGATAGATCATGAACGTTTTCGGACCAGTTCCATCAAGACGATTGGGTCATAGCCTTGGGATAAATAATATCCCCCCCAAGGTTTGTACTTACTCCTGCGTCTACTGCCAGATAGGTAAGACAATAAAGTTGTGCAAGGAACGACAGGCATTTTATAAGATAGATGATTTAGCAAGAGAGGTTAAAGAAAAGGTTAACGAGGCAAAAAAAAGAGAGACAAAAATAGATTATTTAAGCTTTGTCCCTGATGGCGAACCAACCCTGGATATCAACCTTGGCAAGAATATCGAACTTATAAGGCCATTAGATATAAAAATTGCTGTCATCACCAATGGATCTCTTCTAAATCTTAAAGAGGTGAGAGAAGATCTACAAAAGGCAGATTTGGTTTCATTAAAGATTGATGCTGTTACCAGAAAAACCTGGCTAAAAATTGATAGGCCACACAAGTCACTAAATCTTACATCAATCTTGGATGGGATGCTCGAATTTTCAGAGGAATTTAAAGGTGAGATAATTACAGAGACCATGCTTCTTAAAGGAATAAATGATGGCCATGAAGAGATTAAAAAGATAGCCAATTTCTTAACGCTACTAAAACCGGTAAAATCCTATATTTCTATCCCTACTAGACCAACAGCGGTGAAGGGGATACAACCTGCCAGTGATCAGGTCCTTAATATAGCCTACCAGGTTTTTAAAGAGCGTTTAGCCAATGTAGAATACCTCATTGGCTATGAGGGAAATGAGTTTGGTTTCAGTGGTAATGTTGAAGAGGATTTACTCGGCATCACCTCGGTTCATCCGATGAGAGAAGAGGCTGTTAAGGAATATCTGAAAAAGGCAGGGGCGGATTGGAATCTAATAACTAATCTGATAAAAAGGGGCTACTTAATAGAACTAAAGTATCAGGGAAAAAATTTTTACCTGAGAAAATTACCAGCGAAGGCTTGATTACCACTAAAACTGTAAGATAATTAAAAAAGTAAATTATCAGAATAAATTATGGTCGAGTGAAAGGTACCCGCCCGTTTTTTATCCGGGCGGGTTTGTTGTTTTAATTTGAAAGCCATCCGTAGATTGTCCTGAATACCAGGTCGTGAGATTTTTCTAAAACCAACCCGTGTGAGGCGTTGCCGATCAACATGTATGCCTTTTTCTCGGCTTTACAGTCTTTAAAGCAATTCATTGCATCTTCTAAATCGACAAAAACTTCATATTCACCAAACATGAAAAGGGTCGGACATTTAATCATAGGGACATATTTTGCGTGGCGAGCATCCCTGGCATCTATGAAAGGCCCGGTAGGTATTTTTGGATTTCGCTTCTCCACAATCTCAACAAATTTATTCAAAACTTTTTCATCATATTTATACCAAAGGCCTTTGGCTGTCACAGGATTTGAGGGAATGAAAGTTTTGCCTGTTTCAGCCATATGACTCAATTTGGCAACCACCTTTTTAACTTTGCGATTAACTGTTTTATAGGGCAGCCCCATTAATACCATACGTTCCACTTCTTCTGGATAATTTGCAGCAAGTGATAGCGAAATCACAGTTCCAAAAGAGAGGCCAACCACATTAACCTTATCAACTTTTTCTTTGGCCTCAATAAAATCAGCAACCGCTTTCATATCCTTTGCACAGTTGTCTGCGTTTACGGCCAGTCCATCTGTTTTAGTACTTTTGCCGTAACTCCTATGATCTACCGCATATGTAACGAACCCTTTGGAAACCAGATAATCCATAAGGTTGTAACCTTCTATAGGTAAGTTATAAACCGTTGAACCACTTTTAACCCAAGGAATAAGAAGTACAACTTTTATCGGCTTATACTGAGAAGGAGCCTTTCTTACAACATAAATAGTGGGACCCGCTGGACTTTTCACCGTATATTCACTTTGTACAGCTTTAGGTGTCTTGCAAACCTCTAAACCCGCACAGCCATAAAAAAGTGAAATAGATATAATTAATACTCCAATAATTACCAATGTCCTTTTCATCTCTTTACCTCCCCTCTTGTAATATGGTTTTTTCCTCCCCTTACATACTAAAAATCTCAGGACTCTCCCTTTCAGGATGCATCACTCTTTACTGTCTAAAGGCAATGCCTGACTGTTATTTAATCCCGAGCACCCTTTTTGGATTTTCTATACAAAGAAGCTCCCTTACCCCATCTTTTAGGTCCAGCTCATCAATCTCTTTCATTATCCTGACCCTGCTCAGCAAAGGGTAATCGCTTCCCAAAAGGGCCTTTGTCTTTAAAGGGCCATTTATATAGCTTATTACATCTTTTGGTATATGTTTAGGTGCCCACCCGGCAATGTTAAAGAAAACATTCGGGTTTCTCTGAGCAACGGCAATTGTTTCCCAGTACCAGGGGAAGCCAAAATGGGCTGCTATTATCTTAAGGTCAGGAAAATCAACGGCCACTTCATCAAGGTCTATCGGCCTACAGTATTTAAGCTTGGTTCCGGTGTGGAATTGGGTGCCTGTATGAAGAAGAACCGGGATTCCCAACTCCTGGGCCAGCTCATACAATGGATAGATGGCCCTGTCATTGGAATTCATCTCTATCAGATGAGGTATTAACTTCAAGCCCCTTAATCCTAACTCAGTAACAGCCTTCTTCAACTCCTCAATCGCTACAAAACCTTTATGGGGATCAACACTGGCAAAGCCTATCAATCTATCCGGATAAAGCTTAACTGTATCAGCAATCAGCTCATTTGAAACCTTGTATTTATAGGTAGTTTCGGCATCAATAGCCACAATCACCGCCTTATCAACCCCTGCTTCATCCATATCTTTAATGGTATCCTCAATGGTTGGAATCCGAAGATCTTTAAAGGCTTTCCTGTAACTAGCGGCCATCTCTTTTGGGAGTGTTTCAAGGGCCTCCTTTGTCCACAACTGTGAATGTGTATCAATAATCATAATGAGGTTTTTTGGCCCCAGTCTTTTATAAGACCGGGGCCTTTGGTAAAGATAATTATCAAAGACGGGGAAGGGTTTAAAAGGGATTAAATCATCATTTGCCAAGTGCTTCTGAAATTGTTACAACTTTAACACCCCATGAAGGCCAAAGTTTTGTAAAAAGAAAATTGCACATTCCCTCGCTTGGTCCAGCAATGGCATCATGAAGGGCAATAAGCTTATAGTCCCAATCATTTGCGCCAACAATGGTGCCATTTACACAGGCGTGGCAAGATACACCTGTGATAATCAGAGTATCTACTCCCAAGGCATCCAATAAGGGTTTTAGGTTTGTATTATGAAAACCGTTAAACCTTTTTTTAATGACTTCAAGTTGACCTGGTCCTGGTTCTAAGCCAGCAAAAGGTTTAGCTCCCCATTTGTGTTCTATAAAAAAATCACCAAACTTTACTTTTGCACCATAAAAAAATCCTCTGTTTGGGACATCGGGCATACCTGGTAGGAAATCTATCCAAATACGGATAATAGGGATACCCTTCTTTTCCGCCAGCTTAATTGCCTTTGCAATATTTTTGAATGTGCCATGTTCTTTCCCATATTTCCAAACACCGAGTTTGTTAAGAACACCTTTTTCATGGCACACATCGTTAGCCACATCAATGACCAGTAAAGCCGGCTTCCCAAGATCTATTTTTTTTACCTCAGCTGCAACAGCCGCACTAACAATTAATGCCGAAATCAAAATTATGCCAATGGCAATAAAATTAATTTTTTTCATTCCTTCCTCCTTTTTTTAAAATAATTGAACTAAATAAGGACAAAACCCATTCATGCCTTAATCACCTCCCCGTCTTTAACTATCAAGTAAAACAGCTATCAACCAAATTTGCTCCAAAAATGCATCACCTCCTTTCTACTCCATAACCCTAAGTCAAATTCTTCGTTACAGAGGATCTATTCGAATTTCGTGTAGTATTTCTTTCTGCTGAAAATGAAAGTAGGCACACTCCTGACATGAATAGCCACAGTAAATCTTTTTATGCCCCACCTCCTCTCTTAGGGTATAGCAGTTGATGGATTTAGTCTTATAAACGAGACAGTCATCACAGCTTCGCTCAGAGCGGACGTGATCATCCATTTTATTTTTATAGAATTCCCAACAGAATGTTGGCAGGTTCCCGATACCTGTCAGGGCTTTTAGGTTAATATCTATTTCCTCAGGTGCTGGAAATGGGATGTTGTTATTCTTCAAAAATAAGGCGAGATCTTCTGGCAGTACTCGCCAGTGTCCTGATGTCCCTACCCGATATCCCTTAATCTCCCCTTTTCCCAACCATCGCTTAATAGTTTCCCTTGAATGGTGGCAGATTTTGGCGATATCGGATGTTGTAAATGCCCTTTTTTTCATATTTGTTTGTTTTGTGTCTTTTGTTTAAATTAGCATTATATTATAAAATTAATTTGTCAACATTTTTTAACACATTTTTTCAAAAATCATGACTTTGAAACGCTGCTGAGTTTATGACTAAGATCTAAATATGGGCAAACGAGGCCAGGCTTCTGAATCCATCCATCGTTTTGAAATCAAGACTAAAAAATATCTATGGGATATTCAGGGTTTATATATAGGAGTAATCCTCAGAGGGTGGGATTTGAGAATCTGCCTCTGGCCCAGAAGGGCCTACGACCCGGAGAGAGTAATCTATGTATTCAAGAACGTAGTGCCTTTTAAGGAGATAGAAACATGAGCATAGACTATATGCTTATTATCTTGCCTGCCCCTCCATCAACGTATTTTTGGGGGAATAAAGACCTTATTTCTGATTTGTACTGGGTGCAGTGACATGGACAGATTAGATCGAGATCTTTAATAGCATCAAACTGGCTGAAGCCATGAAGCCCTCCGATAAGGGCGTAGGGAGATCCAAATTGGGAGGCCGAGTTGAGAATATTCTCCACACCTGGATGAGAACATCCTGCAATTACCACTAAACCTTTTTCTGTTTCAACACATAAAGACTGCTCAATACCCATTAGCTCCCCGGTAGATAAAATACCATTGCAAATTTCTAAGGGTTGCTTAACCCTAATCACTTCTTTAGCATCCCCTGGCTCAGAACATGACCCCGGAATGTAGACCTTTGCTTCCCTGTTTTTGTTCAAAAAATGGGAAAGACCTCCTGTATGATCCCAATGGGCATGG
>JAUWNK010000142.1 GCA_030612685.1 Desulfobacteraceae bacterium
TTGAAATTTTAATTCTATCTTCTATGAAAGAGCATTCAGAATCAAGATTGAAAAAGATATCGTATTTTGATAAAGAATGGCTACCAAAAAATTTATAAAAATAATCAGAACCCCATGATCTACAAGGAAAATATTCTTAGGAATATATTATGAGTACTCTTTAGATGTAGATATTTCAATATAATTAAAAAAGATAATAGAAGTTCTTAATTATCGATATAATTAGGCACTTGACGCAGGGGTTGATAGGAATGGCGATGAGAAAAAGAGAGAATGGAAAGTTAATATAGGAATCAGGGGACTGATCTGGAAGAAGGTGGTGTTCCAGGGATATTTCAGTTTCTGGCTCTGAGGCTTTAGGGGAAAAAAGGAGTGGATGTGAAAATGGATAAAGATTACTTAGAGCAGATAAAGAATTATAATATTCGGCAAGCTTGGCCCATAGCGGAAAAGACAGCCTTATTAGTGATTGACATGCAGCAATACTTCAGGGGGCTGGCTGAACCTATTTTAAGCAATGTTATTTCTCTCATTGATGTTTGTAGAGATAATGGAGTAAAAATTTTTTTTACTCGACATGGCCATCGCGACACAGAAAAAGACGGTGGTATGTTGAGCGAATGGTGGGAAGACGTGATCTATTATGGCTCTGCAGAATGGGGCCTGATAAGGGAGCTTAAGGTTAATGAGAAAGAAACCATTTTGGATAAGAATCGCTACAGCGCTTTTTTCGGCACCGATCTGGATGAGCGGTTGCGAGTTGAGAGGGTTGAGGATTTAGTGATCTGCGGGGTAATGACCAATTGCTGTTGCGAGACAACGGCCCGTGATGCCTTTGTACACGATTACCGGGTGTTCTTTGTGGCGGATGCTACAGCAACTGCAAACGAGGAACTTCACTTGGCCTCCTTGAAAAATCTGGCTTATGGGTTTGCTTATATTGTTAATACAATGCACATTTGTCAGAAGCTCACATATAGTTTGAAGTGATGGTAACGCTAAGCTAAATGCAATTCCGATAAGATTGGTCGCTAAGTTTAAGGGTTAATAGGTGACACCCTCATCACAGAACATGACGTCCCTATATGAGAAATGGGGTATAATTGGGAAATCAAAGCATTGCTGTCACTCTGAATTAGGGGTGTTACACTCTATTGTTAACCTTTTCCGCTACAATTTTGTCAACAGCAAACAAGATGTTGAGGTTGATTCCTATGCTCGAAAATTGCGGATATCTTGCTAGTACCAAGTCCCGCTAAATAAATAAGTCCAGTGCTGATATACTATACTTGTTCAACAAGCGTCCCCATTCACTCCAAGGAGCTTTTAGCCTTCTCCAGAATTTCTCTGATAGAAGGGATAGGGTATAAACCTCCTAAATGTCGAAGAAGAGAGTGCCCATCAAGAGCTGATCCCATTTTCTTAGTCTTTCCGACTGATTTAGAGCGCCACTTAATGTAAATTAATATACAATCAGACCTAAGGTTTTCCCATCTTTTAGATTCACAAGTCCTTCTTCACAGATTCTCAAAAAAGGTATGGCCGCACCTGTAAGGATAACAAGGGTAAGCAAGGGATTGTCAAAGGGGAAACCAAGATCTTTTATAACCTTTGTTATCTCTTCCATCCTTTTTGCAAGCGTTTTCATTCGCATATCAGCTATGATACCAAATACAGGCAAGGGGATTTCTGCCAGGATCTTCCCTTCTGAATAGACAACAGCCCCTCCTTGTAAAGCATAAATCCTGTTAATAGCGCCTGCCATATCCTTATCATTTTCACCTACAACAATGATATCAGATGTATCCCATGCTGCACTGCATGCCAGAGCCCCTGTGCTTAAGTTGAACCCCCTGATAAGCCCGACAAAGATCTTTCCTGGAGAATACCTCCTGTCAATAGCTGCCACCTTTAATATATCCCTACTTACATCTTGTTTGATCTCACCGTCAATAACAGGTAGAGAGATTATGAGCTCTTTGGTCACCAAATCAGTAACCTGGTCTATTACCCTGACATTCACATTGGAGAACTTTTTCTTGACCTGTATAGAAAAATCAGATGGTTTAAGCTTTCTTAAAAGGTGAATACTATTCAGACTATCCTTTGAAAAGACATGTTTTCTTGGAGATACCATAAGATTTCCTTCCCTGGCAATGATTTTACCCTTGCTTATAACGTATTCTGCCTTAATGGTTCTGGAATCAGGGATAATGAGCATATCTGCATATTTGCCAGGGGCAATCCCACCAATGATACCATCCAGGAAAAAATACTCTGCCACATTTATGGTTGCCATCTGAATAGCATTAACTGGTTCAAAACCGCAATCAATGGCCTTCTGGACAACAAATTCCATGTATCCCTTCTCAAGCAAATCCCCTGGTTCTATGCCATCAGTAACCAAAATGAGCCTTCTTAACTCAACCCCGGCGTCCTTTATCCTGGATATAGGAGCAAGATCCCTCCTTATGCTTCCCTCCCTTACCATGACATGTATACCCAGCCTTAACCTCTCTAAAACCTCTTCTGCATTTATCGGCTCATGACAGGAGGATATGCCAAGGGCTATATATGCCATAAGTTTATTCCCTTTTGCTCCTGCAGAATGTCCCTCTAACCTTTTCCCAGATAGAAGGGTTTCCTTAAAAATTGGAAGAAACTCTTCTGGCTCTTGCATAACCACTTGCCAATATGACTCACCCAGTCCTAAAATATCATCTCTTAAAAGAAGTTTTTTTAGCGTCCCCTTTGAGATACCCCTTGCCTTTTTACTTATGGAAACCATTGAAGGTGCGGTACCAAAAATCTTGATAGGTTGATTACTTAGAGAGCCCAGAAAATCAATTACGCCTTTATAACCCATTACTGGAAAGGCTTCCATGGTTTCTGTGATAATGGTTGTTGTGCCACCTTGCATGGCATATAGCAGAAACTCACTTATATTAAATACCCAGGCAAGATGGGCATGGCCGTCAATAAGGCCTGGAATGATGGTTTTACATTTGGCATCAATTACATTGGTATGTGGGCCAATAGAATCATCTGGATTTTTCCCCACATAGGCTATCCACTCTCCCTTAATAGTCACTGAATGATGATCTAACAACTCACCTGTATATACGTTTAGGATAGTTGTATTGATAATAGCCAGATCGGCCTTTTCCTTACCCAGGGTAACATTAATTAATTCCTTTACCCCATCTGTTCCTCCTATAGAGAATAATCCACACCTTGTCATCCTAAAGCTCACCTTGATCTTGAGGGCTTAACTACTTATGTATTTTTTTAACAACTTACCAATATTTATTTTCTAAAAAATACCAGAGCTCTAAATATAAAGACCAGAAACCAAAGAGGATAAAAAAAATCCGCAGTACCTGATATAAGAACCAAGAAAGGGCAATGATAGAGGACCCTATCATTATCCCAATAAGAGTGATATTTTTATCTAAAACTGCTAAACATGGATTGTAATATTACTTCCAGCAAAATCAGGGCGTCAAGAAGATAATACTGGAATATCCCAAGGCTAAGTCATTTAAATAGGTAACTCTGTGTGATGCCAAGATTATTTGCTTAATCCGCCGAAGGTCGGTGGCGGATTAAGCAAATTTTTTATCAATTCGAAGTCCCTGGCGCGACTTATTTGGAGTGGTATATTGTCACAGATATACTTCGGAGATGGGAGATATGGAGCCCACTCTTGTTAAGCCAGGTCTAGGCCAGGGATTTAAAGGCCTTGAGAATCCTTCTGTTTTACTAAGTTAGAATCTACTTTGACGTTACAGTTCCGGGATATAGAAGGGACTTGATAAAATCTTAATGCACATTATAATGTTCGATATTAAAATAATTGGGTCATCTTGCGTTAAAAATGTATTTTATGGTTATCTACTAATCTTGCCATGTAACGGTGCAGTAGTTACACTCCGGTGGCATAGCATCGCATTCCACAAGGTAGGCCCCAGTTAAATAGGTTATGCTTACAGGGTAAACGCTACAAGTCATACGCCTGCGATGGAATGGAGGAAGATCAGGCTGCAGTGTGCCGCAGGCGGAGAGAAAAAATTTAATCCTGTGGAATAAATACATTGAAAATGATTCGACTACAGTGGAGTTATTAGTGAATATATTCTACAGGGCAGGAATAAATCCCATGCGGCGGATAGGATTAAAGTTATATATTAAAGTTATATTGACAAATGATATTTATTTGAATTAAATAAAATTTATAGATGCCTGGAAGTTAAAATACTGTAAAGGAGAAAATTTAATGCTAAAAGTAATGACGATATCTTCAGTAAATATGGATCCAGTAACAAATAGCCCAATAATCATCTTAAAAGAGATCGAAGGGGAACAAACTTTACCTATTTGGGTGGGCTTACTCGAGGCAACGGCAATTGCTAGTGAAATGGAGGGTGTAAGGTTTTCCAGGCCTATGACACATGACCTTTTGAAAAATATTATGGATAAAACAGATATCAAGATAGATAAGATAGAGATCTGTGATTTAAAGGATAATACATACTATGCCATTATTCACCTAATGAACAGGGGTAAAGCCTTATCAATAGATTCTCGGCCAAGTGATGCTATTGCCTTAGCCCTTAGGACCGAGGCGCCTATATTTGTTTCAGATGATGTACTGAAGAAATCTAAGCAGATTGAGGTGGCCAAAGAAAGTGTGCCTGCAGATAAAAGTGAGAAAGGGAAAAGGTGGCAAGATATACTTGAAAAACTTAACCCAGAGGATTTTGGTAAATATAAGATGTAAACTCTGTTAGAAGGTTTTGACGAGGCTTTAAACCTTGCTCAAACTTATTGGTTCTCCCACTTGTGAATAAATGGTAAGGCCTTATTTCTGACAGGGGAAACCCTGTTAGCACATAGAGCACTATACGAGGCGTGAATAAGTGGTTAAGATTTTTAATATCATCCCAGTGCTTTTTCATCCCGTTAGAAGAGGGTATTCTAACAGGAGAAAGATCAATATAACCAATAGCTGCACGCACCTTAAGGGCATATCTCATCGCCAGCCAAGATAATCCCTTTAAAGATTTCATAGATGATAGATCTACATACACATTCCATATTCAGTGATGGTGAATTGCTTCCTTCAGAGCTTGTAAGGAGGCTCGAGAACATGGGTTATTCCTGTGTTGCCATAACTGATCATGTTGACTTATCCAACCTCGATTTTGTTATCCCCAGGTTGGTTAAGGTAGCCAAGGATTTAAATCAAAGGCAATCTGTTAAGGTAATCCCTGGGGTTGAGATCACCCATGTCCACCCAGAATTGATTGAATCCATGGCTAAAGAGGCCAGGGAGTTAGGGGCAGAGATAGTTTTAGCTCATGGCGAAACTATCGTAGAGCCGGTAGCTGAAGGAACCAATAGGGCAGCTATCCTTTCTGGTGTTGATATCTTGGCCCATCCTGGCTTGATAACTATTGAAGACATTAAGCTGGCTGCAGAAAGAGGTATTTATCTCGAGATCTCGGCCCGTCATGGTCATAGCTTTACAAATGGGTATGTTGCCAGGCGGGCAAAAGAATTTGGGGCAAGACTTGTTTTGAACTCAGATGCCCATTCCCCTGATGACCTCATGACCCGCCAATTTGCTCAGATGGTAGCCTATGGGACTGGCCTGGGAGAGAATGCCTTTGCGGAGATGCTTGGGAATTCCCAGGACCTTATAAAGAAGATCCTTTAAGCTACTCTTGTTGCTCGTTATACCAAGTTGCAATCATGTCATTGCGAGTCCTCAGGCGGACGATGGCGGGCAGGTAAAGAAAGAAGATAATTTAGCCAGGGATAGAATCTCTTCGGGGATAATCGGTCTGGATGACGTCATAGAGGGAGGCATAAGGAATCATACCGTCACAATCATCGTGGGAGCGAGGCGAGATGGCAAAAGATATGTTCACAAGAAACAGTGATGAGAGTGAAGTGCAGAGTGCCAAAACAATTGCATTTGTTCATTATAAAGGGGGCACAGGTAAAACGACTTCCTGCCTGAGTATTGCCGGGTGGCTGGTGAAGATGAATAAAAAAGTGCTCGTTGTGGATTTAGATCCCCAGGGAAACGCCGCTACTGGTTTAGGGGTTGATAGAAGGGCTATAGACGGCTCGATTTATGATGTGCTGTTTAATCGAAAGGATATAAGGGAAATAATCTTAGAGACGGAACCAGGTGTTTTCTTAGTGCCTTCTCCTATAAATTTCTTGTCTGCAGAGACCTATATGGCTCGCAAGATTCGTAAGATTAACAATCTGTACAACCTGAAGGAAAAATTAAACCTTATAAAAACATATTTTGATTATATTCTAATAGATGTTCCACCGGCCTCAACCCTGACCATGATTAGCGGAATTGTCGCCTCCGAGGATATAATTATCCCGTTAGATTCCGGAGTATTTGCGTATGAGACCCTTGAAATTCTAAAAAAGCTGTTGATATACCTTCATAAAAAAACCGGAATCGAGGCAAATATTCGGATGGTGCTTTTAAGAAAATATTCAATCGACGCGAGGACAGCTAATGAAATAAAGAACCTAATAAAAGAATTTTTTGAAGAAAATAATATTCTTAGCGTAAGGATACTCACTATACCTTTTTCTCGAAAGATTCATAAAGCGCAGATGTATGGAGTACCTATATCCCATTCTGCACCGCATTCAAGTGTAGGCAGAGCCTACAAAAGAATTGCAGGGGAATTGGGGGATTGAGGCCCCGGTGAAATACGCTTCGCTGTCATTGAAATGAATTTCACAGGGTAAAGATTGTGGAATTTAGGAATTTAGGGATTTAATTCCTCAATTCCCCAGTTCGCAATTGCCCGTAAAAAGGACTTTTTACGGGTGCATCAAACAAAGGAGGAATGAATTATGAAAAAGCCCATAAGAAAACCCCCAACAAAAGCTGCATTCAGAGAAAACGACTCGGAAGCAGCCCCGTTTGAAAGAGAAACAGAGATCGGGGATGAGGTGGAAAGGAAGCTAAGACTGATCCTTGAGGCCCTGAATGCCGTGAGACAAGGTGATCTGACAAGGACATTGACTAAAGAAGAGGAAGATATCTTTGGCGAATTGGCAGATTCTTACAATAGTATGGTTGAGATTCTCAATCAGTTTTCGGCAGAGGTAACCCGTGTGGCCAGAGAGGTAGGCACCGATGGCAAGCTCGGTGCCCAGGCAGAGGTTCCCGGAGTAGCAGGCACCTGGCAGGAGCTGACTGCCAACGTGAATATGATGGCCGCTAACCTCACGGATCAGGTCAGAAACATTGCCCAGGTTACCACTGCCATAGCTCAAGGAGACCTTTCTCAGAAGATCACAGTTGAG
>JAUWNK010000123.1 GCA_030612685.1 Desulfobacteraceae bacterium
GCCAGTTTCTCCAAAACAATCACCGAAACGGATGTTTATCTCTTCGCAGGTATCAGCGGGGATTTTAACCCGCTTCACGTAAACGAGGAGTATGCTCGGCAAACTCCTTTTAAAACCAGGATCGCTCATGGTGCCCTTCCCGAGAGCCTGATTGCTCCGGTTCTTGGCATGAAACTACCCGGACTGGGCACAGTGGCCGTGGAGATTACCTGTCGCTTCAAGTTGCCAACCTTTTTCGGTGATACCATCACTGCCAAGGCTATGGTGGCAGAAAAAATTGAAGATAAGAGATGGGTACGGATGGCACTCTCCTGGACGAATCAGCGGGGAGAAACCGTTGCAGAAGGAGAGGCAGTTGTTATACCACCAGCGTAACATGTGCAATCTTAAAAAAGGAGAAGAACATGGCTTTAACAAATGTCAAAGAGGTTTTCACCAAGATGTCAGAGATTTTTAACTCTGGTGCCGCACAGGGATTAGATATAGCCTTCCAGTTCGATATCACTGGAGATGGCGGGGGAAGCTGGAATGTAGCAATCAAGGATAGTTCCTGTCAAATCCTGGAAGGTACTTATGAGGCACCAACCGTAACCTTAACTATGTCCTGTGAAACATGGCTTGCCATAGTCAATAAGGAGTTGAACGCCATGCAGGCTTTCATGGGAGGTCAACTAAAGGTCATTGGCGACATCATGCTGGCCCAAAGGATCCCGGAATTATTTCCGTTCTAAAGAGATCTTTTATATAACTTCAATCCTGCTATTATGAATAATTGTTACACTGAGATCTCGAGCGATCCTTCGTCCACAGCAAGGGGATATAGAGAAATCACTGTGGAGGGCATACTATTATGAAATTTCAGGAATACTTTGGTGAGACGCACAATATGGTCCGCCAGACCATCCGGAAATTTGTGGAGCGTGAGATTAAGCCCTTTGTGGATGAGTGGGAGGAAAAGGGCGAATTTCCTGAGGAGCTTTACCCCAAGGCCGGAGATGCCGGTATCCTCGGCATTGGTTACCCTGAGGCTTACGGCGGTTCCGGTGGGGATATCTTTCTCAAGATAGCTTACATAGAGGAATTGATGCGATGCGGTTCCGCTGGTGTGGTGGCAGGACTCGGCTCCCTGGATATCAGTATCCCTCCTATCTTAGCCTTTGGCACAGAAAAGCAGAAATCACGTTTTATCCCGCCTGTCCTGAAGGGGGATAAGATCGCCGCCCTTGGTATTACGGAACCGAATGCCGGCTCCGACGTGGCCAATATCCAAACAAAAGCGGTCCTGCGCGGCAACCATTATGTGGTTAACGGGAGCAAGATGTTAATCACCAGTGGTTACAGGGCAAATCAGTTGACCTGTGCTGTTAGAACAGGCGGGGAAGGATATAAAGGAATAAGCCTCCTGATCATAGAATCTGACACGCCCGGGTATTCCGTGTCTGAAAAGTTAAGAAAAATGGGGTGGTGGGCCTCGGATACTGCCCAGATATTCTTTGACGAATGCCAGGTGCCTGTTGAGAACCTTCTGGGTAAAGAGGGCGAAGGCTTCTCCGGTATCATGGAAAATTTTCAAAATGAAAGGCTACAGCTTTCCATCATGGCAAATATGACCGCTCAACTGGCACTGGAGGAATCATTGAAATATGCGAAGGAGAGAGAGGCCTTTGGTCGACCTCTTTCAGGTTTTCAGGTCACACGCCACAAGCTGGTTGACATGGCCACCCTGGTGGAGGCGAGCAGGGAATTTGTGTATCGGGTTGCGGCCAAAATAGATGCCGGAGAAAACCAGGTCAAGGAGATATCTATGGCTAAAAACTTTGCATGTATGGTGAGCGATAAGGTCACTTATGATGCTGTCCAGATACATGGTGGATTTGGCTACATGCGCGAGTACTTGGTGGAGAGACTCTACCGGGATAACCGGATCCTTTCAATTGGGGGTGGGACCCAGGAGATTATGAAGGAGATCATATCAAAGTATATTCTGGCGTAATAAAGACCCCATTTCACACATAGAGATCGTGGTTTTCGTTTTTGACAGGAACTGTTTATAACATTATAAATTTATATTATAGGAATTTTCTTTTGCTGCCTTGCAAGTATTCGTCAAAGAATTGCGGTTGCGCGGCTCGTTTCGGTGCTCGGTTTACGTCAAACGGTTTTGAAAAATGACGCAACCGATAGCCGTTAAACGAAACGAGCAGCGTAACCGATAGACCGTAGACCTTAACTTGATATTAACTACTTTAACTTAATAACCCTGATTGAAGGGAGGAAATAGGAACAGGAAATGGACAGCCTATGAAAAAGAGTAAGAAGACCAAGATTTAAAGGAAGCTACTTGACCTTAAAAAGGAGGTTAAAAATATGGAAGAAAGTAAAAATGCTTATAAGAGGGAATATAGAAGTGTTACTATTAGAACCACAGATGGCTCTACTTTAATAGGAAAAGTAAATATAGGTATCAAAGAGAGAGTATCTGAGCTATTTACTAAAACAGATAACCCATTTATTATTTTATTCGATGCAGAAAACAGAGACAGTTCCGGAAAGGTGCTCTTTGTTAACAAAAACAATATCGTGTGGGTTGAACCAGAAGATTAGTGAATACTAAACGCCATTTCTCACAGAAAGAGAGTGGTTTTTAATTTTATGCTTACCCCATGTAGTGCGATACCTGAAACTCAATTCAGTATTTTTTCGCCTTATTTTTCCTTAATTTTCAGCTTTGTTCTTTACATAGTGAGAGTGGTTGGTTTCAGGTTATAATACAGGGAAATCCTAAGAAATCTCTAAATTTAATCAAAAATTATACTTTCTCCCCCTTGAACTCATAATGATAATGATTACTACTTTACTTAACTTCAGATCATTCAGAAAGGAGGTGGCAGATATGACAAGGATGTTACAATTAATACCCAGGAGAGACAGTTTTCTGTCTTTGTTCCCAGGTATAGGTGTCTTTGACCGATTCTTCAATGACCTTGAACTTCCAGACCTTTTCAATGAAGAGAGGATGTTAGTACCTGCGTTTGATATATCTGAAACAGAAAAGGAATATATGATCTCTGGTGAAATTCCAGGAATTAATTCGAAGGATCTTGATATCACGCTATTAGATGATATCCTTACCATCAAAGGCGAAAAGAAACAAGAAAATGAAGAGAAGGAAGAAAATTACCATCGGGTTGAGAGACATTATGGTTCGTTCCAGCGGAGCTTCCGAATTCCCGAGAAAGTTAAAACGGATGAATTAGACGCCACATACAAAGATGGTATCTTGAAACTCAGCCTCCCAAAGGCTGAAGCGAGTGAGGTCAAGAAGATAGAAGTCAAGGAAAATGTAAAGAAGAAAAAGTAAACACCAACAGAAGGCTGAAAAGCCTCATTATTAAAGGGCATTGTTCAAAGGTACTATAGCTAATGACAATGCCCTTTTCTATTACCATCTGCTGAAAACCATACCAACTATTGCACTATATCTTAAAAGCACTCTCCAGGTCTTATTTTGCAAAAATCTCCCCCTACATTACGTTCCATTTCTTGTAACATCTTCTATCATAGTTTCAAGCCGTTCTATTCTTTCAACCGGTGGAGGGTGTGAATAGTTGAACCAGGAAAAAAGTGGATGTGGTACTAAATTTGCCAGGTTGTCAGCGCTAAGCTTTATCAGGGCATTTTTCATCGGTTTAGCTGTTCCCATCAACGTAACAGCGACATCATCGGCTTCTCTCTCATACCACCTCGAGATACCCGATCCTATAGGCCTAATAAAATAGCCGAGGGGGCTTAAAACTACAGGTACAAGAAACAGGCCTACATATCCAATCTGTGACGGAAAACCAAATGTCTGGTAAATTAGCTGCCAGTTAAGCAATTTTGCCACAATAAACAACCCTATCAAGGAGAGTATCTCCAATAAAATTAATTGTTTTATGATATGTTTCTTTATCCAGTGACCCGTTTCATGGGCGAGGACTGATAGGATTTCCTCATCACCATGAGATGCCAGTAAGGTATCAAATAGAACAATCCTTTTGGTCCTGCCGATCCCTGTAAAATAGGCATTGGTATGTTTACTCCTTTTACCGGCATCCATCTGAAACACCCCTTTTACTGCCAGCCCCGCCTTCCTCATAAGGGAGACGATCTTTTTTTCCAGTTCTTCATTGGTAATTGGTTCAAATTTGTTAAACAGTGGAGCAATTAGCACTGGATATAACCACATAATCACCAACTCGAAGACCGAAATAACTATCCATGCCAAAAACCACCAGGTATTTTTAAAATAGTATACCAATGCCAATAAAAAAAAGATAACGATACCGCCCAGTATGCCTGTTATGGCCATACCCTTAATCCAATCCAAAACCCACAATTTAAAAGTTCTGGTATTGAACCCGTATCTATCCTCGATCACAAAGGTGCTATAGAGGCCAAATGGAATTTCAAGCAGGTTGGAAATTACTGCAAGAACGGCGAAAAATATCAGCCCCCCGCCAATAAAGCCTATTTGCCATTTATCTATTATTTCAACCAGCCAGGGCAAAAAACCGGTCAATAAAATGACAAGCAATACCGTATGGTCAAATAATTTCGCAACAATGCCAAATTTAGTAGAATCCGCTGTATATGCTGCAATTTTTTCAAATTTTTCCCTATCCACCGTGTCCTGAAAAACGCGGGGAACATCGTTTCCATGCCGGCGTAGATGGGAGACATTAATGAGGTTCAGGAAAAGCTGAAACATGGATCGAAATACGAAGACTGCAAGGAATGCGATGAGCAATATATTAAACTGGATCATTCTTTTTAGTCCATGTTTTATGGAAAAGTTACTATAAGTTAATAGATATTGTATCTGTAGGGTTATGTTTCTCTCGCCCGCTCTTTCTGCCCTGCGGAAATCGCTCAAGCCCGCAGACCCGCCTGCCTCGCCTGAGCGAGAGCGATGGCGGGCAGGGATCACAAAGATAGTTTTTTTGGACTGATTTTTTGACCCCAGTTAAATAGGCTACGCATTTAACGGGGTAGGGACGAAAAATCAGACCAAACAATCAGCCCCTGCTGGGGCATTTTTCTAACACTGATGACAGCATTAATGAGCGAGAAGATCTATAATTTTTCATTCGCCGACCAAGTCCACGAATCCCTATTAATTAGGATGGAGTTTGAGCTAAATTCCTGAGAGGGGAATTCAGCTCAAAAACTTTGTGTCTCTGTGGGCTCTGTGAGAAAAAAATGGCACCCCTGATTACTAACTAGAGATTTTCTTTTTTCCACCGGATTCCCTCTTCACATAGATCAACAATCTTACAGTCCTGATGCCTCGGTCTTCTGGCAATACAGATGGCCCTGCCATGGAGGATAAGGTGGTTTGAAAACAGTCTCCATTTTTCCTTTGGGACAATCTCCATGAGATCAAATTCCACCTTGGTGGGATCGGTATTTTTACTCAGCCCTATGAGTTTAGTCAACCTAAGGACATGGGTATCTACCACTACCCCTGGAATACCGAATGCCTCAGAAAGTACAACATTTGCCGTCTTTCTCCCAATTCCAGGTAGAGATAACAGGTCCCCAAGACTGGCCGGCACTTCCCCGTTGAATCTCTCTACCAATGTTGCACTAAAGGACTTGATGGACTTGGCTTTATTTCGGAAGAATCCAGTAGGTCTAATATACTCTTCCAGTTCAGCCAGATCTACCTGTGCGTAGTCTTTTGCAGACCTGTATTTCCTGAATAGATCCCTGGTTACCTTGTTTACTCTTTCGTCAGTACACTGTGCTGAAAGGACCGTGGACACCAAAAGCTCCAATGGACTCCTGAACGTAAGGGCAGTTCTGGCATCAGAATATTCTTTTTCAAGGATATCGATTATCTCGATTACTCTCTTTTGGTAATTCTTTTTTTGCACCTATTTTCCTCGTTGTAATGTGAAATTCAACCCCCCTCAAATCGTTCACCTGACCAGACATTGGCACCTCTATGATAACCCTGCCTCTCCCAGAACCCAGGGCGATCCTCATTCAAGAGGCTGATCTCTGAAACCCATTTAACACTCTTATATGCATAGAGATCTGGCACTATAAGCCTTAGGGGATACCCATGATCCCAACTGAGGGGCTTCCCATTGCGCTCCCATACGAGAAGGGTATCCGGGCGTAGCAGGACTTCAAGCAGCAGGTTCGTCTCATAATCACCTGGACTGCGCACCAGAGCATAGCGGGCCTCGGGCAAGGGATTGGCCAGTTCCAGGATTCGGTGAACAGGGACCCCTTTCCAATTATTATCAGGAACACTCCACGACTCTACACAGTGAAAATCCCTGACAATCTCAACTGTCCCAAGACCCCGAACCTCCTGGAAGGAAAGGGTCAACTGCCTCTCCACAAGACCTGTGATCATTAATGTCCAGGACTCCAGATCCGCACCAGGCGACGGTTCTGCTGTTCTAACAGGCCATTTTTCAATCCAACGCTGACCAATAGGCAGATCACCGGGATTCTTGCCTTTAATCGGGGGCATTTCTGTCTCCTTCTATGACCTTTATGAGTCTATAAAGGGTCTGATTTACCGGTGTTTGGATTCCATACCTTTTCCCGAGCTCAATCACTTTTCCTGCAAACATTTCTACCTCTGTCTTCCTTTTAGCCTCAACGTCTTGTAGCATGGAGGTTTTTCCATCTGGGGATAGACTGGGTAGAAATGAATAGAAGTTTTGGATGCCTTCTTCAGATAAATGGACTCCGGCTGGTTTGGCAATGTTTATTACTTCTCTCATTGCCGATTCCAGAAGCTCCCTTGCCTCCTGAGAGTTCTGAAAAACCGAATAAGGGGCACCTAATATAGCTGAGACCTGATTGAGCCCCACATTAATCATGAATTTCCACCAGATGATTCGAATCATGTCATCAGGGATCTCGTAGCTAATCCCGGCCTGATCTAAAATACATCTAACCCTCTTGACCCGCTCGGTATGATTGGGATTCCTGGCCTCTCCGAAAAATACCTTTCCCAATTGAGAAAAGGTGACGTAATTATCTTGCCTGACAGCATCAATACCGACCGCAACAGCAAACAGCACCTTTTCTCTCCCATAGGCAGCACCAATCTGTTCCTCGCTCTCAATTCCATTCATGACGGATAAGATCAGGGTGTCATTACCCACCCTGTTCGAGATGTCCCTGATTGCCTCTTCGAGATGGTGGTGTTTTACAGCTACTATTATGAGACCAGAGGCTGGTGTATTTTCTTCCGGTCTGATTACATTCAAAAGGTAGTGCATTTTATTAACAAACAGCCCTTTTTCTCTCAGCCTGTCATAGCGTTCCCCTTTAGCAACAAGGGATATACAATTTTTGTCCATAGTATAAAATTTACTAGCGTAGACAGCGCCCACTGCCCCAGCACCAATCAGGGAAATCGTCTTAATAGATGAATTCACTCAATCTCCTGCCATTAAAATGGTATTCTTACAATCTTTAAAAAGAGATACATCCAATACAGATAAAAGGCAATAATATCTTGGGAAAATTTATCAGAAATTAAATAGACACAAGTAGATACCCACGGACTTATGCCCGTGGCACTTGGAAACAAGGGCAGGCCTTAATTTTTTTTCTGAGTGACTGGTGAAAGGCCACCGTCCTTTTCAACGACTTATCAGCGGGGGAAACCGCAGCCCCCGACTTGTCGGGGGAATGCGGAGCCCCGCCTTTAAGCAGGACGCAGATAAGTCGTTGAAAAGACCAGGCCGGGAGCCTTGGACTCCGGCCCCACTTCCAGCCCGTAGGGCTTACAGGCCGGAGAGTAGAGCCTACGCCCCGGAGGGAATGGAAGAAAAAACATCAAGGTCGTGCTCATTGAGGCATTCACCCCCGGGCTTACGACTGGAGTCCTCTACCGATTGTTGATAGAATTGAATGAAAAGATTATAATTCAATTACCTTAACGCCTATGCAGTGTTCGAGCCATCTGGCAACTAATCTCCTGTGGCAGAACGCTCCTGGTGCCTCATGACAAAGCAATATCTTGCCATCCAAATCATTAAAGACCTTTTCGGGATCGAGCTTACTCAATGTTTCCTTACAGTATCTTTCAATATAGTCCTTTTCCGTTACCTTCCTTACCTTCCAATCTCGAAGAAGTCTTAATGATGGCATCAGGGCAGGATATTTTTCAAATCTGTATCCTTTCATAGGCCAGGGAAAATCGCTTCTCGCAATGCTTACCGCATTCGGCAGGTCCTTTGCCTTTCTAAAGCAACTGGTCTTAATCATGATTGCCGAAAATTTCAAGCCCTTTATTTCCTTGACCACTAAGAGCTATTACTATATATTTTAAGCGTTTACAATCTTATCCTGGGGAAAAATGGTAAAAAAAGAAATTGCATATTTTAGGGTCTTCCACGAGATTTCCAGGGCTATTCTTTCCGTGCTCGATTCAAAAGAGGTGCTGAACCTTATTGTGAAAAGGATCGTTCCTGCGATGAAATTAAAGGCCGCCAGCCTGAGACTCTTGAATGAAGAAACGAGTGATTTAGAATTAGTTGCATCCCGTTTCCTAAGCAAAAAGTATCTAAGAAAAGGGCCACTTAATGCAGACAAGAGGGTGCCAGCGGTATTGGATGGGAAACCGGTCTTGATCCTTGATGCCCAAACCGATCCAAGGATTCAGTATCCAAAAGAAAAGGCTGAAGAAGGGATTGTCTCCATTTTAAGCGTGCCCGTTCAAATTCACAATAAGGTAATTGGCATGCTAAGACTTTATACCCCCTCTCCCAGATCCTTTACCGAGGAGGAGATTGAATTTGTATCCGCCCTGGGCGAAATGGCTGGACTGGCTATAATAAATGCCAGGATGTACGAGAAAGAGAGGGAAAAGCTTACCAAACTTTTTAAAAAAGGGGGCATAGAGCATGCCCCTAAAGAGAAAATAAA
>JAUWNK010000199.1 GCA_030612685.1 Desulfobacteraceae bacterium
TTTAAGTACATCTAAGGAAATGGCTGTATATCCAGTTTGAGAATCAGCAATGTGCCAGTAGCCGGAAGCGATTTTGGTTAAGAGAGAAAGAAATGAATTACCCAAATACCGATAATGCGGGATCATACTCCAGGCATCACCATAAAAAAGGCGGTTTCCTTTGGTATAATCTGCACTTCCATCTGCCACCGGCTCAATAATAGGAATCAGATCTCTTGGATCCATCTGAGCATCCCCGGCCATAACCACGGTCACATCTATCTCCAATTCTAAAGCCTTTTTATAGCCTGTGATGATAGCCCCTCCCACTCCTTGATTTACCTCATGTTCGATCAAGATTATCCTTCTATCTTCCTCGGCTGTTTCCTTTACAATCCCTGCTGTATTGTCATTGCTGCTATCATCGACAACAATAATCTTATCCACAAGAGAGGGAATTGAAGTTAATGTTTTTGCAATTAATTTTTTTTCATTATAGGCTGGTACAATCACACCGATTGTCTTTTGTATGTACATAATCCACCATTCCAGAATATGATTTGCTTAAATCCGCCGGTTATCGGTAAAAGTCTCCTTTGTTCTTTAGCGCTCCAATTAACTTATCATCAGTATATACTACTGAGAGCAAAAAAGAGTTTTCATTTTTATCATGCAAGACATCTTTATTAAATCTGTAGTGCAGGGCTTTAGTCCTGACAATAGATGCAGCCCTAAAGGACTGCACTACATTCTTTAGATGTAAACTATTTTATGACCTGGGTAATAACTCTCTAAGCCTCTTTAGATCCTTCTTGCATCCAAGATCAAGCATGCTGCCGATGACATAATCCCCATGCTGATCAATGTCTGTTGCCCCCTATCCCAGAAAAGGGTAGGGTCAAAAAATAGTCTCGGATCTTTTATATTATTCTCTTTAATCTCAACCAAAATTCCAATGTGAAAGCTCAACCTAACCAGGCCAGCTCGGCGGCATACCTTCGTCTAAGAAAAAAGACTTTTTCTCTTTTTGAATCAAGTTGTGGGTCTGTTCATCAAAAGTGAGCCACATCCCTTTTAAATCTCGGGCCAGAGCAGCATAGCATGCATCATACCCAGTCAGCCCCGATTTAACGAATCTGTCTGCTTTTAGTGCGAGATTTTCTGTCATAGGATGCCGGAATATCCCTCCTTGAAGTAGTGGAATTATTCCCTTTCTAAAAGCCTCAAGTCCATTCGGGTGTATGCGTTGTAAAACAGAAAAGACTTCAAATGCAAATAGTTCAGGGACGGCAAATCTTTCAGGTCTATCAATTACTTTTTCTAAAACTTCATCTGCATGAGGATGGGACTCCTCCTCAATAAACCACCGAACCGCTACAGAGGCATCAATAACCCAAATCACTTGAACATATCGCACCTTCGGTGCGGACCTGTAGGGGTTCGACCTGCCCGCCATCCGGCAGGCGGGTTTATCGAACCCACAATGACGGGCGTCATAAATGCCCTGGCCCAGACCCCTGGCCCAGACCTTGCATGCAAGGATTAGTTATAGACTCCGACCTCCGAAAATATTTCCGAAACAGGATCATTTTCCTGTGTCGTCGCGCCAGGGCAGGCTGATTTGATGGTGCTTTGATCTACGGCATGGGTTTGAGGCACCCTACAGTGAAAACAGCTTATTTCCCAGAAGTCGCTCCCGGGCAGGCCGCCCCTACAAGGACTTAAAAAAAATTTCTATACTATCAAGCTAACATAATTCAGTGTATAGGTGTATGTACATATACTGACTAATCATCATTAATCCAGTCCTCGATATTCAGCCCAGGAATGTTCATGAAATGCTTTTTATTTCCTGTGACTAAAATCATATTGTGTTGAATTGCTATAGCAGCAATCCTTAAATCAGGTTCACTCTTTGAGAAACCCCTTTTTTCTAAAATGGCCTTTAATCGGCCATATATTTTTCCGCTGTCTGTATCAAAGGGAAGGATATTCACATTGGGAAAAACCTTATCTTCATAGGCTTTTAGGATTTTCTCCTGATTCCTTGAACGATAGGCGCCAAAATAGATTTCAGAAACATTTATAGAGGTTGTAAATTGTAAGCCTTTTGGCAGTGATTCCAACTTTTTTATCAGCAGGGGTGATGGAGCTTTCTTCAGAATGTTGCTAAGGCAATCTATATCAAACAAGTACATTAGACCTCTGCGACGTTTCTGTCTGTAGAACTTTCTCTTGCCTCGTAAATACTCCTAATAAATTGATCAAAATCCTCAATGTCAGATAAAGCACCTTTGGCCAACAACAATCCTTCATTTTCCCCGGTTTCAGCCCATTTTTTCAAATAATCTTCATATGGCACCACCACTGCAACATTCTTGCCCTTCCTTCTGATCATTACCTTTTCCCCTACAAATGTGATGCGGCTTATAATAGATGATAATTTTGCCTTGGCTTCAGTTAAATTATAGGTCTTCATATCTTCAACCCCCTTAATATCAGTCAAAAATACCGCTTATAATCAGTTCGTAATTGATTAAAATTATATATGGTCAATTAGACTATGTCAACACTTTATCCTGCCATACGGTCTAATCAAAATTTTCCAATTGAGATACTCCATATCCCCACTTGAAATAAAGCAATTTAACATGCTCTTTAAAAAATTTTTCTGTCAACTTTTGTTCTGTAATCGTAAAATCACTTTTCACCCACGGCTCAAAAAGATCATATCGTATAAGTAAATGAGTTATCCCCTTGCTTTTAAGACCTTTCAGTATTTCTTCAGATCTATTCGACCGTTTTAAAATTTGATGAAGCATACCTCTATTACCAATAATATCCAATAGATAGCTTCTGTCACAATAATAACCTCTATTGCCTATATAGATGAATAATATCTTGGCATTCAAAGGGAGATTCTCATTAATGTATCTTATTGTCGGATATTCAAATCGATATTTATCTATATAATTATCACGGCTCAAGGTACCGTTAAGATACCTGATTGGATTAACATATCTGAACTGATCAACAATGTAACCCCCATTTAAACAAAGTAAAAGAGATATCAATAAGAAGATGGTAGCTACAGCAATGCCTTTGATAGCTCCAGAACGAAGTTGCGAGATCATTAAAACCATTTTCTTAATGCCATAAATTGATAGTATAATTAATGGAGGAATAATCGGAGAGATATAGCGTATTCTTAAGCTACTACTGAACAAGGCGAATGTGAAGTATAACACGGAAAAGACCAGAATTATCTTCATCTCAACCTTGATAACTTTAGTGTCTCTTCTAAATCGATAAAATGCAAAAAATGGGAGCAATAAAAGGAATGGATTAAGTCTGCCATCAAAATATTGAGGACTTCCGTCCTGCCCTTGAAAGAAAACTCTTAATGGCAAAAGCGCCATTTGCCACCAGGTCTCGTGATAGACCAAGTTCCTATATGCAAAAAGACCGACCGTTTGTCTATTGATGGCATTTTCCGGATTAAACCAGTGATCATAAAGAGGAAATATAGGGTTGCTTGTCCAGATGTAGTTTTTTATCATCCATGGAGAAAATAAGAGAAGAGCTACAAAC
>JAUWNK010000100.1 GCA_030612685.1 Desulfobacteraceae bacterium
ACTTCAAATATTCCTGAATGCTCTTAAGTATTCTTAAGTTTAGATACTTATTTGTATATTCTTCCTCATCCATTCCCAAACTATCCTTTTTATGTCCACAAAGAATATATATCTTTTAAAATCATAGTTAACCAAATTTATAAAAATGTCAAGAATAGAATAGACAGAATAGAATAGACATAATGGATTAACAATAAAGATAGTAGCAATTTGTATGATTTTTTTTAATAGGATATGAAATTAAATTTGAAATACTTAGAAGATATGATATATAGATAACCAGAATTTTTAAGATAAGGTAAATAGATGACTACATTGCTTATAATTATTCACGTACTTATTTGTTTTGGTTTGATATTAGGTATACTTCTCCAAGCCGGTAAAGGAGCTGACTTGGGAGCTGCATTTGGGGGTAGTAGCCAGACACTATTCGGGAGTGCCGGTGCAGCACCTTTTCTCAACAAATTAACGGCAGGCGTGGCTATCGCCTTTATGATAACTTCCCTTACCTTGGCCTTTTTATCATCCAGGGCTCCAAAATCTTCAATTATGGAAGGGAAAGCCAAAACTCAACAGGAACAGCCTTTAAATGCAAGTGAGCAAGAAAAGGCTAAACCAATAAATACTAATATCCCTTCTGATACAAAAACTGAAAAGTAATAACGTATCGGAAAAAATAAGACATCTTTTAGGGGTAGACAATTTGTGGCACCCAAATGGAATGATAGAATAGCGAAATAGTGGCCTGCCCTGGTGCGACTTACTCGGGAAATCCATTTATCGCTATAGTTTTTGGAACTGAAGTCTGTAGAATCCATGCCCTGCAAGTCAGGTCTGGGCCAGGGAACATTGGGATGAGTAAAAATGGAAAAGATAATTTTCGATTGTTCTTCTTCCTTTAAACCCCTGGCCCAGACCTGGCATGCAAGGATTAGTTATAAACTCCAAGCTCCGAAAATATTTCCGAAACAGGATCATTTTCCTGTGTCGTCGCGCCAGGGCAGGCTGATTTGCATGGCGGAGTTCAGCGAGCTATGCCGCCATAATATTACAGCGATAGGAGCTTATCCCCTGATAGTCGCGCCCGGGCGGGCCATTATTCCAGTACTCCATTATTCCCTGGCCCAGACCTGGCTTATAGAGCTAATAGACTGATCAGAGCATGTAACCCTTTATAGACTTAACGGCTCATTCAAACACGTCACGCCAGGGCGGGCCAATATTCCAATTGGGCGAAGCCCTAAGTTCTTATGCCGAAGTGGTGGAATCTGGTAGACACGCTATCTTGAGGGGGTAGTGGGTTATGCCCGTGCGGGTTCAAGTCCCGCCTTCGGCACCAATTTTTAAATCCATTTCTTTTATTATCTCAAGAAGTTAGCTGCGACCAATAATTCTCTACAAGTGCACTTCTACCTTCTCTGTTACAATTCTTAATGAACCACCCTGTAGCAAGACTTCGGCGAGCTCAGTCGAGTTGCTACAGGGAATTATCAAGTTAACGCACCTTCGGTGCGGACTTGTAGTGCAGAGCTTTAGCTCTGCCGTTATGATGCAGGGCTGACCTGCCCGCCATGCGAGACGCAAGGCGAGGCCGGCGGGAGCCCTGCGCTACGTTTGAAAAAAGGAAATTCCTATACTATCAAGTTAAATATAGCTTTCTTTCCTGTAGAGAAGGCCTATTCGGTTGATGGTCCACACCGTCCGTTCGAACAACATAGTCACCCGGAGTAAAGCATCCCTTTCATCCGCATCAAGGCCTTCCTCGCTTGACAGGTAAGTTCCTCGCATCTTCTGCATCATATCACTCCGGTCATGCGTGAGCACATCCAGCAGTTCAAGGTCTGCCGGATCGAGAGACTCCGCCGCCTCGCAAGCATTGATAAGGATACTTTCAAGGCCTTCGACGAATATGTGCTTGAACCGCTGGCCTAACTCGGTACCAGACCAGGTATCCAGCACAAGAGTCAATTCGTGGAGGCAGCCCTCGAGCGAATCCAGAAGGCTCTGCCGGTTTTGGACGTTCAGTATCCGCTCGGATGTCTCCTGGGTTAATACATAATGGAGCAGATCGGAGGCAAAGGCATCGATTTCGCGTGATACTGTTTGAAAAGCCGAGTGGATGGTGTCATAGGTTGGCTTACCTCCGCCAGAGCGTGCCGCACGGAGTTCCTCCATGTAAACTGGAAGCCGCTTAAGCAACCGTATCTGCTCCTTGTTGACTAAGGTCAGGGCCGTTTCCGGGTCTTTTAGCGCCTGATCATGGATGTATTGAAGCTTTGACCAATCCTCTTCCTGGGTCGGCGGCCAGAATCGAGTGAGAATCCTCAAATATGGCCCTATCATAAATGATAGGAAAATGGCACCGATCAAATTTAGCAGGACATAAACATAAGCCAATTGTTGCTCAATCCGGAATGAGACCTCGGCCATCAGGGCCTTTACAAGGGGGACATGGCCATAGATTTCCAGGTAGAAAAGAGGCACTAAAATGGTTAATACAACTATGTTGAACAATATCTGTGCCATGACGAGCTGCTTTGGCGTGCCCTTCAGACTGGTCGACAAAAACCAGGTGATTGCGCTGGAACCCAGAGCAGTTCCATAGATGATCATGATAGTCTGCTCAATGCTGAACAGGCCAGATTGGGTAAGGGCGATGGCAAGAATGGTGACGGCAGTTGACGACTGCGAGATTGCGGTCAGCACCAAGCCCACCATAAAGGCCACAATATACGACTCTTGGCCCTGAAGGAGTAACGACTCGAACCACTCCTTTTCCGCAAGGGGCGTGGCGCCGGTACGGATCATGTAGAGGCCATAGAATAAAAGGCCCACCCCGAACAGAGTGCTGGCCAGGTGCCGATACCGGGCCGGTTTCTCAAAGGCAATCGAGATACCTGCCACCCCAAGCAGGAAAAGAACAAGAACCTTTATATCAATGAAGGCCAACACAACCAGGACTCCGAGTCCGGCATTGGCCCAGAAGATGACAGGCAGCGATTGGCGGACGCCTATCATCCCGCTGCCGACAAGGCTGGCCACGATAAAAGAGATTGCCGACCCGGACTGGGTTACAAACCCCAAGACCAACCCTATAAGACCTCCCTGAAAACCTTTGTCTGTCCATCTGGCCATAACTATTCTGAAGCGGCGACTTGTCATCTGCTTCAACCCGCTGCTAATCATGCGCATCCCTACAAAAAACACACCTATGCCGCCAATTAGGTTGCCTAAGATATCACCCAAGACCAAACCTCCCGCTGGAAACGTTTAAAACAGCAAATCATTGAGACCCCGGTTGTCCTCTAAAAGATACCTCTACCGCTTCACGAAAATTCATACCCTGCCTATACAGTCGATGGGCTTTCCCAATCACATAGGCCTCTCTATCCGGCACAGAAATCAGGAACACATGATTGGTTATTAGATAATAGGCCAAAAAAAATGCCGCAACGCTGGCTTTGTTCATAAAGAAGACGCATATATTCATCCCTGTGCTCATGAGAAAGGAAATTTAGCATTGACGTCACCCGCGCTGGATAAGATGGGATATTCTGGAAGTACAACTCTTACTATGTATGCCATTATGATTCCTTAACAAAAACCAACCCTTATATCAACACAATTAGTATCATGTCCATGGTATGTGAAGATTCAGATCAACAACAGATATTAACCTTTAAAAAAGAATTTATTAACGGTACTACCAGATTGTACTCATTAAAACTGAAATCTACCTTGATTTTTCCCTTCGATAGATTTAATCTTGAAGCTCTTAGAAAAAATGTAATTACTCAGGTGCCTTGCAACAAAGCCTGCCCTGGCGCGAGCTCCTTAGCGTATATTGCAATTTCTATAGTATCTATTTAAATTATATAATATAGCTAAGTATTGCATGCCAGGTCTGGGCCAGGGGCACCAAGACACCAAGATTATAGAATTATTCGTAGGCATTCACAGGTTTATGGTTCACCGTTCAGGGTTGCCTTTCTTTTATATGAAAGTGTGGGGGCCGATGCCCTCATCGGCCCGTTCGGGTAACGGGCGCCACAACACTTTCATACTTCGTTGTGGCAGCAAGCCATGGGCGTTCGTTAAAACCTGAACCTCTGAACCCGTGAACGGTTACAGCCTTTTTAATGCATGGCACATTGAAATTAATGAGCCTTAGGCTCATTAATGAAAAAACTCGTTTATCCAATTTATATTCATCTTCTCTTTGGGTCTTTGTGGCTTGGTGGCTGAATAGTTACGAAAAAATAATCTTAATAGGTATTTTATTAACCACTCATTAAGTAAGGATTGAGGGTTTGAATGGGGGCTATTATGGAGATAATAACAAGGAAAGAAAAAAACACTGTAGTTATTTCAGTCAAAGGCAGGATGGATGCAGTTTCCTCCCCTGAGTTTGAAAAAGGACTGGAAGAATTAATGGCCGAAGGGGAGAAGATTTTTATCATTGACCTTTGTGAGTTGGATTATATTAGCAGTGCCGGTCTTCGAAGCATTCTTGCTACAGCCAAGAAATTGAAGCCAAAAGAGGGATAGATCTTGCTTTCTTCACTTAAAGACGTAGTGAAAGAGGTATTTGATATTTCAGGATTTAGCTCTATCATACCAATCCATGAATCAGTAGAATCTGCCCTTGCACAGATTTAATAAAACAGAATCTGAACTTAGGCCGCAGACCCGCCTGCCGGACGTCGGGCAGGTTTTCGCAGATGCTCAAGATAACCATTTTATTAGTTCTTCTTATTTATGCGCCTTAGGCGCATTAAAAAACTTGGTTCCGAATGACGGAACACGGAATTCGGAAACAATCTGCGTTCACCCAGTTGAATAGGGTTCCCTACGGGAAATTCAATGGGTTCACCTGCCCGCCATCGCTACGCTCAGGCGTTAGCAGGCGGGTCTGTGTCCAAAGAGAAATTGCTAAATCCCTGAATTCATGAATTCTCCTGAGAAACTAAATGTAGAATAGAGCATGGAGGTGTCTTTTTTTACCATGCCCCTGGCCCAGACCTGTTTTAAAAGACATGAGTTTATATAGCTAAGCATAGAAATAATAGAGTGATTATACTATATTACAGAAACTTAGCGCCAGGGCGGGCCTCACAATGACAAATCGGTAGGCCGCTTCAAACCGGCGCACACGGACAAAGGCCCTAGAAGACAATGACGAGTTGCTTGTGCGCAGGGTTTGAAGCGGCACGCTGCGGCCCCCTGTTATAGGGCATGATGTAAAAAAAGACACCTCCATGCTCAACGTAAAGTTTCTTTCATGAATAACCCTGAAGCGAAGCGCCGGGGTCATTTGCTAAAATATTTCTGTTAGTATTAACAGGGCATTCTAAACATTTTCTGCAAAAAAAATACGAATTTTATTGCTAAAAGATCGATGTCAAAGATTAGATTACAGGCCAAAATTGAAAATCTGGAAAGGTTGATGCAATTTGTGTTGGCCTGTGCCAAAAGGCAGGGATTTACCCAAAAAAGGATTCAAGCGATAGAACTTGCCACAGAAGAGGCTCTGGTTAATATTTTTACTTATGCCTATCCTGAACATACTGGTGAGGTAGAGCTTAGATGCAAAATGGATGATGAGACAAGATTTATATTAGAGATTTTGGATACCGGGATACCCTTCAATATCCATTCTATCTCTGAGCCTGACCTGACTGAGAACATCTCCAACCGCAAGATTGGTGGATTGGGGATTTTTTTAATGCGAAAAATGGTGGATGAGGTTCAGTACCGCCGGGATGAAGAAAATAATATCCTTACCCTTATCATTCATAAGGTCGTTTAAATCCGGCAGACGCGGACTTTTCCCATCAACGGTCCGCTTGCAACGTCCCAGGCCGGGAAGGCGTAGCATCACGAAAATATATATAACCTCAACAGGTTAAAGAAATGCCGAGATATAAAATCATACTTTGCCTGGCCCTCTTTTTTTTTATCACCGTTGAGGCCGTTGCTGGCGAAAAAGCCTTAAAAAAGGCATTCTTTATTCCCCAATGGGTACCCCAAGCCCAGTTTGCTGGATATTACCTTGCACATGAGCGGGGAATCTATAAAAAACATGGAATCGATCTGACCATTATCCCAGGTGGGCCAGACAGCCCACCACTTGATTTTCTAAAAAGCGGCAAGGCTGACTTTGGCACCTTATGGCTCTCCACCGGCATACAGATGAGAGCAAAGGGGATAAAAATTATAAACATTGCCCAGGTGTTACAACGATCTGCCTTAATGCTTGTTGCCAAGAAATCCAGCGGCATAAAGAGCCCTCAGGATATGAATGGTAAAAAGGTAGGACTCTGGGGGCCAATATTTCAAATTCAACCAAAGGCATTTATTAAAAAATATAATCTTAATGTGAAGATCATCCGTCAATCATTTTCAGTAAATCTGTTCCTGCGGGATGGTGTGGATGTTGCCTCAGCCATGTGGTATAATGAGTACCATACCATCCTTAATTCTGGTCTCAATCCTGATGAATTGACTACCTTTCTCTTTCACAAACATGGCTTAAATTTCCCTGAAGACGGTATCTACACCATGAAAGATACCTTTCAAAGAGACCCGGACCTTTGTAGGGCCTTTGTGAAAGCATCCATTGAGGGATGGCAATATGCCCTTGCCCATCCCGAAGAGACATTGTCCATTGTAATGAAAAATTTGCAGAAAGAACACATCCCCGCAACCTGGGTGCACCAGAAGTGGATGCTGGATAGAATGAAGGATCTGATTTTACCAGAGGACCCAAACATTCCCATGGGAAAGCTTTTTGCTGAAGACTATAATCGGGTGGCAAAGGGATTAAAAGATAATGGATTGATAAAGGAAATTCCGGACTTCACCTTTTTCTATCGAGAGTGCATTAGCCATGATGAAAAATAGAGGCATAGGCCTAAAACTCATTCTGCTCATTCTCACCAGTGTCACACTTATCTTTTTTCTTATCTTTGGTTACAATTATCTATTTTCCCGCCGAATCATCATCAAAAACGTAGAAAAAAATGCAAGAAACCTTGCCCAGGCAACAGTAAACCGGATTGACATGGTGCTGCGTTCTGTTGAAAAAGTTCCTAAGAGCCTGGCATATTTTCTGGAGAGCTCATCTTATTCCGGTGGTGATATGATCGATTTGCTTCATTCAGTAGTAGAAAATAACCCGGAGATATATGGCAGCACTATTGCCTTTGAACCATATGCCTATAGCAGAAACTCTTTATGCTTTGCCCCATATTTTTATAAATGCAAAGGAAAAATAGAATTTAAATATATACCTTACAAATATTTTTACTGGGATTGGTATCAAATTCCAAAAGAGCTTAACCGACCAGCATGGACTGAGCCCTATTATGATGTAGGCGCCGGCAACATCATTATGTCTACCTATTCTGTTCCCTTTTACAAAACTGTTTTGGGAAAGAGGCAACTTATGGGGGTGGTGACAGCAGATATTTCTCTTTCCTGGCTTCAGAAAATCATTGCCTCTATCAAGATAGGGCAGACTGGCTATGGATTTTTGGTCTCTAAGAATGGAACATTTGTAACCCATCATGATGAGCACCTGATCATGAATGAGACCATATTCAGTGCGGCTGAGGCCAGAGCAGATGCCCGCCTCCGGGAGCTCGGGAGGGAAATGATTAGAGGTAAATCCGGGTTTGTTCCATTCAGCAGCATTCTCACCGGGAAAAAATGCTGGATGGTTTATACACCATTGTCTTCCAGTGGCTGGTCCCTGGGAGTGCTCTTCCCCCAGGATGAATTGATGGCGGATATTACCAATCTTAATCGCATCGTTATCTTTCTCGGTTTGGCTGGCTTTTTATTCCTTTTGGTGGTCATTGTATTGATTTCCGGCTCTATAACTCGACCATTAAGGGCTCTGGCAGAGGCAGCCAAAGATATCGCAACTGGAAATCTGGATATTGAATTACCCACAATCAAATCACGAGATGAGGTGGGGAAGCTGGCGGATTCCTTTAACTATATGAAAAGTTCCCTGAAAGAATATATTAAAGAATTAACGGAGACTACAGCCGCCAAGGAAAGGATTGAAAGTGAGTTAAAGATAGCCCATGACATTCAGATGGGTATTCTGCACAAAATATTTCCCCCTTTTCCTGATAGGCCAGAACTCGACATATATGCCACACTTGAACCCGCAAAAGAGGTTGGGGGTGATCTTTATGATTTCTTCTTTATGGACGATGATCATCTCTGCTTTACTGTTGGCGATGTCTCCGGCAAGGGGGTTCCCGCATCCCTGTTTATGGCTATAACTATGACCCTTATTAAAACAAAGGCCACCAAAGGGTTAAGTCCTGATAAAGTTTTAAGCAGAGTCAATGAAGATCTCTCAATAGATAATCCTTCAATGATGTTTGTGACTGTTTTTTTAGGTATTCTAAATATCCGTACTGGAGAATTGGAGTACAGTAATGGTGGCCATAATCCACCGTACATTTTTCATAAAAATGGAGATATAGAGCCTCTGGAAATGACTAATGGGATGGCGCTTGGGGTTGTGGAGGATTTTTCATACCAATCAAAAAAGTTTGTCCTTCAAAAAGGAGAAACGATTTTTCTTTACACCGATGGCGTCACAGAGGCCATGAATGAAAAAGAGGAACTTTTTTCAGAGGAGAGGTTGAAAAAAGATATAAATGCTCTAAAGGACAAACCAATCCAGGAAGTGGCTGCTGGTATAACGGAAAAGGTTAAAGCCTTCTCTCAAGGAGTGCCACAAACTGACGATATTACCATGATGATATTAAGATTTTATGGGAGGGATTAGGAGAAACTCTTTAGCGACCCTTGCCAAAGAGGACTACCTTGATTGTAAGGAAAATAATCTGTAAATCCAGATACCAGGAAAAATGTTTGAGGTAGTATAGATCGTATTTGAGCTTTTCCTTGCTGTCCTCGAGGCTGTCGCCATAGGGGTAATTTACCTGGGCCCAGCCGGTCACGCCGGGGCGCTCGGTGTGACGCAGGTTGTAATATGGTATCATTTCTTCAAGTTGCTCGACAAAAAATGGCCGCTCCGGCCTGGGACCAACCATGTCCATGTCTCCTTTGAAGATGTTGATGAACTGTGGTACCTCGTCTATTCGAGTCTTACGGATGATGCGGCCCACCCGTGTGACACGGGGATCGTTTTCTTGTGCGAACACCGGCCTGCTGATTGTCTCAGCATTGTTATACATAGACCGGAATTTAAGCAGGTGGAAGATCTTGCCGTTACGGCCGACTCGTTCCTGCTGAAAGAACACAGGACCCGGAGATTCCAGCTTAATCAAAATCGCTACAAGTAGCAGGATTGGCGAAAGGATAGTGAGCGAAATAAATGATACAATCACTCCCTGCGTGCGCTTGATGGTCCCATGCAGGGAGTTGTGGAAAAATCCATTCTCAAATATAATCCAGCTTGGCTTCAGAAACTCGTCGATGATGATCTTTCTTTTGATCTTTTCGTAAAAGGTAGGGCCCTCCTGGATGCGAATGTTTTTCACTTTTAACTTGAGCAGCTCACGAACCGGCAGTTTCCCACGCTGCTCCCGCAGCGTTACCACGATGCTGTCAGCAGCATATTTACGCACGGCTTCACCAATCTGGTCTATATGGCTCAGTACTCGAATGCCGTGAAATTCCTTACCCACCTGGCTTCTCATCGAAGTAACGATGCCTATAATCTCATAGCCTATAAATTTTTTTCCCTGCGACCCATTGATGATTTCACGGGCCTGGTCGGTGGTGCCCAGAACCAAAATCCGTTCTCTGTTCTTCACCATACCGTAAAAAACAAAGTACCGAAAGACGAGCAGGCAAGCGTAACTTGCACCGACAGGAGGAAACAACCGCCAATTTAGCAAGGTAAGGTCTTTGATAAAAAAGCTCAACATTGCTATGAAGCCTAAGGAGAGTAAAAATACGGGAATGATTCCCTTGATAAAGTCGCCGGGGCAGGTGTACTCCATAAAAGAGTAGAGACGGCCTGGGACTAAAGAAAAAATAACCAGCAAGGTAAACACGGAAAATGTCAGGTGCCCATATGAGCCCCCGGAAGTCAACCATTCAGGAGATCCGGGCAAGCTCGATAGGATGAGCCAAAAAATCAGGTAGCAGATGATTACATCAGCGAGAATAATAGTAATGGTACCCCAGGTGGTCCGTAGCGAAAACATGCCCTTGTTATTCCTCTAAGTGCTCAAATGATTTGATTCGATTGCCACCCATTATTTTTGCCGAAACAAGAGCGGTTTTGGCCCTTTCTACCAGCTTTCCAGGCGTGTCGGCGTCATCCGGGAATCCAGCTATACCACAGCTCAAGGTGGTGGGGTGCGATAATTGGATATGCATTTCGGCAGGAAGGCCTGAAACAGCATCGAGAATACGGTCCGCCAATTTAAGCGTATCCTCTTTGGAGGTGTCAGGCAGCACAACACCGAATTCATCCCCGCCGATCCGGCCCACAATGTCATTGATTCGTGAGCAGCTTTTGATCCGGTCAGCGATAGCACGCAGCAGTTGATCTCCCACGAGGTAGCCATGGGCGCGATTAAAGCGATCCAAGTGGTCGATGTCAAACACAATAAGCGAAATTTTGGTGTCTTTTAGTCGCTGCATACGGCTGAATTCCTCGTGAAGCCGCTTCCACCACAGCCCATAGTTGTATGTGCCGGTCAGACTGTCTGTAAAGGCCAGCTCGTGGAACCTTCGTCCTGAAGCCGATTCTTCGATGACCCTGGCTGCGTCTTCGCAAATCAATTGGAGTAAGCTTTTTGTTGTCTCCTCAAAAATGGGCATTTCACCAGCAAACAGGAAAAGATGGCCCTCTATGTTATCCCGCCATATCAAAGGCATAAGGATATAGAAGTCTTCCTGAAAATATGACACCGACTCTGAAAATAATTCCTTGCGATTGAATATTATAATCTTGCGGACAGATTCAATCTTCTGTTTTTTCAGGCACGGAATCAGCTCCTCATAAATCTCACGATAATACCTTGTGTCGAATCCATAGCCCAGCACCAGATCAAAAAAACCTGATTGCTGATCTTTCAGGAGAAAGACACCTTTTTTTTGTACTTT
>JAUWNK010000120.1 GCA_030612685.1 Desulfobacteraceae bacterium
ACCATGCCCCTGGCCCAGACCTGGATTATACGGCATAAGTAAATAGCTCCAAAATAGCAACAATACCGTACACCGCTAATATTCCAGGGGTTCGCGCCAGGGCAGGCCTCACAATGACAAGTCGGTAGGCCGCTTCAAACCAGCGCACACGGACAAAGGCCCTAGAAGACAATGACGAGTTGCTTGTGCGCAGGGTTTGAAGCGGCACGCTGAGGCCCCCTGTTATAGGGCATAATGTAAAAAAAGACACCTCCATGCTCAACGTAATGTTTCTTTTATCAATAACCCTAAAGCGAAGCAACAGGGTTAATCGCTCCTATGAAGGAAATATGATTATTATAATTTCTGAAAAAAATATTGCAGTTCAGGCCTTTTCAATAAAATATTTTCTGCTATAGTATACTTTAATTTAAGACTTTTATCATCCTAAAATTAGAGGTAAGTGGATATGCGCTTAAGTGACGAGTTATATGCTTTCCCCTGGCAGTCTTTGACTGAAAATAACTGTAACAGCTATCTCATTGATGGCCCTTTCAAAATCCTCATTGATCCTGGCCATCAACATTTGTTTACTGAATTACAGCATTCATTGGAAGCTATAAATATCAAACTCGAGGACATCGACTTGATAATTGGTACCCATATCCATCCTGATCATATAGAGGCAGTACAGTCCTTTTCATCACTATCAACCATGGTAACTATACATGAAATAGAATACCACTATTTCCAGAAATACATTTCATACTCTCATGATTTTAATCTTAGGCCTGATTTTTTTCTTATAGAAGGAACCTTGAAAGCAGGCGACATAGAACTCGACGTTATCCACACCCCAGGTCACTCACCTGGCTCGATCTGTATTTACTGGCCTTCCCATAAGGCACTCTTTGCAGGCGATGTTATCTTTGAACAGGGAGTGGGGCGCACAGATTTGCCTGGTGGTGATGGAGATCAATTAAAAAATAGTATTGGGCGGCTGTCCTCCCTCGACATTGAACTCCTACTTCCTGGGCATGGTAGTTTAATTAGGGGGCAAGAAGAGATAGTGAGAAATTTCTCCCTTGTTGAAGAAATCTATTTTGATATGTTGTAGAAATGGCTCCTGGTGTGAATCTTTTTCAGGGTAACGTTTTAACCAAGTTGCAATCATGTCATTGCGAGGATGAGCCGAAGCCGCGAGTAAAACGTGGCGGGAAGCGACGTGGCAATCTATGCTATTGAGCCCGCCCTGGCGCGATGTGATTTGAATATGCTACTGTTCCTGCTGATTCTGCATGCGTGCCTTTCCATCACCACACTCATAAAGGCCAGGTCTGGGCCAGGGATTGCTTCACATTCGTTCGCAATGACCTCTATGAATAGTAGCCGTTTTAATGCAACTTGGTATTAACCATTCCCTATTGATTTGATCCGCTCCTGGTATCTTTTATGTGAGCTGTTGAGGAACTGATCCCAATCCGGGATTTGGTCCAGATTGGGTACCACGGCAGAACCAGAGACACCCCTCCCTTTCAAAGCCTTTAAAATCCTCTCTTTAAATGCTCTTTCGGTCTCTTCCTTCTCTGACTGGTATTCTTTCTGGAGAATAGTAAGGGGGGCTATATCAAAACCGGCAACTTCACTGAGGGCAGATAAAATCGAACTGTTGTCGCTGTCCAGGTCAAAATGAGCTAAAAGATGTTTTTTGAGGGACCTATATGAAAGGTCACTTTCATTGCCGGCTATTTTTTTTAGTTCTTCCTTTAGCCGGCTTATGGGAAGAAGGTTATCCAAGTACCTGTTAAGAAGTCCACCTATCTTTTTTTCCAGCTCTTCCCGTGCAAGGCCCAGTTTTTCTTCCTCACTCAGGGTAAGATCTCGGGTTTTTTCAAGAACAAGATCAAGGGTACTTTTTATTTCTCCCAAACTGTGCCTCGCTCCAGATTTTTTAAAGCTTTTTACTAAGCTCTTTTGACCTCTTGCAGGCAGCCTCAACCGCCTCAATTATTATATCAGCTAAGCTTCTCTCATTCATAACGGCCAAACCTTTGCTGGTAGTTCCACCAGGGGAGGTGACCTTATCTCTTAACTCAGCCAGGGAGTCTTTAGATTCCATTGCCAATTTTGCAGTTCCCAGTGTAGTTTGAACAGCTAATTTAAGGGCGATTTCCTTTTTCAGTCCTACCTTGGTTCCGGCATCAACAAGGGCCTCCATTACATAGAATATATAACCTGGCCCGCTACCTGATAGGGCAGTAACCGCATCCATCATCTCCTCGTCTACTATAACAGTTTCACCAACTTGAGAGAAGATCTTTACTGCCATATCTATATCCCTGGCTTTTGCCAAAGGACCGGGCGAGATAGCTGTAATCCCCATCCCGACCATTGCAGGTGTATTTGGCATTACCCTTATAATGGGTAGGTCTCTTTGTAATGTGTTCATAATGGCTTTTATGGGGACACCAGCGGCAATGGTTATTAGGAGATGATCACCCCTTAGCTCATTTTTTATATCTTTTAAAACAGGTCTAATTTCCTTTGGCTTAACCGCCAAAATAATGGTTCCGCAATCTTTAATAAGGGTTTGATTAGAATCGGCCTTTTTTACATGGTGCTTTTTAGCCAGATAGTCAGTCCTCTCCTTTTTTATATCACTAACAACAAGCTGATCCGCCTTAAACTTCCTACCTTCAACAATACCCGCTATCAGGGCGGATCCCATATTCCCTGCACCTATGATGCCTATATTGTTATCCATTTTTCTCTAAATGTGGGTGAGGAACCCTGTAAAAGATTTGATAACTTGATAGTATAGGAATTTCCTTTTTTAGACAGGATAGACAGGCCTGCCCTGGCGCGACATGCTTGAATCAGCCTGTTAAATCTATAGGATGCTACGTGTTCGGGTCATCATATTAAGCCTATAAGTCAGGTCTGGGCCAGGGATGTTCAGGATATAAAGAAAATAAGAAAATCTTGTTAATCTTGTTAATCCTGTCGAAAAAGTTCCGCCGCAGGCGGCTAAGTTCAGGTAAGATATGGTGTGAAAATTCTACCAGCCAAGTGTTAGGTAGTCATGAATAGAATTGGCTGCCATTCTGCCAGCACCCATGGCCAAGATAACCGTTGCCTGTCCAGTTACAATATCACCACCGGCCCAAACGCCTTTTTTGGTTGTCTTGCCAGTTTCAGGTTCGGCAATGATATTACCCCATTTGTTTAATTTGATATCAGGAGTTGCCTTGGTTAAAAGAGGATTCGCACCAGCACCTATAGAAACAACTGCTGTATCGCACTCTGTCTCAAACTCACTACCCTTAATCGGTACTGGCCGGCGCCTACCTGACTCATCAGGCTCACCCAACTCCATCCTCTGACATCTTAATCCTTTCAAACGTCCGTCATTGTCTCCGATAAAATTCAAGGGGGCTGCAAGAAGAACAAATTCTACTCCTTCTTGCTCAGCATGATGGATCTCTTCGATCCTGGCAGGCATCTCATCTCTGGATCTGCGATAAACAATCCTTACCCTATCCGCACCAAGCCTAAGTGCGGTCCTTGCAGAATCCATTGAAACATTCCCTGCTCCAAAGACAACCACATCGTTACCCCTTATTATTGGTGTGTCATACTCGGGGAACAGATATGCCTTCATCAGGTTACTTCTGGTCAAATACTCATTGGCAGAATAAATACCAATCAAATTTTCACCCGGTACTCCCAAAAATACAGGAAGTCCAGCCCCTACACCTATATAGACTGCATTATAGCCATCTTCAAAGATTTCATCAACTGAAACAGTGGCACCAACAACCATATCACCCTGGAATTTAACACCCAGCTTTCTCATGTAGTCCACCTCAGCAGCTACAATCGCCTTTGGTAATCTAAACTCCGGGATTCCGTATACCAATACGCCTCCAGGAATTAAAAAGGCCTCAAATACGGTAACATCATGGCCCTTGAGGATAAGATCTCCAGCCACAGTTAGGCCTGATGGTCCTGAGCCGACCACTGCAACCTTTTTCCCTGTAGAAGGCGCCTTTTCAGGGATTGAAACCTCGCCCTGAGCTCTTTCCCAATCAGCGGCAAACCTCTCTAACCTCCCAATGGCTACAGGCTCTCCCTTCTTGCCAAGGATGCAGACCTTTTCACATTGTACCTCTTGTGGACATACCCTGCCACAGATCGCAGGGAGTGCATTTTTCTCCTTAAGCTTGGCTATGGCGCCTGCAAAGTCACCTTCCTTGATCTTAGCTATAAATGCAGGGATATCTATCTCTACAGGACAACCGGCCATACACCCAGGATTTTTACACTGAATGCATCTGCTTGCCTCTAATATAGCTGTCTCCGGGGAATAGCCAAAAGGAACCTCGTCAAAGTTTCTCGCTCTGACTTTGGGCTTCTGCTCAGGCATTGGTTGTCTGGGAATCTTTTCCTTTTTTTCCTTTTTTTCTTTCTCCTCCATTGCGATACTCCTCCATCCTCAAAAAAAGTGCCTAAAGCCCGCCCTGGTGCGACGTGCTTAAATCAAACTATTAAGATTATAAGGTGCTATGTGCTCTTATCAACCTATTAAAATTATATACCAGGTCTGGGCCAGGGTGAACTAAAATTGTAAGTGAACTAAAGTTTTGCGGTTGCCTTTGCTTCTTTTTTCCTTAACTTTAGGCATTTTAACCTAAATTGACAGATTCTTGCATTCAAAAACAACCAAAAAACCGTAGGACAGCCGTCTCGGCTGTCCTTGTCACCTCTTAAGACAGGCGAGACGCCTGTCCTACTGGTTTAAACATTAGAATCGCTCAATTTAGGTTTAACCCTTAGGTTCTACGCCAGTTTCGACTCTCCCACTCCTGCAATGAGAGGATCTCTTCATCGTGATAACTCCTTTGCCGAGATAGGAGTACATCCCAATCTACTTGATGGCCGTCAAATTCAGGGCCATCAACACAGGCAAATTTAGTTTCTCCACCAACTGACACCCTACAGCAACCACACATACCGGTGCCATCTACCATTATCGAGTTAAGATGAACAATTGTCTTGATGCCAAAAGGTTTTGATGCCTCAGAGGTGAGCTTCATCATATAAGTACAACCAATGGCAAAAATAAGATCTGCCTTCTCTCCCCCCTCAAATATCTGCTTTAGCTGATCAGGGATCCATCCTTGGGGGGCATGAGAACCATCACCAGTAGATACTATCAACTGATCACTCACCTTATTCAATTCATCTTCCCAGAACAGGAGATACTTGCTCCTTGCCTCGATAACTGAGATAACCTTGTTCCCTGCTTCCTTCATGGCCCGGGCAATTGGCATCATAGCTGCTATACCATAACAACCACCGACACAGACCACAGTGCCAACTTTTTCAATATGTGCCGGGATGCCCAAGGGCCCTACAAGGCTGTCAATGGAATCTCCGGCATTGAATAAGGCAAAGCGCTGGGTTGTAGTTCCCACCTCCATGAATACGATAGTGATAGAGCCCTCTTTCTGGTCCCAATCAGCGATCGTTAGTGGAATCCTTTCTCCTTTTTCATCAATAGTAATAATAATAAACTGACCTGGCTTAGCCTTCTTGGCTATAGCCGGTGCCGAAAATTTGACCAAATGCATATTTGGTACTAACTCTTCCTTTACTAATATCTTATGCAATTTGCACCTCCAAACAAGACTATTCTATTTTTGAACCTTCTCCAACCTGACTGCGCATACCTTAAACTCGGGTATCTTTGCCACAGGGTCAAGGGCTGGATTAGTTAATTGATTGGTGGGGCTTTCAGCAAAGTGAAAGCCCATAGTCACAACCTTTACTGGTGTGACCTCTGTCACTTTAGCCTTTGCCATAACAGCCCCTCTCCTGGATGTGACCTTTACCATCTCACCATCTATAATACCCAAGGCCGAGGCATCCTCTGGGTTTATCTCCACCATACCCTCGCCATCCAATACATTCAGTCCTCTTACCTTTCTTGTCATTGTGCCGGTATGAAAATGGTACTTGCTCCTTTCAGTGGTAAGGAGTAGTGGGTATTCATCATCAGGAAGTTCTGCTGGTGGCCTGTACTCTAATGGTATGAATTTGCCCTTTCCCCTGGTAAATTTTTCAGTATGCAGTATAGGTGTGCCTGGATGATCCTTATCTGGGCACGGCCATTGGATGCCACCATCCTCCAATCTCTCAAAGCTAATGCCTCCATAGCTTGGGGTTAGTGTGGAAATTTCCTCCATAATCTGAGATGGGCCCTCAAAATCAAAACCTTTACCTCCCATCTTTTGAGCAATCTGGCATGTAATCCACCAGTCAGGCTTTGAGCTACCAATAGGCTCAATAGCCTTTCTAACCCTCTGTACCCTCCTGTCAGTATTTGTAAATGTCCCATCCTTCTCAGCAAACGATGTACTTGGCAGAACCACATCAGCCAATTTGGCAGTCTCCGACATGAAGATATCCTGGACTACAAAAAGATCAAGTGCTTCCAAAGATTCCTTGGCATGATTTGCATCAGGGTCACTCAATATCGGGTTTTCACCAATAAGATATAGAGCCTTTATCTCTTTTTTGTGGGCTGCATCGATCATCTCAAGCAGGGTAAGCCCTGCCTCACGAGGTAAGTAAGTGCCCCAGGCATCCTCAAATTTTTTTCTTATATCTTCATTCACTACTGCCTGATAACCGGTAAATACATTTGGCAGTGCACCCATATCACATGCACCCTGAACATTGTTCTGTCCCCTTAAAGGATTTACACCTGTAGATGGTTTCCCGACATTCCCTGTAAGCATAGCCAGGTTTGCCGTACCTATTACATTATCAGTACCATGAGTGTGCTGGGTAATTCCCATTGCATAGAGAATTGTGGAAGGTTTATCAGTTGCATATATCCTTGCTGCCTCTATTATCTTGTCTTTTGGTACACCGGTAATCTCTTCCACTTTTTCCAGATCAAATTTCTTGAGGGAATCCCTGAAGACATCAAAGTCCTCGCATCTTTCTTCAATAAAGTCCTTGTCATGCAAATCCTCATCCACTATTACCCCCATCATTCCCATAAGAAGGGCAACATCACTGCCGGGGTTTTGCTGCAGCCACAGATCAGCATGTTTTACCAGTTCTATCTCCCGTGGATTTGCAACAATGAGCTTTGTCCCATTTTTTGATGCCTGTTTTACCTCCAAACCGATCACGGGATGTGCATCTGTGGTATTGGTGCCTATCGCTAAAATGCATTTGGCATGCCTGATTTCATCAATGCTATTTGTCATTGCACCGGCTCCAAAGCTCTGGGCCAGACCAGCTACTGTAGATGCATGACACAGCCTTGCACAGTGGTCAATGTTGTTCGTACCAAGGACAGCCCGTGTAAATTTCTGGGCAACGTAGTTCTCCTCATTTGTACACTTTGCCGAAGAAATTACAGCTACCTCATCAGCATTGTAGCTGCCCATCCTCTCGGCAATCAGATCCAGTGCCTCGTCCCAGGTTGCCTCCTCATAGTTCCCGTTTTTCCGGATAAGAGGAACCTTTAGCCTATCCGGGTGGTGAACATATTCGACTATCCCGAACTTACCTTTCACACATGCCTGTCCTTGATTTACTGTGCCATCCCCTTTAGGGCTAACTCCAATAATCCTATCTTTCTTAAGGGCAAGCTCTAACTGGCAACCCACACCGCAATAGGGACAGGTAGATAATACTTGTGTCTCTGCAACACCTTCCCATTTATTAATCCACTCAGTTAATGCCCCTGTTGGGCAAACATCAACACATGCCCCACAAAATTGGCACCCGGATTCTTCCAAAGTTGGTGCCTTACTTCCGATTACCACCTTGCCATTTTGAAAAACAAGACCAATAGCACTATTACCCCTTACGTCCTGACATACCCTTACACACCTGGTACAGGCAATACAAAGATTGTAGTTTCGCTCGAAGAAAGTGTCACTCTTCACTATAGGTAAACCCTTATATTCGTAGGTAGGTGTTGACTCATCTACCCCTATGTACGTAGCAACTTCCTGTAACTCGCACCGCCCATTGTTGGGGCAGAACTCACAACCTGTTATTACTGAAGCCTTGCGTATACCACCCCTAAATGGATCGCAGTCTTCCTTGCGATCACAGGCGAGACACACATTTGGGTGTTCACTTAAAATAGTCTTTAGATTCTCCGTGCGTTTTTGCTTAATTTCCGGTGTATTGGTCTGAACAACCATGCCCTCAGTAACCTCGGTGGTGCAGGCAGTAGGAAGGTCATCTACTCCCTCTATTTTAACCAGACATAGCTGACAACCCTCAAATTCAGTTAATGAGTTATCATTTTTTAGTTCCTCTTTTCCCCTATAGACAACTTCAAAGGGTTTTACCTCCCTTGATGACGGCAAATTAGGGTGAGAGCACAATGCTGGAATATAAATACCGGCACTCCGTGCTGCCTCTAAAACCGTAGTGCCTTTCTCAACTGTAACCTTGATACCATCAATAGTTAGATTCATCTTTTCCATCACCTTCACCTATAAAATATGTTCAAAAGCTCTTAGTTAGCAGATCGTTTAAAATTGGTTGTGTCTATAATATCCTGTTTTTAAATTGTCAAGAAAAAAGCTTGGTGAAAAATTACCCCTCCCCGCTTGTTTTCCTCTTGACGTGAATTTTTTTCTGTGATAGGGAGGGGTCGATTGTTTAAAGTGACCTTTTAAAGGTGAAAAACCCTAAATAGATGTATATATAGAAGGAGGTGAAGATAGAAGTAAAAATAGTTATTGGTTAGATTAGGCAAATTATAATATTTTTCTTAATCACTAATAAATTAAAAAAAAGGAGGGTAGATATGGCTTATAATGCAGTTGAAATGAGTGATTGGCAGATCTCAGAAGCATCAGAAGAGAATATGCCAACACCGGATGAATGGAGAGAGAAGTTAGGTCTTCAGAAGGATGAGATCCTGCCAATGGGCAGGCTGTGCAAGCTGGATTTTTTGAAGATCATTGAACGACTGAAAGACAAACCAGATGGCAAGTACATAGAAGTGACTGCAATCACCCCGACACCCTTGGGCGAAGGCAAAAGCAC
>JAUWNK010000113.1 GCA_030612685.1 Desulfobacteraceae bacterium
AGAGAAAAATTTTTAAACTACTTTAGAGATCATGGTCATGAGATAGTGGGGAGTTCCTCACTAGTGCCCAAGGATGACCCCACCCTCCTTTTTACCAATGCTGGGATGGTGCCTTTTAAGAATCTGTTCCTCGGCCTTGAAAAAAGGCCATATACAAGGGCAGCCAGCTCCCAGAAATGTGTCAGGGCTGGGGGAAAACACAATGATCTCAATCAGGTTGGCTATACTAACAGGCACCATACTTTCTTTGAGATGCTTGGTAACTTTTCCTTTGGTGACTATTTCAAAGAAGAGGCCATTGATATGGCTTGGGAGCTCATGACCGTAGAATATGGCCTGCCAGAAGAAAAGCTTTGGGTATCAATCTATAAGGACGATGATGAGGCATACAAAATCTGGTCCCAGAAAATAGGCTTGCCTCATGATAGGATCATTAGATTTGAAGAAGAGGACAATTTCTGGTCCATGGGAGAGACAGGCCCTTGCGGCCCATGCTCGGAGATTTATTATGATCAAGGTGCTGAGGTTAGTTGTGGTAAGCCCACCTGTTCAGTAGGTTGTGACTGCGATAGGTACTTAGAGGTATGGAACCTGGTCTTCACCCAGTACAATAGAGACCCTGATGGCAATCTTACCCCCCTTCCTAATCCAAATATAGACACAGGCATGGGTCTGGAGAGATTGGCTGCGGTTCTCCAGGGTGTTTATTCAAACTACGATTCAGATCTATTCTCTGATATTATAAAACTCACCGAGGAGCTTGCAGGATCAAGATATGGCCAGGATAAAAAAAATGATATCTCATTCAAGGTAATTGCAGATCACAGTCGGGCCACTGCATTTCTGATAGCTGACGGTATTATGCCTTCAAACGAGGGTAGGGGTTATGTGCTCAGGCGTATAATCAGGAGGGCTATACGATACGGCCAGGTTCTGGGGCTAAGCGGCCCCTTTCTTCATCGTTTAACAGATAAGGTCATTGATGTAATGGGCCCTGACTACCCAGAGTTAGCTCACTCTAAAAGATTTATTGATGAAGTGGTGATCAATGAGGAGAAAAGGTTTGCCGACACACTCTTCCATGGCCTATCTCTTTTAAAGGAAGGGATGGATGGATTGCGCTCAAAGGGGCAGTCCATTATCCCTGGTGGGTTGGTCTTCAGGCTATATGACACCTTTGGTTTTCCCCCAGACCTGGTAGAGGATATGGCTCGAGATGAGGGTTTCAGGGTTGACATTGGAGGTTTTGATCATGCCATGGCAGAGCAGAGGGCCGCTTCTCAGAGAAGCTGGAAGGGGAGTGGAGAGGAAGAGATACCTGAAATCTATAGAAGGCTTAATGCAAGAGGGCTGGAGAGTCAATTCTTAGGCTATGAAACCTTAAATGCACAAGCAAGGGTTATTTCTGTCCTAAAGGATGGGCAGGAGGTTGACTCAGCAAGCAGAGAGGAACAGGTAGAGATTATCCTTGATCAAAGCCCATTTTATGGGGAGTCCGGAGGTCAGGTTGGTGATACCGGATGGATAGGCAATGATAGTGTTAGGATTGAGGTTTTAGACACTATCAGATATCCCACAAACCTGATTATTCATAAAGGGAAGATTATTGAAGGTATGATCTCTGCGGGTGATAAAGTCGAGGCCGTGGTGGATGAAACAAGGAGAAGGAATATCGCCGGAAATCATACGGCTACCCATCTCCTTCAGGCTGCATTGAGGGAGACATTGGGGGAGCATGTTAAACAGGCAGGTTCCCACGTGGGGCCTGAAAGAATGAGGTTTGATTTTACCCACTTTGCACAGATAATGCCTGAGAGATTAAAAGAGATTGAGATGCTGGTAAACCTCAATATACAAAAGAATCTCCCGGTAACAACCCAGATAATGCCGAGGGATGAGGCCTTTAAACAAGAAGCAATTGCCCTGTTTGAGGAACGGTATGGCGATCAAGTGAGGGTTGTGACCATCGGGGATGGTCTTAGCAGGGAGCTATGTGGAGGGACTCATGTTACCGCAACAGGAGATATAGGTGTCTTCCTCCTTGTAAGCGAAGGGGCAGTTGCATCTGGTATTAGGAGGATTGAGGCATTTACTGGAGAAGGTGCCATCAGGGAAATACAAAAAGAGGTAGATAATTTAAAAACCATCTCAAGCCTCCTTAAAACCACCCCTGATCAACTTGCCAAAAAGGTTCAACATGTTATCGGGGATCAGAAAGAAAAAGACCGCAAGATAGAATCTCTCAAGGCCAGGCTTGCAACAAAACAGTCAGAGGATTTAATCACTACCGCCAAAGAGATAAACGGTATCAAGGTCATAAGCCAGGAAGTAGCAGCAGTTAACCCGAAAGACCTGAGAGAGTTTGCCGACCATTTAAAGGATAAACTCAGTTCTGGAATAATCGTCCTTGGTGCCAGGGGCAACGGTAAAGTCTTTTTGCTGTGCAGGGTCACACCTGATCTGACAGATAGGTTTAATGCCGGAAATATTATAAGAGACTTGTCTGTCCTTGTCGGCGGAAAAGGCGGTGGAAGAAAAGATATGGCAGAGGGGGGTGGAACAAAGGTATCTGAACTTAAAAAAGCCCTCGGTAAAGTATACGATATAATTTTCGAATGACAAATTCAAAAGCCCAAATACCAAATGAAATCCAAATTCCCAAATGTCATAATTATTCCCTCGGCTTGTCGTAATCAGGTTACGGTAATCCCGCCCTCTATACTTTTTTATGTTAGCACTTTATGTTATAATTTGATCTTAGAGGGCGGGACCCGTTTCGTTACTCGCCTGCCCGCCATCGGCTTCGCCTTCAGGCGAGGCGGGCGGGGTTACGTTTTTGTCTTTTTATGCGCCTAAGGCGCATTAACGTTACCGTCACCCTCACCGATACGGGCTTCGTTACCCTCACCGTCACCGATTCATAGCATTTTTATTATTTGACATTGGTCATTCATTTGAGATTTGAGCTTTGACATTTGAAATTTAATTTCTGACTATATATAGTATGGTAAATCTATGCCTGTTCATCTCATCAGAGGTGGTTATGCCAATACCTACTTGATAGAGGATGGGGGTTCTTTTGTTGCTGTAGATGTTGGTACCTCCTGGGCTGCCAAAAAAATATATAAATATTTCTCTGATAGATCAATAGATGCCTCCTCCCTGAAAATGGTAACTGCCACCCATTTTCATATAGATCATGTAGCTGGCATATCCAGGCTCGTCCGTCTTTTCCCTAAAATCAGTGTCTGTTTCTTTACCATGGTTGGAGATTACCTCAATGAAAAAGAAAAGATCTGCCTATTCTCCCCTGTGATATGGCTCACAGGGCTACTGCCAGTAGTTATGGCCCTTGATAATCATATCATAAATACAGGTGCTGCCCTATTGAGTGACAAGACTGCGATTCCTCTACCCTTGTTAAGAAAATTTCTGCCATCTCATTACAAAGCTGAATGTATACTGGATGAAGGCCAGAAAATACCCCCCCTTCCCCACTGGGCAATTATAAAAACCCCCGGACATACTCCTGACAGCGTTTGCTTTTACAGCAGGGATGAAAAAACTCTTATCTCCGGGGATACCATTCTCAACATGCGAGGTAGTGGTGAGCTGAATAATTTCTGCGCTAACCCAAATGCAATCAAGGAATCCTTTAAAAAACTATTGACCTTAAAAATAAGAAACATCTATCCAGGTCATGGCAGACCTCTATTAAATCTTGATGGGCTGGAGAATGTCACTCAATGAAAAAGGAAACCCTATTTGCTTGAGCACACCTTTATCCACATTCCTGGCATTGGCCCAAAGACTGAGCGGTATCTCTGGCGGCGAGGAATCCTGACCTGGAAACATTTTCTAAGAAATAAAAAGACTCTCCTTTCCCATACCCGGGATGCATTTGTGCGCCAGAATCTGGAGTCCTCTCTTGAAAATAGGGATAACATCCGCTTTTTCCAGGACAGACTATCCTCTGCGGATATATGGCGTGTATTTGACAGGTTCAAAGATAAGACCGTCTATCTGGACATTGAAACAAGCGGACTTTACCAGGGAGTGGACGAGATCACCGTTATTGGCCTCTATGACGGTAAAACTGCAAAGACCTTTGTAAAAGGTATCAATTTAGACGAATTTGAATCTGAAATAACATCTTATCAACTCATCATCACCTTTAATGGAGCCCAATTTGATTTGCCTTTTATCAGGAGACAATTTCCCCATATCTCACTGCCCCCTGCCCATATTGACTTGCGCTTTTTCTTAAAAAAGTTAGGCTACAAAGGTGGTCTCAAGGCAATTGAAAAATCCTTTGGCCTTTCTCGGGCCTCTACCATTGATGGAATGGATGGTTATGAGGCTGTTTTACTCTGGAAGGCATACCAGTGGGGAGATGAAAGTGCACTTGATCGCTTGATCCTATACAACACCGCAGACATTGTTCATCTTAAGCCCTTGATGGAAAGAGGATACCAGGAGATGAGGGCAAGGCTGTTATCATTTAAACGCATTCAGTAGTCGGCAATCAGCCATCAGCCTTTAGCTTACCGATGAACTCCGATAGCCAAACGCTTAAGAATTAATGATTATAAGTTTGCCGATTTGGTTGATGATTTTACAGGAATGATATATGGTCATTACAATTTAGATTCACGATTAATTTCACAATTTGGTTATCTTTTTATTAGGACACAGAAATATAAGTGAACTCAGCAGTTAAAAGATTGAGTTTATTACGAAATGTTTAAAGCAAAGCAAGACCCTTCCAGATAGTTACCTATGAACTCACCTATGTAAGCGGGGAACAATGAAAGAAAAGAAATACTGGCAAATAAATACCGATAAATTAGTAGAAGATATTGAAAAGGTCGCTCGTAAAGCCAAAACAGAAGAAGACCTCAAAATGGGCATGGAACCCATACTTCAAAAAACATTTAAGAAAATGGGGATTGATATTAGCAGCGTCAGGTATGAGAAAACATCTACAAGTTTCCGAGGGAGGCCTGATGCGGTCTATGGTTTTCTAACAATAGAATATAAAGCTCCAGGAAAATTATCAAAAAAGACTGACATCAAAGTAGCTACAGAACAACTTCAACGTTATTTAGGTGAGCAGGCTATAGACTTTGGGCAGCGGAAAGAAGATTTCCTGGAAAAAGCGGTCGGTGTCGCAACTGATGGCAAACATATACTTTTCCTGAGATTTACAAAAGTTTCCACAATCTTGCAAACGCCTATGCCTATAGAAAGTACACAGGCTGTCCTTTTCCCTGAAATTGAAGCCAGACGTGGTTTTCAGGTTTTAGGCCCCTATCCAATAAATAAATCAAGCATTAGTAATCTGTTGATATTTGTTAGGGCCTCAGCCCGACGTCCCTTGACTGCAGAAAACCTTGCTGCTGTATTTGCCCCTTCTTGTCAGATAGCGCAACAAACAGTATCTGAATTGTATTCCATGCTAATGAGAACACAGAGGAGGAAGGCACCTTCCAGAATAAAGACATTCTTCCAGGAGTGGGATAGAATCTTTGGTGTTGTCTATGGGGAGGAACTTGAAAAGGCAGAGAAATCCGCTGAGGAAACTGCAAGTTTATATCAAATGCCAGGAGGTGTTAGACTCAAACAATTGCTTTTTGCAATTCACACCTTCTATGCCTTCCTTATGAAGGTCATTTCCATTGAGCTTGTGTCATTGCAAGATAGAAGCACAGTAAAGTCTTTTGTTACAGGACTCACTGCAATGGACGATGATGAATTGAAGACCAGATTAACTTATTTGGAGAGCGGAGCAGATTTTAGTGACCAGGGAATTGTAAACTTTTTAGAAGCAGATTTTTTCTCATGGTATCTTGATGGATGGGACTCACAGATTGCAAATGTTTTTCGTGGTATTGTAAATGCACTCTCTGATTTTGAACCAGCAACACCAATTCTTGAACCTGAATGGACAAGAGACTTACTGCAAAGACTATATGAATTACTCGTTCCTCGGAAATTGCGACACGATTTAGGAGAATATTATACCCCTGAGTGGCTGGCAGGCTATGTGGTAGATAAAAGTGGATATAAAGGAGTTATTGGCTCTCGCTTTCTCGACCCTGCTTGTGGGTCAGGCACCTTTCTGGTTCAAGCAATTAACAAAACAATAAGGCACTCTAAAGGTAATGAAAAGGCTGTAGCAAACCATATACTTGAAAATATTGTGGGTTTCGATTTGAATCCAATTGCCGTGTTGTCAGCCCGGACAAATTATCTAATCGCATTCTCAAGATTTATTCCCTACATACGACCAATTTCCATCCCGGTTTACCTGTGTGATTCTATCCTCACACCGAGCCATTATATAGAAGACGGGAAACTCCCATTTGAGAATACAATCGTTTTTACCACAACAAAAGGTAACTATACTTTTCCCATTTCAATGAAGGAAAAAAGTCATATAGATAAGTTCACTTCAATGATGGATGTAGCCTTAAGAGGAAAAGTTGAGCCAGAAACCTTAAAAAATGGAATTAAAACAGAGTTTAATCTGCCCGAAAAAGAGACATCCCTTCTTGCCGATGTTTATAGACACATAAAAGAGTTAGATGACAACGGAGAAAATGGAATATGGGCACGATATATAAAAAACGCATTTGCTCCTGTCTATCTGGGTAAATTTGATTTTGTGATTGGTAATCCACCCTGGGTAAGATGGGATTATCTTTCGAATGATTACCGAAAAAGAACCCTCGAACTATGGAAGAGACATGGTCTTTTTTCCTTAAAAGGTTATGAAGGGAGACTAGGAGGTGGCAAAAAAGACTTCTCTATGCTTTTCACTTATACATGTGCAGACAATTATCTGAAAGACAAAGGAACCTTAGGATTTGTAATTACTATGGAGGTTTTTAAGTCAAAAGGAGCAGGTGAAGGCTTCAGGCGATTTGAATTAAAAGACAAAAAAGTTCCCCTTAAAGTTTTGAGTATGGAAGATATGGTAGATTTAAAACCCTTCCAATCTGCTAACAAGACATCTGTATTTTTTATGAAAAAAGGAGAGAAAACAACCTATCCTGTCCCAGTTATTGAATGGAGGCGAAAGCCTAAAGTCGGTAGGATTCCACCTGATTGGTCACAGGATAAGGTTAAGGCAAATTGTGAGTTAAAAAATATGCAGGCAATACCTATTAATCCATATAAATTATCTTCATCCTGGCAAACTGCTCAATCCGCAGAACTGAAAGTTTACTCTCGATTAAAAGGGCAGAATCCATATACTGCACACCTCGGTGTAAATGCAGATCCTTATGGGATTTTTTGGTTACAAATTGAGGAAGTCCGCCCCGATGGATTAATCGTTGTTAAGAATTTGTATGATAGAGGAAAGAGTGAAATAAAAAGTGTTAAAACTTCATTAGAATCTGAGTTAATATATCCCGCTGTTACAGGTGAAGACATAATTAAATTTGGAATAAAATCCAATTTCTATATACTAGTCACTCAAAACCCATTAAAAAGAAAGGGATATGATGAAGAATATTTAAGTTCAAAGTATCCTTTAACTTATGCCTATCTGATACAATTTAAAGATTTTCTCCAAAAACGTGCTTTATATAAAAAGTATTTTTACAGAGAAATAAAAAAGGATGGGAAAATAGTTGACAGAATTCCATTTGCTCCATTTTATTCACAATATAATGTTAGTGAAGAGACTTTCTCTAAATACAGAGTTACTTGGAAAGCAATGGCTTCCAAAATGTCTGCCGTGGTTTTATCAAGTATTAGAACCGATCTTGGAACAAAACCAATAATTTCTACCAAAGTCACTTCTTTTATTCCCACTAATAATAAAGATGAGGCGCATTATCTTTGTGCTATATTAAATTCAGAGATTGTTAATAACTTCATAAAAAGTTTTTCATCTGCAGGACGAGGATTTGGAACGCCCTCTATTATGAATAACTTTGCAATTCCCGGTTTCAATAACAGTAATGAAGCCCATAAGCACCTCGCGGAACTTTCGGAGAAAGCACATAACTTGGTTAAAAGAGGCAAAAGCGCAGAGGATATTGAAAACCAAATAAACACAGTAGTAAAAAAACTATGGAATATAAAATAATAACTCCCAACGATCCTGAATACCCACAAAAACTCATTGAAAGGCTGGGTGATAACCATCCTGGCAGAATTTATTATAGTGGCCCATTGGAATTTCTTGAACACTTTACTATGTCGGTAATTTCGGCTGATTCAATTAGTGGATTGGCAATGATGGAGACAAATCAGGTTCTATTTACTGTAAGAGAATATGAAATGAATTATATTGGTAGCTGGCATTCGGTAATGGAGACGGAGATTTTCCGATTAGGGCTGTTTAGAAAAAATACCACAGTGACACTATTCTCTGCAAAGGGATTGCAAGCCGAAACATTTGAATTTTTTCTAAAAGACAGGTTTTACCCGCCTTTGCATGAATTCCCTGAAAGAGATGAGTATTTCAGGAGAGCTGAAAATGGCGAGTTGTTAATGCTTTCTGTCAGTAATCCAGATGAGACAAGACAGTTGCGAAAAAATATAATGGAGAGAAACCGGATATCCTGTGTTCTTGCAGATATTGTCTTCATTCCTTATGGTCCTAAGGGATCAAAAACTTATACAATGGCAAAAAGAATTGTTGATGCAAATATACCCGTCTTTACGATTGACAGCGATGAATCTAAAAACCTTCACAAACTCGGTATTCCTGGATTCAATCGTAAATCCGTTAAGGTTTTTCTTGAAAACAAGGGTGTAAAACTGGCAATTCCACAGAATGAAATAAGGAAATCTATTGATGTCGTGGTATATAATAAACCACCGAATCAACAACTATCCTTTATAAAGGAACCTACCCAGGCAAAACTGGAGTTTAAAAAGAACAGTAAGGATAGCAGCTCATAAGCAAAATTATCAAATATCGGGGGTATAATACAAATTGGATAGTCACCAAGGCGCCGAGACGCAAAGGTTATTAAATGATCAATGAAAAATTATCAATTATCAATGTTAATAAGCCTAAGGCTTATTAAATCGTAAATTGTCTAATCTTGGTGTCTTAGTGTCTTAGTGGCAAAATAGTTTCGACTAAAAAAAGATAGGAGGCCAAGTCTGGACAAATTATCGTCGAGCTTTGATGTATTAAAAAGGAGATTTCCGGATTATGAAGACCGCCTGGAGCAGCGGGAAATGGCAGGTGAGATCTCACGCTGCCTTAAGGGTAAAAAGAATCTCCTTATAGAGGCAGGCACAGGGGTTGGTAAGTCATTTGCATACCTCATACCAGCGATACTCTCGCAAGAGAAGACCATTGTATCCACTGCTTCTCTTGCACTTCAGGATCAACTCGTGAGCAAGGATCTTGTTTTTCTTCAAAAGGAACTGCCTCAAAAATTTTCATTTGGTATCCTCAAGGGAAAAAACAACTATCTTTGCCTGAAAAGGGAAAGGGAGTTTACAGATATAAGTGAAGCTTACATAAGATTTCGCAAATGGTTGTTGAAAACTAAGACAGGTGAAAAAGATGAGCTTCCATTTATTCCCGGATTTTGGTCAAAGCTCTGTGGTGATTCACAAGACTGTAATGGCAGGGAGTGCCCATTTTATGATGACTGTTTTTATTACCGGCATTACAGACATCTCTTCAAAAAGGATATCCTGGTAGTCAACCATCACCTCCTCATCTATGACCTTCTTTCAGATTTTAATATCCTGCCCTTTCATAAACAATTAATCATAGATGAAGCCACTGATATTGAAGGTGTCATCTCCCATGTTCTGGGCAGTACCTTAAGCTATCCAAGGGTGGCATGGCTCCTCTATAGATTGAAGGGATTGAAGATAATTGTTGACCCCCTTTTGCCCAAAGTAGAATCGTTTTTTAAAGAAATAGATATACCATCCCAGACAGTTTTTCCAATCCCCGCTCCCGTCATAAAAAAACTA
>JAUWNK010000182.1 GCA_030612685.1 Desulfobacteraceae bacterium
CAGGGATCAAGCAGTAGAGGAAACCTTCAGGTTTCCAGAAATGGAAGGCTAAAGCCTTCCTCTACATGCTTTTGGCTTTAAATGCAAATACCTTAATGAATTTAATCTATTTAATGATCCCTGTGAACTGAACACCATGAACTATTACAGTTAATTCTATTTTCGGACTAAATTCAAATGACCCCAGTGAAATAATCTTTGCATTTCACGGGGCAGGCCGAAATGCCAGAGACCAATACAAAAAACCGCGGTGCCAATGCGCTTTTGTTTAGAATTTAGAACATTTGGATTTTGATAAGGAAAATGAGTCCCTCTAAGCAGTTTTTAGGTTCGGGATTCAATAGACAATAACTATAGACTGAAAATACTGTTATGAAAAAATATGATCTGATCGATGAAGGGAGGTCACATGGGGTTGAAATTTTTAAAGATATGGATGCATCAGAACTTCGTAAATATATTGAATTCCCTCTATAGCACTACCGGGTTGTGGACGCATTTTGGTTCATCTATATAGCCGAGCACTTTGATCAACCCACCGCGGAGCACTTCAACGAAAAGGTTTTGGGCCGGAGCATATGTTTTGCGAGTGGCGTTTTTATCTTGGAAACCAAAGTGGTTAGTACCGAACATTTAAATTTTGACTATTACCTTTGAACCTGCATCATTTTCTTTGGACCAATAAAATAAAAAGGATAAAAATTTGTGGAAAGGAAGGAATCCTTTCACTGGGCCTGGATCATCTTAGCGACTTGTTTTATCAACCTCTTTATCAACTATTCTGTTCGTCTTGGATACGGGGTTGTCCTCCCAGAAATGATCCGAACTCTCGGTCTTGGCCGGGCAGACAGCGGATCAATATATAACTCCTACCTCTTTTCGTATATAACTCTGACACCCCTTGCCGGTTATCTGACAGACCGACTCGGGGCCCGTCGCGTGATCACAAGTTGCTCCCTAATTCTCGGACTTGGTGTTCTCTTAATGGGGACTATTGATACCCTATGGATGGCCTGCATTTTTTACGCCATCGCCGGTATTGGGGCCACGGGCATGTGGACTCCGGTCATTACAGTGGTCCAGCGTTGGTTCTCTCCCAATCGTAGAGGTCTGGCCCTCGGTATACTTTCTACTGGGTACGGACTGGGCTTTGCAACCATGGGGGCGGCCTTCCCGTGGATTGTGTACCATTTTAACTGGCGATATGCCTGGTACTTTTTAGGTGCAGGGGCACTGGCCATGGTTTTGGTAAATGGACTTTTACTGAGAAGTGATCCTGTAGACTCAGGATATCTACCATGGGGACAGATGAATAAACCTTCCCGGGTTAGTGAAAAGGATATGACAATCCCTGCTAAAGGTGACTTCTTTTTCATGGTCTTTAAAAATACCAGATTCTGGCTAATCGGGCTTTCTTATTTTTCAATCTCTTACAGCCTCTATGGAATCACTACATTCATGGTAGACTATGCCAAATACCAAATTGGACTGCCCCTGGATAAGGCAAGCCTTTTGGCTACAGTACATGGCGTCTCTCAGGTTTTGGGAGTCTTGACAATATTGCCTTTGTCCGATTACCTGGGTCGCAAAAGGACCATCATCATTTCCAACTCCTTTATCACTGCCTGTCTGATAGGAATCCTGTTCACTGGAAATTCTCGGGGAATGCTCTTTATCCTTATAGGAATTATGGCTCTCTTTTATGGTGCGACTTTTCCTATCTATGGGGCCTGTGCAGGAGACTATTTCCCTAAACATGTGATGGGAACCGTTATCGGGGCATGGACGCCTTTTTATGGCCTTGGTGCAATCCTGGTGCACTGGGTTACAGGGGTTTTACGAGATACTACAGGCATCTATAATCATGCCTTTATAATTAATGCAGCTATGGCCGCAGCAGGACTTTTTTTAATATGCCTGGTTAAAAAAAGTGAGATTAAATGAGATTTCATTTCCTATGAGCCGCAGGATCAATGTATATCCTGCAGGGCAGAATTCAAAGATAGAATTTTCGCTTTTTCCTTTTGACACCCTCTTTATGCTTTGCTAAAGCACTTATAATCAAGAGAGTCGGATCTCTTTCATAACTTCAATTAGTTATAACAAAATCGAAGGAGGATGAAATGGACAATATCAGGAGATGCACAAAATGTATTCTTCCCGACACCTATCCCAAAATTAACTTTGATGAACATGGTGTCTGCAATTTCTGTGTGGCAGCATCAAAAGAAAAAGTGGAGCCAAGAAAAAAATCAAAACATCAGTTAAATAGCATAATCAAAAAATACAAGGGAAAAAGTAAAAAATATGATGTGATTGTGGGGCTAAGCGGTGGCAAGGATAGTAGCTACGTAGCCTATTACCTAAAAACAGAATACGATGTAAAGATATTGGGCTTTAATTATGACATTGGATATCGTTCCAAATATGCAACGCAAAACCTTGAGGCCTTGGTTGATATACTGGATATCGACCTCATCACCATCCGACCACGCAGCAGTTTTCTCAAGAAGCTGTTCGCCCACTTCCTTCGCACCCGGGGTGAGTTCTGCTCGGTGTGCAATAACCTCGGTTATATCATTGGGGCGAGCTTCTCATGGAGTCAAAAATTATCCTTAGGTTTCTCTCCCTTGATGGTGGGGGGCTGGTCAAGGCAATATGAATACCAGCCAGGTATTTCGGTAACCTCAATGCAGTATTTCTTTGAGAACCTGACCCCTGAGTTGCTCGACGAATTGAATGCGGAACCATTTGTGGAAGAAAATGTCGTCTCCCAGTACATGAGATTGAAAGACCCCCGTCAGGCACAAATTGATACGGACGAACATAAAGAATTAGGCGATTACGCTATGGACTTTATTCAGTTGCCGGACTATATAGAGTGGAACATAATTGAGATACCTCATATCTTATCTGAGAAGCTCGCCTGGAGACATCCTCCAGATATACATGAAAGCCACTTTGATTGTTCCCTCTTTCCTATTAAAGAATACCTCAAGTTTAGGAAATATGGTTTGACTCAGGAGACAATCAAAAATAGTCGATTAATACGGGAAGGCCTCATGACACGTAAAGAGGCAATGGAACGAATGGTATTGGAACACACAACTGAGCCAGAGATTTTAGATAGTTTCATTCATGAATTGGGATTATCAAAGGATGAGGTAAATTGGCAGGCTGAGTGGTCAAGGTAATTCTATAAAATGAACATTGTAAAAATTAGTCTTTATCAATATAACGAGCCATTCAAGTTACGGTTTCATTCATCTCAAACTCTTAGAACTAAGGCTGAATCTATAATAGTTCGATTGGAGTTCAAAAATGGAATTTCAGGATACGGGGAAAGTTCGCCGAGGACTTATGTAACTGGAGAAAGCTGTTCAACAGTTGTGCAGGTGATACAAAATTGCTTTTCACCTATACTTTTCTCTTACGCAATAAATACAATAGATGATGTTGAGAGGGTATTAAATGAGTTAGAAAACGGATGTCTTAAGAGAGATATTTTTCATTATAATTCCGCTTTAGGCGCAATTGATATCGCTTTACTGGATGCCTTGGGAAAACTTCAGAAATTACCAATAACCAATTTTTTGGGCTCAATCGTAAGAAAAAAGGCACCCTATTCGATTTCTGTTCCATTTCTCCCCCCTGAAAAGATTCGAGAATTATTCTTCCGGTTCCAAGAATTTAACTTTAAATATGTAAAAGTTTTATTAGGAGAAGTGGAAAGTGAGAATCTAAAGAGAGTGAGCTTAATTAGATCGTTATTTGGGGGCAATATAGATATTAGGGTGGAGGCAAATGAAAAATGGACGTTCCAGCAAGCTATATCTAATCTGGAAAAATTAAAAAAATTTAATATAACAGCAGTCGAACAACCTGTAGCAAAGGATGATATTGAAGGTCTGCGAAGATTAAAGAAAGCTATTGAAGTACCGATTATCGTTGATGAATCCATGTGTAGTCTATCTGATGCAAAAAATTTAATAGAAAGAGAGGCTTGTGATATCCTAAATATAAAGATTTCTAAATGTGGTGGGTTATTAAGATCAAGGGGAATTGCTCATTTCGCACAATCACAAGACATCCCCTGCCTATTAGGTGCCCATGTCGGAGAAACGATGATACTAAATGCTGCTGGTAAGTCTTTCGCCTTGACCACACCCAATCTCCTACATTTTGAGGGCCTTTCTTTTCTGCTATTTAAAGATTTATGGCGGAACAGTCAACTTGAGATTAAAAGCAAAAGGGAAGATGGGGTTTCAAAGTTCGGATTAGGAATTGGATTAAAAAATCAGCAATTAATAATAAAGCACTGTTCACCCATTGTTGAGTTAGCGGGAAAGACGGAGGCCAGGTAAAGTCAAAAAAACCAAACAAACCTCAATAGAAATTGATATCTATACAGTTACACCCCTTGATAATGTTTTATAAAGTATCAACGTTTAGGTAGACTTTGTCAGATAGGTTTTGAACTTATGAAAGATGCAGATTTCAAAAAAATTGCTTCGTTTTTTGTATATGCTCAATATTCTATGGAGGAGCATGGATGTCTTTTTTTTGCGAACGAACCAGGCAAACGCTTAGAGCTGGCTCTTTCCCGATGATCCAGGCGGGCGGCTATCTCAGGTAGAGATTGCCAGATTCAGTGAATAGGGCATTTCCTCTGTGGTAGATCGCCCGCCTTTATCTGCATCTTTAGCCTGCATAACAG
>JAUWNK010000039.1 GCA_030612685.1 Desulfobacteraceae bacterium
GGAGATCTTTGAAGGTATTTATTGAGGGGAAAGGAATAAGCGAGATAAAAGGCTTAAGAGGAAATCAACTCTCATAAAATCGGATGATTGAAAGGAACGAATCGGGTTCTAAACTTGCACCTCCAATCAAGGCACCATCAATATCCGGCTGGAACATTAGTTCTTTTATATTGCCCTGCTTTACACTTCCACCATAAAGTATCCTGATAGCTTCCCCTGTATCATGATCAAAATTTTCCAGAAGCCACCTTCGTAAAAAAAGATGGACCTCCTGTGCCGCCTCCGGGGTAGCTGTTTTTCCTGTCCCTATAGCCCAAACTGGTTCATAGGCCAGAATCAATTTCGTGGGCAGGCTTTCCTTCTCACAAAAGAACTCAAGTGATTCATTTAACTGGGCCTTGATAATATCAAATGTCTTTTTTTCTTCTCTCTCTTTTAATGTCTCACCAACACAGACAATGGGTATTAATCCTGCCACAATTGCTGCATCTACCTTCCTGTTGATTATCTCACTGGTTTCAAAAAAGAGTTTTCTTCTTTCTGAGTGCCCCAGGATTACATGGCTGCAACCTGCCTCCTTAAGCATCAGGGCAGAAATCTCCCCTGTTAAGGCCCCCTTTTCCTCCCAGTGCATATTTTGCCCTGCAACAAGGATATCTGTCCCATCCAGTAATTCATTTGCCAATTGCAAGGTAGTAAATGGAGGGGCAACAAGCACATCAACCTTATTAAAATCTATTTCGTTCTTCTTTATTCTGATAAGGAGATCCCTTGCCTCATCAAGGGAGAGATTCATCTTCCAGTTAGCTGCCATTAAAGGTTTTCTATTTTTCATTTAATTAGGCCGCTGATTTTCGCCCTGGCCCAGACCTGGCAAGAAATTACTTAATTATCACCTCTGCTTTGGAATTATTATAGCTACAATATAATACCCAAGTAAAGTCGCACCAGGGCAGGCTGATAAAACATATTTTATATTATGTAATAAAACTTTAATAATCTGCATGTGTCTGCGGCAAAAAAAGAAATTCCTAAGCTATAGACTCATTACTCTAAACTTTTGGCGATGTATACAGCAAGATCTACCAGCCTGTTTGCATATCCAAACTCATTATCATACCACCCAAGAACCTTTACCATATCATCCCCTATAGTCATTGTTGATAGGGCATCCACAACAGTGGAGGCAGTAATTCCATTGAAATCAATGGAAACAAGTGGCTCATCAGAATATTCAAGAATACCCTTCATGCTACCCTTAGAGGCCTCTTCAAAGGCCCTATTTACCTCTTGAGCAGAGGCAGGTCTGCTTAGCTGGACAACAAGATCGGTTAAAGAGACATTGGGAGTAGGAACCCTTAGTGCCATCCCGTTCATCTTACCGGCCAGTTCAGGAATAACCAGGGAAACTGCCTTTGCCGCTCCTGTGGTTGTAGGAATCATAGAAACACCTGCTGCTCTGGCCCTCCTAAGATCCCTGTGGGGAAAATCAAGAAGCATCTGATCTGTAGTATAAGAATGTATTGTTGTCATAAGGCCTTTTTCAATCCCAAAGGTGTCTAACAAAACCTTACAGATTGGGGCCAGACTATTTGTTGTGCATGATGCATTTGAAATAACATGGTGATTTTTTGGATCATACTTATTATGATTTACTCCAATTACCAGGGTTATATCAGGATCAGGGGCTGGAGCCGAAATGATCACCTTTTTTGCTCCAGCATCTATATGCTTAGAGGCTTGGGACCTGTCTCTGAAAAGCCCAGTGCATTCGAGAGCTATATCCACGCCAAGATCCTTCCAGGGAAGCTTACCAGGGTCCTTTTCCGAGATAACCCTTATGCTCCTTCCATCAACTATAATATAATTCTCCTCTACTTTAACCTCTGCCTTGAGTATCCCATGCACTGAATCATATTTAAGAAGATGGGCAAGGGTATTAGGATCTGTAAGGTCATTTAATGCTAAAAACTCAATGTCATCCCTTTTGTATGCTGCACGGAGTACCATTCTACCTATACGCCCAAAACCATTAATCCCTACCTTTACTGTCATGACTACCTCCTCTTTATAGCATAGGTAAATAGTAAGCTATATCTTCTGCCTACTGCATACTGCCTACTTTATTTCTCTTGTGTTGGTTTAAGTAACTCACTCGCCAGAGAGATGCTCCTTTGTCCTGCGCTCTTTGCCATATCTGCTATTTCTGCTACGCTATGCCCTTGCCTATTATGGGCAATAGCTATTATCATTGGTAAATTTATGCCTGTTACGATCTCAACTGTGTTTTTTTGAAGAAAAGACAGGGCCAGATTTGATGGTGTCCCTCCAAACATGTCTGTCAGAACAAGAACACCTTGTCCTTGATCCAGAGAGTCTATTTTTTTCTTTATCATATCTCTTAATTTTTTGGAATCTTTCATGGAATCAATGGAAATGCACTCCACTGCCTCAATAGCGCCTACGATAAATTCGGCTGCCTTGAGTAGCTCTTTTGCTAACTGACCATGAGTTATTATAAGCAAACCGATCATTAAAGAAGTTAAAACTCCTCATCCTTATCTATTATAATCTCGTAGATCTCTTTGCTTGATTTTGCATCCATCAACCGTCGCCTAAAATTACCATCTTTTAACATCCTTGATATCTTGGCCAAGGCCTTCAGGTGTATACCAGCCGAATTCTCAGGGGCAATCAAAAGAAAGAAAAGATATGCATGTTGTTCATCTATGGAATCAAAGTTCAACCCATCAATACTTCTACCAAAAGAGATTAAAAGTCTATTCAATCCCTTCAATTTTCCATGAGGTAGTGCAATCCCATCACCTATACCAGTGCTTCCCAACCTCTCTCTTTCCAATAGAACCTGAAGTAAAATCCCTTTATTTAAAGATGGCTCTTGGGCAGTTACAATCTGTGACAGTTCTTCCAAAACCCCCTTCTTATCATGAGATTTCAGATTAGCAATGATAAACTGTGGTTGAAATATTTCTGAAAGTTTCATTCTTATACCCTTGACATTAGCTATTTAGTAGAAGTCTCTATAAGGCCTAAATTGCCATCTTTTCGTTTGTAGATAACGTTAATATTGTTAGATTTAGAATTGGTAAACACAAGAAAATTTCTTTTTGATAACTCCATTTGCATTGCCGCCTCATTTATATCCATAGGTTTTATATCCACTCTTTCTGTCTTTATTATCTTGGGCTCTGATTCAGCCAACTTATCTTGTGCCTCTATCTCACCATTTAAGAAGTCCTCGCCTTTAATATTCTCCAATTTATATTCTCTTTTTCGAGATAGCATGCGCCTGAGCTGTTCCTCTATCTTATCCATTGCCTGATCAATAGACGAATACATATCACCGCTTTCATCTACGGCCTTAATCTTGTTTCCATCAACAGATAAAGTCATGTCAGCAATGTGCCTGAATTTTTCTACCTTAAGAACAATATGGGCTTCAACAGGGGAATCAAAGTACTTCTTTACCTTATAAACCTTTTCTTCTACATATGATTTTAATTCTGTTGATGGTTCCATATGCCTAAAAGTAAAAGATATCCCCATATTATTATCCTCCCACAAAAGAATTGGATAATTAACAAAAAAATATATGAAAGTCAAACATCAATCATGACCATTTCAAAAGTAATGGGTAAACCCCCGCCAGAAGTTTTGTCTGCTATATATGGATTAAACCCTCTCAAACTTACTGATTTGTTCACCCTGTTAAATATGGATATTACAACATCCTCAACCATTTAAAAAGGTCTTTAATAAGAAAAGATTACTCCCCGCTATCAACAGTTAGGCTCTCTCTAATAGAGTAAATGGCTTACCCTGTTAGATAAACTAAATCTAATGGGCTGTATACTTGGTAATATTTCATATCTAACAGGGCGAGGCTTTCTTTCTAACGGGGTAAATCTGGCAAACTTAACTGAAAGGGTTTTTCCTCTGATTAGATGGAAGAATCCCAAGCACCTCCCTATATTTAGCCACGGTCCTCCGAGCTATATCTATATTCGATTGTTTTAAAATATTAACTATCTCTTGGTCGCTAAAGGGTTTGGACTTGTCTTCAGTCTTGATTATCTCCTTAAGCCTCTCCTTAACACTCAAAGAGGCCACCTTATCCACTCCATCAACGGATTGGATACCACTATTTAAAAAATATTTTAGCTCGAAAATACCAAAAGGGCTATACAAATATTTATTATTCAATACCCTGCTTACAGTTGATTCATGCATCTGAATATCTTCAGCTACATCTCTCAAAACCATTGGTTTCAAATGCGCTGACCCAAAATTAAAGAAGCCTTTTTGTAACTTAATAATACTTTCTGTGGCTTTATAAATTGTCTTTTGCCTTTGATGGATGCTCTTAATGATCCATGAGGCGCTCTTTAGCTTATCCCGAATGTATTCCCTCGTAACCCTGGATAGATCATCTTTCTTGGCGAGGGCCTCTTTATAAAAAGAACTGATTCTTAATTTGGGAAGACCATCATCATTTAAAACAATACGGAACTCATCCCCCATTTTAAAGACATAGACATCAGGTGTTATATATATAGTTTCCTCATCATTATAAAAACGACCTGGTTTAGGCTCCAGAGAGGCTATAATAGAAACTGCATTTAAAACCTTCTCCACTGAGACACTCAAGCTTTTAGCAATCTGATTATATCTTTTTTTCTCCAGTTGCCTCATATGATCAACCAAGATTTTTTCTGCGATACTCCCACCCAGCCCCTGAAAACGAATCTGGATCAACAGGCACTCCTTGGTATCTTTGGCCCCAACACCAACAGGGTCAAACTCGTGTATAATATCCAGCACCTTTAATATCTCCTCTCTTGATCGATGGGTAGCGTGGATAATATTATCAATAGAGGCCTTAAGATATCCATCAGAGTCTATATTGCCAATAATGTATCCCCCGATCTCCTTCTGTATTTCATCAACATCGCTTAGTTGTAATTGCCACATAAGATGTGAGTAAAGATTTGTTTTAGAAGAAATCAAATTCTCAAAGGATGGCCTATCCTCTGTACCTCCGTGGGGTGAGCTTGCCCATGCTGTATTATATTCTGAGATGTAGGCCTCCCAATCGAAATCATCCCTTATTGTCTCTTTAATTGTTACCTCTGGTAGAGGCTCTTCTTTATTAGATTCCTCTTTCTTTTCCTCCTCCTCCAAACTTTGCTCCATCTCATCGCTAAGAGCCTCTTCCAATAATGGATTAATCTCCATTTCTTGATTTATTGTCTGACATAGCTCTAGCTTGGACAGTTGCAAAAATTTTATGGCCTGTTGCAGCTGGGGGGTCATTATTATCCGCTGGCTCATCTTGAGTGATTGTTTAAGTTCTAATGCCATAGCAACCTCAGACAAAATCTACAAATAAAAACCTTCTCCTAAATAAACGGACCTAACTACATCACTTTCGGCAACCTTTCTAGGTGCCCCAGACTCTATAATTTTTCCCTCATTTATAATATAAGCAAGATCACAAACATCCAATGTTTCCCTGACATTATGGTCTGATATCAATATTCCCAGACCCCTTTTCTTAAGCCCTTTAATAATTTGCTTAATATCGTTAATAGCCATGGGATCAATGCCTGCAAATGGCTCATCAAGCAAAATAAATTTTGGATTAGTAATCAGGGCTCTTGTAATTTCCAGCCTCCTCCTCTCACCCCCAGAAAGAGAATAGGCCTTTTGTTTGGCCAAATGGCCCATGTCCAGCTCGTTTAAAAGGGACTGAAGAAATCCCTCTCTTTCCTGCACTGGTATATCTATAATCTCCATAATGGCTAATAGGTTTTGTTCAACAGTAAGTTTTCTGAATACCGACGGTTCCTGAGAGAGATAATTAATCCCCTGTCGGGCCCTAATGTACATCGGTTCATGGGTAATATCTTTCCCATCTAAAAATATCTGACCTTCCTTAGCCCGAATCAAGCCAACTATCATATAGAAGGTAGTTGTTTTACCGGCTCCATTTGGTCCAAGGAGCCCAACAATCTGTCCTCTGTTAACTGCTAAATTAACCATATTTACAACAGCCCTCTTCCCATAGAATTTAACAAGCTCCTTTACCTCTAAAGAACCTCTGATGTTCTTTTCTTTCATTATTTACCTTTTTCTTCTTTTGGGAATATAGTGGCCTTGACCCTTTTCGTTTCACCCCCCTCAATTATACTCCGGTTTTCATTTAAAAATATAATTATCCGGTGTCCCTCTACAAAATCTGGACCTTGTTTAACAAAAGGATTTTCTGTAAGCACAATCTTCTCCTCATTCTGGTAAAAAACTGCCCTTCCTGCCCGAGCCATACTACCATCAGAGCTATTAATAGTAACATTTCCTAAGGCAATAATCTTATCTATCCTGCTGGATTCTACACCGGATTCATTTTTGGTAGGGTTATTACGATAGTATACGATCATCTTCTGGCAATCTACCACCATACCTTCTCTTCTGGCATTCACCTGACCTTCAAATACAATTAACCTTTTTTGCTGATCAAGCTCAAGGGTATTTGAGTGGATAACAATAGGGCTTTCTGAGGAGATTTTTTTGGACGCCTTGTTTTCTTGAGAAAAGGAATTGGTGTGAGAAGAAAGGAGGAAAACAAAGGAAATGATTACGCTAAAAGAAAAAATTGACAACAGAATCCTCATCTATCAATATCCTCACTCATAAAGGTTGTACAAACATCTTTCTTTACCATAACTTTCTTGCTTTTTAAATCAATATAAAGACCATCTCCTTTGACTTTAAAGAAAGGACCAATCACTCTTATAGGCTCATCAGTTTCTACAGTTTCATCTTTCTGTCTATAGATTAAAAGGCTTGTTTCTATCTGATAGCCGTTAGAAGACCTCCCCATTACGTCCCCTCTTAAAATAATCTCTCCACTCTCCCTAAAATAATCACCTTCGTTTCCTTTTATAGTAAAAGAGTTCTTTTTAAAAGAATCTAATTTTAATAAGACATCTTTTAAGGCCACAATTTGAGTTTTATTAAATAAATATGCCTCCTTGGCCTTGAGCTCCCATTTTCCTCCGCCATTTTTATAATCCTGGCTATATTTGACACCGGAAATTTTGAGGGATCCTTCGGGTATCAAATTGGATGTTGTTGAGGAGACCATAACTAAATGGGGTACTTTAAAGAGAAAAAAAGCAACTATCATCAAAAGAAATAAAATCCCTAATATCGGCCAAATCATTACAGAAATTTTTCTCATAAATTATACCAACTTAAGTGCCTAAAATGCCTAAAGCCCGCCCTGGCTCTATGTGCTCTAATCAGCCTCGTAAGCCTATAGACCAGGCTGCCCCGGTGCGACAGGGTTGACTGACCCTGTGAAGCATATAGGCCAGGCCTTAACCATAGAATCAAAACAATAAGCCTATAAACCAGGTCTGGGCCAGGGTTATAAGTGCCTAAAGTTTAAATAGAAAAAATGATTTGACTGCTCGAGTTAATATCATTATTTACTTTAAGCTAATATTGTGTTTCACCTCCATAACTTTAACCCTGGCCCAGACCTGGAAAAACCTGACTCAATAAAGATAACCCAGGCTTGGTGATACATCAGAAGCAAGCATATATTAAAATCACTTCGCACCAGGGCGGGCTCACTTTAGATCACTTTTAACCCTGGCCCAGACCTGATCTATAAGTTTAATAGTCTAATTCAAGCACATACTGGCATATAGACTTGATAGGCTGTTTATATCACATCGTACCAGGGCGGGCTTTAGTCACTTTCTCTCTAACCATCCGGTGTATTTCCTTAAGCATAAGAAGAAGGGATTCAACTTGCTCAAAGGGAAGAGAATTTGGACCATCAGAGAGGGCTGAATCAGGATCTGGATGGATCTCCAAAAAAATTCCATCGGCACCAGCAGCTACAGCAGCCCTTGCAAGAGGGGCAACAAACTCCCTTTGTCCCCCAGAAGACTTGCTCCGGCCTCCAGGCAATTGTACGCCATGGGTGGCATCAAATACAACAGGATATCCAAATTCCTTCATAACAGATATAGATCTCATGTCCACAATCAAGTTATTGTAACCAAAGGACATCCCCCTTTCTGTCAATAAAATGCTGTGATTACCACCTGAGATAACCTTTAAAACAACCTGTTTCATGTCCCAGGGAGAGAGGAATTGCCCCTTTTTTAAATTTATTGGTATGTTAGTCCTGGCTGCCTCTAAGATCAAATCTGTCTGGCGAGATAGAAATGCGGGAATCTGAATAATATCCAAAATCTCTGCTGCTTTCCCGATCTCACTCACCTGATGTATATCTGATAAAATCGGCAAACCTACAGTATCTTTCACCTCTTTAAGGATCTCCAAGCCTTCCTTCAAACCTGGGCCCCTAAAGGAATCAATGGATGTCCGATTGGCCTTATCATAAGAACTCTTAAAGATTACTGGAATTTCAACCTTTTTTTCTAATCCCTTTAAGAATCTCGCCACCTTAAGAGTTATCTCTCTGTTCTCTATCACACATGGACCGGAGATCAAAAAGATAGGCCCATTCCCACCAACCGTCAAGTTTCCTATCTTTACCTGGATAGATGCCTTTATTTTTCCATTTTCAGCAACCATAATATTTAACCATATAAATAAACGTCTTGCAATTTCTATTCTGCCACAGGTAAACAGAAAATCATAGGTCTTTTAGTGGCGTTAGGTTCATGTCATTCACATGGAATGTCGAAGATCCGCCTCTGGCGGGATGGAACGTTGGCCTCCAGCTCGACTCCTTCCCGTAGGGTATAGAGTCTACGGCTAAGAGAGAATAATGGATTAGTGGGTAGTAAAAGCGGAATAAGTTTTTGTTTATTCATTTAAGCCCATCACTCCAGTATTCCATTGCTACCTGGCCTAGACCCGCCTGCCAGATGGCGGGCAGGCCTGACTTGCATGGCCAGAGTTTAACAGCCTCTGCTTCCGAAGTATTACAGCGATAACAACTTTTTACAGGCATGTAGCGACAGGGTGGCCAATATTCCTTCCAAGGCAAAGTATTTAATTTTTCCTTTATTGTTATCCAAAGAAAAAATAAAGTCAAGAATCCCATTCTTCTTTTACAACTGTTAATTCATAAGGAAAACCTGAAAATAAATTTTTTCTTGTAAAGATAGAAAGATTTTCATATAGTGAACACGATTTTGTGAGATTTGTAATATGGCTAAGCATAAGGTAAAAAAGACAATCGATGAAATAAACAGGAAGATAAAAGAAGGCAAGGTAGTAGTAGTTACCGCCGAAGAGATGGTAGGTATAGTAAAGGAAAATGGCCCAGAAAAAGCCGCCAAGGAGATTGATGTAGTTACAACTGGAACCTTTTCCCCGATGTGCTCATCAGGGGCCTTTATTAATTTTGGCCATAGTAAACCACCTATCAAGGCATCTCAGGTCACCCTTAACGATGTTCCTGCATATGCCGGCCTTGCTGCTGTGGATATATATATCGGCGCTACTGAACCAACAATTGATGATCCATTAAACAAGGTTCACCCAGGTCAGTTCAAATATGGTGGCGGACATGTCATACATGACCTTGTCTCTGGTAAAAAAGTTCGACTAATTGGAAAAGCATACACAACGGATTGTTATCCCAAACGAGAAATAAAAAAACAAATAAGGCTAGCAGATTTGCCTTATGCTGTCTTGGTTAATCCCAGAAATGCCTACCAGAACTACAATTGTGCTATAAACCTAAAAGATAAAACAATCTATACCTATATGGGTGTCTTGAGACCTATGGCCGATAACGCTAACTATGCAACAGCCGGCCAGCTTAGCCCACTCTTTAATGATCCTTGCTGTCTTACAATTGGTCTGGGAACCAGAATCTTCCTTGGGGGTGCCCAGGGATACATAATCTGGGCTGGCACTCAGCACAATCTATCAGTTGCAAGAAGAAAAAACGGGGTCCCTGTAGAACCAGGTGCAACATTAATGGTGATGGGCGATTTAAAAGAGATGAATCCACGCTGGTTAGTGGGGGTAAGCATCCTTGGTTATGGATGTTCCTTAGCTGTGGGTATAGGTGTACCTATTCCAATCCTAAACGAGGATATGGCCAGATACACCGGTGTCTCTGATGAGGATATCTTTACCCAGATCATTGATTATGGAAAAGGCTATCCAAAGGGAAATGCCGAAAGTCTGGGTGAGGTAAGTTATGCAGAATTAAAAAGCGGGACAATAAAACTGAATGGCCAGATTATCCAGACTGTGCCACTATCCTCTTATGTAAGGGCTCAAGAGATTGCAGGTATTCTTAAAGAGTGGATTCAAACAGGTCATTTCTATCTCGGTCATCCTCAGCACCTCCTCAAGGATATATAAAAAACTTATCCATATTCCCAAAGCATATTTGGATCTCAGAAAATTATTTAATGTTTTGAGTTTAGAACTTTGAATTTAGGATTCTTAACTTAAATGGAAATCGATAATCCTAAAAATAGGAAGCTGAAAAATTTTTTAGATTCAATGGGATCTGTTCTGATAGCCTTTTCAGGCGGTATTGATAGCGCCCTTCTCCTTCAAATAGCCTCAGAAACCCTCAAAGAAAAAGTAAAGGCGGCAACCTTTATCTCCCCGATCTTTCCAAAAGATGATCTTATCAGGGCAGAAAATCTCACAAATAGATTAAAGATAAATCATATAGAGATCAAATTTGATATTCTTTCTCATAAAGTTTTTTGTAAAAATGATAGAATGAGGTGTCGCTTCTGTAAAACGAAAATGATTGAAGAGTTAAAAAAAGAGGCTAAAAAACAAGGCCTTAGCTACATAGCTGATGGTAGTAATGTCGACGACATGAAAGATTACCGGCCTGGTCTGAAGGCAGCACAAGAATCAGGTATAAGGAGTCCATTACTTGAGGCAGGCTTTACCAAAGAAGATATAAGAAACGAGGCAAAGGAAAGAAAAATAGAAACCTGGAATTCGCCGTCTTCTGCATGCCTGACCTCAAGAATAGCCTTTGGCACTTATATAAAAAAAGAAGATCTATCCATGATAGAAAGAGGTGAAGAATTCTTACATCAGCTTGGTTTTGAAGAAGTAAGGGTGCGGTATCATCCTCCTGTTGCCAGGATCGAGGTCTCAACCCAACAGATCTTACGATTGGCAGAATTATCTATCATAGATAAAGTGGTTGAGAGGCTTAAGGAACTCGGCTTTAAATATATTACCCTCGATCTTTCTGGCTACAGGACTGGAAGTATGAATGATCTACTTTTTTAACCCTTAGCCTCAGCCTTTGCCTTCTCTATTAATTCATCCTCCCTTTTTACATCCTCCAATGTCCTTGGCTTGACGCTATCAGGCCTTTCCTCTAAACCATATTTCCATTTTAAGAATTGCTCACCTGTGGTAGGATAAAGGGCATAGGTAAGTAGGTCTTCCTCTGTTTTAGCCAGATCCCCAATCTTTTTTCTATCCTCATCAAGCTCTGGTTCAATAAAGTCTGCTGCCCTCCCTGTGATAGGTGTCTCACCCCTTTTGTAACCTTTAAGCACCTTTTTCTGAACCTCTGGGTCAACTGGTGTGGGTGTCTTACCGTAAAGACCATAGACCAGGTCCTTAACCTGGGTAGTGATCATCTTATATTTGCCGAGAAGTACATTTAGCACTGCCTGAACCCCAACGATCTGGGATGTAGGGGTGACCAGGGGAGGTGTTCCCAACTCTTTTCTGGTAATAGGTATCTCTGCATGCACCTCAGAGAGCCTGTGGAGTGCATTGGCCTCTTTAAGCTGGCTGATTAAATTAGAGATCATCCCTCCGGGAACCTGGTGGGCCAGGACCCCGGTGTCTATAACTGCCATCCTATTGGTGGCAAGGTAGTCCCGGTATTTAGGTGCAATGGTTTCAATGTAGGTATCTAACTCAAGAAGCTTGTTTAAATCAAAGCCAATATCCCTTTGTGTGCCTTGAAGTGTAACGACAAGAGGCTCTATAGCTGGCATAGCAGTTCTCATGGCAAAGGGGGCCAGGCAGGTGTCAACAATATCCACACCTGCCTCAACGGCCTTCAGATATGTCATTGATGCCATTCCGCTGGTATAGTGGGTGTGTAGGTGAATGGGGACCTTGATTTCTTTTTTAAGCTCTGTGACAAGTTCATAGATATCATAAGGGGCAACAATGCCTGCCATATCCTTGATACGTATGGTATCGGCACCCATCTCTTCAAGCTGTTTGCATTTGGATGTAAAATATTCTAAATTAAACACATCTCCCCCTAAATGCCTTTCTGTGAGGGAGTAGCAGATGTTACCAGAGAAGTGCTTGCCGTTGGCCTTTATCCTTTCCACAACGGTCTGAAAATTCCTGAAATCATTCAGGGCATCAAAGACCATGAATATATCAATACCTACCTCGCAGGACTTATCCACAAATGCCCTGGCCACATCATCTGCATAATTTCTATATCCAACAAGGTTCTGTCCCCTGAGTAACATAGAAAATGGTGTTTTCTTTAGATATTTCTTTAATGTCTTTGGTCTTTCCCATGGGTCTTCCCCCAAAAAGCGATGCATTGTATCAAAGGTTGCCCCTCCCCAGACCTCCATAGCCCAGAAACCTACCTCATCCATCTGCTCAGCAATGGGGATCATATCCTCTGTTCTCATTCTTGTGGCCAGATTGGACTGGTGGCCGTCCCTGAAGGTCATATCCTGGATCTTAAGAGGGTTTTTTGGCCCTTCTTTTATAGTATTATTCATTGTAATCTCCTTTTTTAGGTTGATGGTTTAAGGCTTGCCGATTACTTAACAAAATATATTCTTATAGTCAATAATTTCACAAAATCTTTTCTTCACCTTTAAGCTTCCTACAAATAGCCAGTGAATGTATAATAGAATTATTTTTAAAGATGTAAGTTTACTAATAAAATATTGACACTAAAAATTCTATCTGGTATTTTTTATTATTAAGGGGCTGTAGCTCAGATGGGAGAGCGCATGACTGGCAGTCATGAGGTCAGGGGTTCGATCCCCCTCAGCTCCACCATTTATATATACTCAAACCGCCTTTCACCAAATCTTCTTTAAACCCCCTTAAATTTAGGGTCTCTTTTCTCTAAATATGAGTTAATAGCCTCTGATAAATCTTCTGATGGAAGAATCATTGCCGATCTTGCCGCATTGTATTCAAGGCTTCTCATAAGGGGAACATCTTCATTATAAAGAAGTACCTCTTTTGCTCCCTGAACAGCCAACGGTGAGTTGGCGGCAATCTCTTGGGCTATCTCATCTACTTTGGCAAATAACATTTCCGGTGTATCAAATACCTCGTTTACCAATCCTATCCTTTTTGCCTCATCAGAGCCAATGGAATGTCCCCGAAAGGCTATTTCTCTTGCCTTTCCCCTCCCTACAATCCTTGGCAATCTTTGCAAACCACCAACATCGGTGATAATTGCAAATCTCGCCTCTGGTAAGCTAAATACAGCATCGGAAGAACAAAATCTCATATCACAACTGCAGATAAGCTCCAGGCCAGCACCCAGGCAGTGCCCTTGAATAACTGCAATAGTTGGCACACGTAAGACCTCTAATTCTGTATAGATGGACTGAATCCTCTTAATCAGGGCAAATAGTCTTATCTTCTGTTCAGCAGATGCCTTTTCAGACAAGAGCCTGATTACTTCATTAGCAGGGCTCAGATCCAGTCCTGAACAAAAGGAATCTCCTTCCCCTTTTAATAAAACAACTCTGACTTCTCTATCTTGAGCCGCCTTTTTCATGGCCTCAGATAATGAGAGCCAGAGAGCATAGTTTAAGGCATTTCTTTTCTCCGGCCTCCTTAATGTGACTGTTCCAATAAAACCCTTCCTCTCAAAAGTTACCTCTCCTTTTTCCCGTTCTCTGTCAGACATACTCCTCTCCTTTTATCCTTTCTACGTAATGCTGGGCAGAAAAGGCAGCCGTAGCACCATCTCCGCATGCCGTCACAATCTGCCTTAAATTCTTTTTGCAGCAATCACCACAAGCAAAGACGCCCTCCCTCGATGTTTTCATCTCTTTATCTACTATAATATAGTCATCTTCACTTCTTTTAACTATGTTACCAAGAAAGGAAAGGCCTGGGGTCAAGCCAATAAATACAAATACCCCATTTACCTGAAGATCTTTCTTTTCTCCTGTCTTAAGATTTCTTACCTTCACCCCATCGACCATAATTTGGCCAAAGATCTCATCTACAACAGAATCAAAGATAAATTCTATCTTGTTATCACTAAAGGCCCTTTCCTGAAGAATCTTTGTTGCCCGAGGCCTATTTCTTCTGTGGATAATATAAATCTTTTTTGCGAACCTGGTTAAAAATATAGCCTCTTCAAGGGCCATATCTCCCCCACCTACTACCGCAATATCAAGGTCCCTAAAAAAGGCACCATCGCAGGTGGCACAATAGGAAACACCTTTCCCGGTATATTCTGCCTCACCTGACACACCAAGTTTTCTCTGTTCATTACCAGCAGCAATAATAATTGATAGACATTGGTAAGGCTCGGGCTTATTATTTACAAAAACCTTCTTGATATTACCTTTATCACTAAAATCAATCCTATTAACCTCCCCAAATGCTATCCTCATACCAAAGGATTTAGCCTGTTCTTCCATATTATGAACAAGCTCCGGGCCAGAGATGCCTTCAATAAAACCAGGGTAATTTTCTATCCTGTCTGTAATAGAGGCTTGGCCACCGATACCTAATTTTTCAACAAGCAAGGTAGAAAGCCTTGCCCTGGATGTATATATACCAGATGTAAGGCCTGCCGGCCCACCACCTATAATGATAACATCATAAATCTCTTCCTTGCTTAATAAATCCTCATCCATAAATTATATCCTTTATTTGAAAGTGCCTAAAGTTAAAGAAGTGAATCATCTTAACTTTTAACTCTGGTTGAAGCGACGCATTAACTTTAGGCACTTTAGGCATTTTATGCGCCTGAGGCGCATTTAGCTCACTTATAACTTTTTAAATGTTACTGTCACCAAACCATTCTCCTTGCCAGCTATTAAAACAAAATCAAACAGATCCCTCTGTAAACAAAATATAGGATCTTCCCTCGGAAGATAAATTTTATCCCCCCTTATGAACTTTTGGGCAGACTCATTAAATATAATATTCTTTAAGGTTTTAAGATGATCGTAATGGCTTCCTTGAAGAAGATGTTCTAGGTAGTCAGCACATCCCTCATCTTCCGGTGCCCTGTTAACACCCCGAGACCCCATGGCTACAATTGTCACAATATCAGGAAGAGGGTTTTGAGAAAGTAAATATCTGGAGATGGCCTTAGCCATTACAAAGCTGCCAATAATAACTAACTCGGCCCGACCAAGTGCGCTTATCACACCGGTGACACCGGCTGTGGTCCTTTGAACTACTATCTTCCCCATAAGAAATCCCTTGGGTTTCTTGATGAGTTCTGATGGAGAATTTCCGAGATCAAAACCAGGAATCAGTTGTTCGTCAACCTCACCTGCCAAAACTATATCATCATGGTTTGATTTAAGAAAAAAGGCTTCATCTGGACTGCTCACTAAGATTACCTTTTGGGCTCCAAGATGAAAAAATAGGGGTGTTGATGTAAATGCCCTAAAGACATCAATAATAATAGTAACCCCTTGAGCCTCTTTAGCACCTGCATACAGACTCTCTCTTATTATTTTCATATCTATTATCCAAAAAGTTATAGCCCGCCCACCTCGTCCCGCAGAACGGGACGGGCGGGGAGGCCCGCCGTCCTGCCGAGGGATGAGGCGGACAGGCACGAGCAGACAGGCCAAAAGTGAGCTAAATGCGCCTCAGACGCATAAAATGCCTAAAGTTAAGAAAGTAAATCATTTTAACCTTAGGCATTTTAAATGCTTATAACCCTGGCCCAGACCTGGCCTATAATCTTAATAGGCTGATCAAAGCACCTAGCGCATTATAGACTTAACAGTTTGATTTAAGCACGTCGCGCCAGGGCAGGCTTGTCATAATTTTAGTAGGCTTATTCAAGCACATACTGGCTTATAGACTTAGTAGGCTGATTAGAACACATAGCAGCTCCCGATCCCGTCCCGGTCTCGGGACGGGGAGGGCGGGCTTTAGGCGCTTTCAAAGGATAAGAAATCAGCCGAGTCTCTTTAAATCCTCAACAAGGCCCTGAACTGCCTTAGCTGACCTCTGAAGGGCCTCATTCTCTTCTTCTTTAAGCTTTATCTCTATTATTTCTTCAATACCGGCTGAACCAAGCTTTACCGGTACCCCGATAAACAGATTATTTATCCCATACTCACCTTGTAGATAGGTAACGCAGGGAAGGATCTTCTTTTTGTCCTTCAAGATCGCCTCTGCCATTTCCGTTGTCGCAGATGCAGGGGCATAATAGGCGCTCCCTGTTTTTAATAAACTTACAATCTCACCTCCACCTTTTCTGGTCCTTTCAACAATGGCCTCAATTCTTTCGGCTGACATGAGCTCAGTTATGGGTATGCCTGCTACAGAAGAGTACCTGGGTAGAGGAACCATTGTATCGCCATGGGCACCAAGCACAAAGGCATGTGTATTCTCAACAGAAACATTAAGTTCCATTGCAATAAATGCCCTGAACCTGGCAGAATCCAGCACCCCTGCCATGCCAATAACCTTCTTTTTATCAAAACCACTTGTATCCAATGCTACATGGCACATGGCATCTAAGGGATTGCTTACGATAAGTAAAATAGTATCAGGCGCAGCAGCTGAGATCTCCTTCACAACTGATCCCACAATGCCTGCATTGGTTGTAAGCAGATCATCCCTGCTCATTCCTGGCTTTCTGGGAATACCTGCTGTTACAATGACTATATCTGAATCCTTTGCAGCAGAGTAGTCATTGGTTACACCAGTAATAATTGAATCATGAGCCTCAATTGGCGCTGCCTCAGCAAGATCGAGTGCCTTTCCAGCCGGCACACCTTCAAGTACATCTATCAATACAACATCTGCCAATTCCTTTTCAGCAATCCTCATAGCGACAGTTGCGCCAACTTTTCCGGCCCCAACAACAGTTACTTTTTTTCTCATCCCTTAACTCCTTTCTTATTTAAAAATTTTTCCTTATGTTATCTTTCCTTAACTTAGTCGTTAAGAAGCATAATTTAAGGTAAAAGTCCAGCATTTTGAGTTGCCCCAATCATTTTAAAATAGTATTTAATAAATATATGGTATCTCTGCTTATCATAAAGGGTAATTGTCTCCAGCCGAATCAGACAGTGGGGGTCATTGCACCATCAAGCCCGGTTAGCCAATCTGAAATATTGCAAGGCCTAAATCTCTTAGAATCTTTCCCCTTAAAGATAAGGCTTGGCAGACATCTCTTTGATCATTTGAATTATCTAGCTGGCCATGACAATAATAGGGTGTCCGATCTTCATCAGATGTTTTCCGACCCTGAGATAAAGGCAATCTTTTGTGCAAGGGGTGGATATGGCTCAGCAAGGCTTCTAAATAAAATCGACTTTGAACTGATACGAAAAAATCCGAAGATAATTGTAGGTTTCAGCGATCTAACCGCCCTTTTGATTGCTATATACAAAAAAACCGGTTTGGTTACCATCCATGGACCCACCTTATCGGATCTACCCAAAAATAAAAACTGGCCAAATTTATCCAGGCTTATTACTACCCCTCACAGGCCTCAAATCTTCTTTAAGCAGGGAAAAGTAATAAATAAGGGTAAGGCAAGGGGCATACTTCTGGGCGGTAATCTTTCAACTATATGCTCTCTTCTGGATACCCCTTTCTTACCATCCTTTGATGATGTGATCCTTTTTTTAGAAGAGAAAGGAGAATCTCCTTACAGGTTGGACCGGATGCTTACACAGCTCTTACTGAGTGGTCGGTTAGACGGGCTTTCAGCTCTCATTATCGGCCAAATTGTGGATTGTGGTGAAAAGGGGATTATAAACAGTGTGCTTCAGGAACGACTTGGTGGCCTTCCCATACCTATAGTAACAGGTTTGCCTGTTGGCCATGGAAATGAAAACATATCTCTGCCTCTCGGTCTTCCAGCTCTCCTTGATAGCGAAAGGATGGTTCTTGAAATAGAAGAATCGGCTGTCTCGTAACCGTTCATGGTTGAAAAAGGTTCAGCCCTGCCCGACGGATTGCAGGCGGGGTTTCAGGTTGTCTTTGTGCAAGTTTGGAGATTGTTATCAGCTTCAGGGGCTGCGAACAAAGTGTGACAGCGACGATAAAGCATATTTTGGGAAAACACGAAAATGGTTTTGACAAATTTCCAGGTGTTAGGTTTATGTCGTCCGATGCGCCGCCTTATTCGCGGAATATCGGCAAAGAGACAGAGGTCAAGACCAACTCAACCTTTGAACCGGGAACCATTGAACCTATGAATGAGTACGCTATTTCATAGTGTTTATTGGGTTTAATGACAAATGACAAATAAAATAACCGAGTTTCTAAAAAAAGGCTTGAAGCAAAAAGTTTATCCAGGTTTCGTTCTTCTGGTGGCAAGAAAGGATGATATCGTGTTTTTCCATAATGCAGGCAAAAGGGCATTGACCCCGAAACCCCTTCCTATGGAAAAAGAAACGATCTTTGATTTGGCCTCCCTGACCAAACCACTAAGTACCACTTTGGCTATCATGAAACTCGTGGACGAAGATCTGCTGGGCCTTGATATAACCATTTCATCCATCATAAGTCCGTTCCCCTGGAAAGACAAAGCTGCTCTAACCCCACGCCTTCTTTTAAACCACTCAGCAGGACTAACGGACTGGAAACCATTTTATCTGGAACTTACAAAATACCCAACAAAAGAGAGAAAGCCTATTTTAAGGCGATTAATTATGGAAGAACCATTGTATGCAGAACCTAAAAAGGTATCGCTTTATAGTGACTTAGGATTCATGCTCTTAGAGTGGATCATAGAAATAATTACTGGCCAGGATTTATCATCACTTCTCAACTCTACTTTCTACCACCCTCTTGGGCTTAAAAACCTTTATCTTGATCACATAAATAGTGATGCGCTGAATGAAAAAGACTCATATGCAGCTACAGAGCATTGCCTATGGAGAAAGGAAATTATTCAAGGCCATGTTCATGATGAAAATGCCTATGCCCTTGGAGGGTATTCCGGTCATGCTGGGCTCTTTGGAACAGCACAGGATATCTTTACCCTGACCAATACATTAGTTAAAATCTATCATGGTGACAGTTCAGGACTACTTAAGACCGAAACTGTCAGGGCATTCTTCTCCCGGCAGGGAATTGTCCCGGAGTCGACATGTGCCCTTGGATGGGATACACCATCAGTAGAGAATTCCAGTTCAGGCGATCACTTTAGCTCAAGTAGTGTAGGTCATACGGGATTTACCGGCACCTCGGTATGGATAGATTTAGAAAAAAATATAACAGTAATATTTCTAACGAACCGGATCCATCCAAGTCGGTCAAATGAAAAGATAAAAGATTTCCGCCCCAAACTTCACAATCTCATTATGCAGGAATTTGTAAGAGATAACGAGATAGTAAGGTCTCGCAGTTAGCTTTAATGGTAATGAGGCCTTTTATTAAGTGACTGGCGGGAGGCCGCCGTCCTTTTCATGACTTATCATAGGGGGAAGCCGCATTTTACCGACAAGTCGGGGCAATTCGGCGGGGGAAGAGTCCCCCGTAAAAAAGTCGGAGAAAAGACCAGGCCGGCAGCCTCGGAGCGAAAGAAAAAGTCGCATTACCCCGCCGGG